>JAJRRM010000022.1 GCA_024279475.1 Alphaproteobacteria bacterium | reverse complement strand
GGCTGTACTTACTACAGAAGGCCCTCTTTTGGTGCTAGCAGGAGCTGGCACAGGAAAAACACGAGCACTTACAACACGCCTTGCTTATATTCTTCATACTAAAAAATCTATCCCTCAACGCATTTTATCGGTAACCTTTACAAACAAAGCAGCTCATGAGATGCGGCAACGTGTACAAGATTTAGTGGGCCATGGTATAGAAGGATTCTGGATAGGAACATTTCATTCACTTTGTGTTCGCATTTTACGCCGCCATGCAGAAAAAATCTACTATAGCTCCGATTTTACCATCCTTGATACAGATGACCAACTACGACTCCTCAGAAAAATTATAAAAATGGAAAATTTGGATGAAAAAGAGTTTAAGCCACGTTTGATAGCTAGTTATATTAGTCGTTGGAAGGATCAGGTAAAATATCCACAGGATATCAAAAACTATAAAAATTCTAGAGGCAAAGAAAAAGTTGCTGCACATATATATGGAATTTATCAAGACCGTTTAAAGTCCTTAAATGCCATGGATTTTGGCGATATTCTTTTGCTTACTCTAACTCTATTTCGTCAAAACTTAGAGATTTTAGCTCAGTATCAGAATAACTTTGACTATATATTAGTAGATGAATATCAAGATACTAATACAGCACAGTATTTATGGTTACGCCTATTGACTCAAAAGAATAAAAATATTTGTTGTGTGGGTGATGATGATCAGTCTATTTATGGTTGGCGTGGTGCGGAAGTAAAAAATATTTTACAGTTTGAAGAAGATTTTCCAGGCGCAAAAATTATTCGCTTAGAACAAAATTATCGTTCTACATCTCATATTTTAAATGCTGCTTCAGCGATTATATCAAATAATTCTGCGCGTCTAGGAAAAACCTTATGGACAGATGAAGAGAAGGGGGAACCTGTTACGATTAATATGCTTTGGAGTGGGGAAGAAGAAGCTTCTTGGATAACAAGTGAAATTGAATCATGTAGACAAAAAGATGTAGCCTATTCAAATATAGCTATTCTTGTACGAGCTGGCTATCAAACGCGTGAATTTGAAGAAAGATTCTTAATTGTAGGCATACCCTACAAAGTTGTTGGGGGTTTGAGATTCTATGAACGCTCTGAAATACGCGATGCTATAGCATACTTTCGCATTGTAGCTAGCCGCCTAGATAGCTTAGCTCTAGAAAGAATCATTAATGTACCAAAACGTGGTATAGGCCCTGCTGCTGTAAATAAGCTTTATGAAATTTCTAGGGATCAAGAAATATCTCTTCTAGAAGCTGCCTATATAGCCTGTCAGGAGAATATAATAAAAGGGAAGACGCATCTTGCTCTTGTTAAATTTTTAGATCAAATTTCTCGTTGGCAAAGTTTAGTAGATGAGATGCCTCATCCTGAATTAGCGCAGCTTATTATAGAAGAGTCTGGTTATATTGCTATGTGGAAATCTGATAAGACAGAACAAGCTCAGGGACGATTAGAAAATCTAAAAGAACTAGTATCTGCTCTGCGTGAATACCCATCATTATCAGCCTTTCTAGAGCATGTAAGCTTAGTTATGGATACGCTAGCTAGTAATAAAGAGGATGTCGTAACCGTTATGACTCTTCACAGTTCTAAAGGATTAGAATTTGACAGGGTGTTTCTAACAGGTTGGGAAGAGGGTATTTTTCCAAGTCAGCGTACTTTACAAGAAAGTGGGCAAGAAGGCCTAGAGGAAGAGCGTAGACTTGCTTATGTGGGGATAACCAGAGCAAAAAAGAAAGCTTATATAACTTCCGCTAAAAATAGAAAAATATATGGTAAGTGGCAATCTTCTGTTGCTTCTCGTTTTATAGGAGAGTTGCCTAGAGACTGTATTGATAATCTGAATGATCAGGGAAATGTATTTTACAATCAAGAAACGAGTGCTTATGGCTATGTGAAAGAATTCTCTGTTAAAGAAAGCCATTCGTATAGAAATATGCAGCTAGAACCAACAAAATCAAACTCTATAAAAACTAAACATATAAAAAAAGATCCAGATGGTTTTATGTGCGGACAAAAAGTATCGCATATAAAATATGGTGAGGGTACAATACTTGCAGTTGATCAAGATCGTTTAGATATTTTCTTTAATACTTTTGGGAGAAAAAAGATAATAAAACAGTTTGTTAAAAGAATTTAGAGGAAAATATGAAGTATTTCTCAATTACTTTTTTCACAGATTTAGAAACGTTTATTTCCACAGAAGAACTCTTATATAACGAGGCAACATGCCTGTCTGCTTTTAATCATGCAGAGTCGCTCATAGAATGGGAAATTGAATTAATTGCACAGGAGCAGCAGCTACCAATTCTTAAAAACATTCTAAGACATTATGTAGATAAAATTAAGAAGTTAAAAATTACAGGCATAGATGGTAAAATAAATTGGTTAGAAGAAACATATAAAGCTTTTTCTCCAATAAATATCGGAACTTTTTGCATTTATGGCTCTCATATGGAAAAAAAGCCTACTCAAAACATTCATGCTTTGTGCTTAGATGCTGCTACAGCCTTTGGATCAGGCGAACATGCCACAACACAAGGATGTATTTTAGGTATGGAACAATTAATGGAAAAGGGATGTAGTCCTCAGAGTGTTTTAGATCTAGGATGTGGCTCAGGTATCCTGGCTCTAGCTGCAAATACATTATGGCCAAAATCAACGGTATGGGCATCAGATAGTGATGAAGAAGCTGTATGTGTAGCAGAAAGATATGCTAAAATAAACAACTGCAAAATCCAAATTTTCTTAAGCAAAAGCTTTGAAGCAATACCCTTCAAAGATAAGTCTTTCGATCTTATTATTGCAAACATTCTAGCCAATACTCTTATAATGCTTGCACCAGCTATATCTAAGCATACAAATCCCAAAGGGCATATTATACTTTCTGGTATTCTAATAGACCAAGCTGATAGTGTTCATAAAGCCTATGAAAAAGAAGGCTTTTATCTGATAGAAAAACAAATATTAGGAGGGTGGGTTACTTTAACTCTTGCAGACTTAAAGGACCAGACGCGTGCTTATCCCCATAATTAACACGATAAATATGTAAGCTCTCTAAAACACGCTGGACATAGTAACGCGATTCAAACAAAGGAATAGATTCTAGCCAGTCTAGCCAATCTACTTGCCCCTTAGCTGGGTTACCAAAGATTTTAATCCATTCATTCACATTTTCATATCCTGCATTATATGCTGCAATAACAAAAGGATATATTCCTTTATAGCGAGAAAGCAAATCCTCTAGATGCGCAGTACCTATCTTAACATTTATATGTGGTTTTTCTAGTAAATGACTCAGATAAGGTAATTTAATACGATGTTTTTTAGCTGTCCTTCTAGCTGTTTTTGGCATGAGCTGCATTAATCCCATAGCTCCAGCACAACTTATAGCTTTATAGTCAAAGCCACTTTCACGTCGCATTATTGCCCAAGCAAGTGAAGGTTCAACTCTGCCATGTATATATTTTTTATGCATACTTGGAAAAGCTTGCTCTATATAAATTTCTCCCTGTATATTCATTATCCTGGCAACATCTGATGCAAAATTTGGCGCGTATTTAAAAATAAACTTAAGAGTATATATTTTTTGACTATGCCCTTTTGCTTGGAAGGCAAAATTCATAATAATAGCTTTTTGCCAATCGTAAGAGCTTGGGATTTTAGAAAACATTTTTAAAAGCTTAGCAAAATTTCTATTCTCTACAATAAATTTAGTTTTTTCGTCAATTTTATACTTTTTAAAGAGATATATATCTGTTGCTAATTCTAGGATTTCAGAGGCTTGTTGACCATAAAAGGTTGTTCTAAATCTAGCAGCATCTTTATAAGCACGTTTAGCTTTAACTAACTTATTTTGAGCATCATAAGTGCGCCCTAGCCAGTAGGCTGCTCGAGACTTACTGATAGGTGTATATACTTTATTGTATAGGTTTTGAAATTTTTTTTCTGCAATCTCTGGTTTGCGCAAATACCGCAGAGCCAACCAACCTGCTAAGAATTCTGCATTGGCAAAGTCTTTTCCAGAAGAAAGACCATGGTTAGAAGCTAAATCATAGGCGCGCTGGTAAGCTTTCTCTTCCAGAGCTCTTCGCGCTAATATATGTCGCTCTCTCCAAAAACGAGCAGGATTCACTTTTGGTGATTTTATTATATTAGACAGAGAAAAAGCAGCATCATTTTTCCGTTTTTCTCGATGCCAAACTATATTGTCATATAAAAAACCTATATGATCTATAAAAAAAAATTTACTAGGGGCAAGCTCCAGCCCCAGTCCCTCTTTTTTTTTCTGAAGATAAAGGCGTGTCTGAGCTAATAACTTATGGTTTTTAGAAAGTTTTGATAGCATACGTTTAGCTACAGAATGGTTTTTATCCCATAGAGCATTATTCGTTCGTTTCCAATTATCAGATTCTGTAAGAAATTTTTTGTAAGTATTATAAAATATTTTTTCCATATTTTCTGAAAACTTTCCTTTATACCAAGCATTTTTAACAGCAATTTTTAGGGTTTTTTCATTTTTATTATGCTGCTGAAGTCCTTTCATATATAATAAAATGGACTTGCCTTGAGTAGGGGGATGTGCTGAAAACCAAGAAATAAGTGCGATTGGTATTTTTTTTGGGAAGGCTTTAGGAGCTAAAAATTCTATGCGCTTTCTTAGTTTTTTCTTCTCAGGCCAGGAAGGATTTTTCTTCAAAAAAATAATTATGTTTAATGGGTTAACTTCATTATTTTTAGGTGACAAGTAGTAAGCATAAGAAAGAAATTTAAGTGTTAAAGGGCATTGTTTAGACTCTAAACTTTTTTTTACTCCCCCCCATTGCAAATCAGATGTTGAAGAAGAAAACATTTGAATTCCAGATTTCATAAATTTTAGACATACAGGAGATGGTTCAAAAGCAATAGCTGGAGAATATAAACTTATAAATAATATTACCAAGTTTATTTTAAGTTTTAAAATTTTAATAATTATATCCCTTTATCATTACTCTTTTAGGGTATGTTAATTTTAGAAAAGTACAAGAAAATTCATAGAACTAGAAAAAGAAATTTATTTATCACCCCTTGCATAACTGGTTAACTTTTGTGTAAATTGATATAGTATAATAAAGAGTAAAACGATATTTTAAGGAGAAGTGAAAATATGGATACAAAAAAGACAAAATCAAATGTATCTCCGATTTTATTGCTAAGGGATATAGTTGTCTTCCCTTCAATGGTTATTCCTTTGTTTGTGGGACGTAAAAAATCTATTATGGCTGTGGAAAGTGCCATGAAAAATGATAATCCAATTCTGTTGCTAACACAAAAAGACTCCAAGATAGACAATCCTAAACTAAATGATTTTTATCATACAGGAACTTTGGGGCATATCCTCCAGTTTTTGCGTTTACCTGATGGCACCGTAAAAGTCCTTGTAGAAGGAAAAAAGAGGGGGCATTGCCAGAAAATAATAGAAAATTCTTTTTATACAGCTAGATTCGAACCACTGATAGATCAAGACACAGCGAATAAAGATATAAAACCTTTAACAAAAGCACTTCTACAAGAATTTGAATACTACGTTAAATTAAGCAAGAAGCTCCCACCGGAAATTTTAAATTCTGTGCAAATAATAGAGTCTCCTGTTCGCCTTATTGATACAGTAGCATCTCATTTACCTCTTAAAATAGAACAGAAGCAAGAACTTATAGAAATTAGAAGCGTGCTAGAACGTCTTGAAAAAATCTGCCTATTCATTGCTAAAGAAGTTGAATCTCTGAACGCAGAAAACAGAGTACGTAATCGCGTTAAGCGTCAAATGGAAAAATCTCAACGTGAATATTATTTAAATGAGCAGATGCGTGCTATTCAAAAAGAGCTAGGTGAATCAGACAATGGTAAGAATGAATTTGATGAACTTGAAGAAAAAATAAAGAAAACAAAGCTTTCTAAAGAAGCTCGCAAAAAAGCAGAATCTGAACTTAAAAAACTGCGTATGATGAGCCCTATGGCTGCCGAAGCAACAGTTTTGCGAAACTATCTAGAATGGATTTTAGATATCCCTTGGAAAAAAAGAACGAAACTAAAGCATAATCTTCAAAAAGCTGAAGACATGTTAGAAGCCGATCACTATGGTCTTGATAAAATTAAAGAGCGTGTTTTGGAGTATTTAGCTGTTCAAGAACGTGTAGGAAAAGTACCAGGTCAAATTCTTTGTTTCGTAGGTCCTCCAGGTGTTGGAAAAACATCTCTTGGAAAATCTATTGCTGAAGCTATAGGGAGAAAATTTCATCGAATTGCTCTTGGTGGCGTTCGTGATGAAGCAGAAATTCGTGGGCATAGGAGAACATATATAGGCTCTCAGCCAGGTAAAATTATGCAAGGCATGAGAAAAGTACAAGCATCAAACCCTCTCATTCTTCTAGATGAAATTGACAAACTAGGCTCAGACTGGCGAGGGGATCCTACATCTGCTCTTCTGGAGGTCCTTGACCCTGAGCAGAATACAAGGTTTTCTGATCATTATTTAGAAGTAGATTATGATCTTTCTGACGTTATGTTTATTACGACTGCAAATACGCTAAATATGCCTCAACCTTTATTAGACCGTATGGAGATTATTCGTTTAGCAGGATATACAGATGACGAAAAAAAAGAAATAGCGCTTCAATATTTAATTCCTAAGCAAATGAAAAAACATGGCCTTGAAAAAAAAGATTTTGCTCTTAATGATGATGCATTACCTACAATTATCCATGCTTACACTCAAGAAGCGGGTGTGCGTAACCTTGAACGAGAAATTTCTAGAATTTGCCGCAAAGTAGTTAAAAAATTGATGTATAAAAAAGAGAAAAAAATAAATATAAATATAAAAAATCTAAAAGATTATCTTGGCCAGAAAAAATATCGCCATCAATTAAGTGAAAAAGAGGATGCAATAGGCGTTTGTACAGGGCTTGCTTGGACACAGTTTGGCGGAGAACTTTTAACAATAGAATCTGTTTTAGTTCCAGGAAAAGGCCGTATCAAGGCAACAGGAAAATTAGGTGAAGTTATGCAAGAATCTGTGCAAGCAGCGTATAGTTTTGTTAAATCTCGTTATCAAGAATTAGGTATTGATCCCTCTATTTTTGAAAAAAATGATATTCATGTGCATGTACCTGAAGGAGCCACTCCAAAAGAGGGTCCTTCAGCGGGAACGGCTATTTGTACAACTTTAGTATCCTTGCTTACAGGCGTTGCTGTTAAAAAGGGTACTGCTATGACAGGTGAGGTAACTTTACGTGGCCATGTGCTTCCTATTGGAGGCCTAAAAGAAAAAATATTAGCAGCTCATAGAGCTGGTGTAAAAACAATATTTATTCCTAAAGATAATGAGAAAGATTTAGAAGATATTCCTCAATCATCTAAAAATGATATTTCTATTATACCTGTGGAAAATGCTATGGAGGTTCTAAATAAAATTCTTCTAAGTCCCCCTAAATCTTTTTCTGATGAAAAGTTAAAATCTTTAAAAGAGGCAACTCTTAATAAAAAAAATGTATCTGAAACGCATCAATTTGTCCCTCATTAGGTAAAAATGCTTTTTTTTGCTAAAAACAGCCGTTTTTAGTATTTTTTTCGTTGACGAATAGGAAAAAATGTCCCTAAAATGGTATCGTTGTTAAGAAACAACTTCTATAGTTGAAATTAAGATAATGAAGGAATTAAATTATGAACAAAAGTGAACTAGTAGAAAGTGTAGCTCAGAAAGCTGATATAACAAAAGCATCAGCTGCTCGTTCTGTTGAGTGTACGTTTGAAGCGATTCAGGAAGCTATGAAAAAAGGTGAAGAAGTGCGCCTTGTTGGTTTTGGTACATTTACTGTAGCACACCGTGCAGCAACTCGTGGACGTAATCCACGTACTGGCGAATCAATTCAAATTCCTGCTTCTAAACAGCCTAAATTTCGTGCGGGTAAAGGTCTTAAAGACGCTGTGCGTAAGTAATTTTTTAGCTAATTAATTTAAAAATCCGCTATCCTTTAAGATAGCGGATTTTTTGTGCTTTAATAGACAATCTTTCTCCTTCCACTCTTATCTATAAAATAGTATCCTATATAAATAAGAAAAACAGAGAGGGGGGGGGGAGTGTTATACTGGAACAAGAAAAATTTTCACAGCCTATTTTTGTAGGAGATATAGGAGCTACAAATGCTCGTTTCACTTATATTGCAGCTGATAGCACCGTACTGGATGTTCAGTATTTTACTTGTGCAAACTATAAAAATATAGAAGATTTATTACAAGATTTTTACAAGATGCTTTCAAGTAAAAATAAACCCTCTGTTGGAGCGCTTGCTGTTGCATGTCCAATTTTAGGAGATTCTATACAGTTCACTAACTTGCCTTGGCAGTTTTCCATCCAAAAAATAAAGACTGCTTTTTCTTTAGATTCCTTGTTTGTCATAAATGATTATGAGGCTATTGCAAAAGCTTTACCCTATTTAGAAACTTCAGACCTTAAGCCTGTAGGAACATTTACCACAGACTCTACTGCGTCTGAAGTAGCAAAAGTTGTATTGGGTCCGGGAAGTGGACTTGGATGTGCAGGATTAGTACCATACACATGGAATAATGCAAGGCATTGGGTGCCTGTGCCAGGTGAGGCTGGGCACATAACTTTGTCTCCACAAAATTCTCAGGACGATAATATCATTGCATACCTTCGTAAAACATTAGGGCATGCTTCTTCAGAAGATATTTTATCAGGACCTGGTATTGTAAATTTATATAATGCTGTATTATCACAAAAAATATCGATGATTCCTGCTTTTATTGATATCGATAAGAAAAACGGTGATATTCTTCCCCCTGGTAGTAAACCTTATCCAAATGAGCTAAATTTTTCAAAATTTGAGGGTATCTCTGATATATCTATAGATGGAAAATTACCAAAAATACGGCATAATCTCGTAGATGCAATTGTCCCTAAAGACGAAATGGAAAAACCGTTAGATACAGACATAAATATAGACAGTTTTCGCAATCTTACAGCTCCACAGATTGCATTGATGGCTCTTAAAGCGCAAAATATGACTCCTTCGGCTCTATTTCAAAAGAATTTACCAACTTTGCCTGAAAATATACCCAAAGAAATTCTAAATATTGCCAAAGAAAGCATGGACTATTTTTTTCAATTTTTAGGTAATATTGCTGGAAATCTAGCTCTTACTTTCGGAGCAAAAGGTGGTGTTTATCTAGCTGGTGGTATTTTGCCTCAAATTGAACCTCTGCTAACACAATCTACTTTTAGAACCTTTTTTCAGGCAAAAGGTAGCTATAGCCAATATCTTTCCTCTGTTCCCTCTTATTTAATTCTTCATCCCACGCCAGCCCTTATAGGGCTTGCTCGTTTAGTATGGGAAAAGCTAGAGGGGTAGGGTACCTTATTTATAGAAAAAATAGCTCTAAAAGGGGAGATATAACCTCAATATTTTACATCAAGTAAATAAAGACCATGAGCAGGAGCTGTAGGCCCTCCAGCACGACGATCTTTAGCATCTAGAGCTTTTTTTATATTTTCACCCACCCATTTACCTTCACCTACAAGTTTAAGAGTACCAACCATGTTACGCACCTGATGGTGTAAAAAAGATCGAGAACGCGCTTTTATTTCAATAAAATTCCCTGCTTTATAAACACTGAGTTCATCAAGAGTTTTCATAGGTGTAGATCCTTGACATTCTGTGGATCGAAAAGAGGTGAAATCATGATGACCTACTAAAAATTGAGCAGCTTTGTTCATAGCTTTTACATCAAGTTTAATATATACATGCCAAGCTCTGTTAGCATCTATAGCAATTGGTGCTTGACGGTTAATTATTTTATATACATAAGAACGCTCTATAGCACTAAATCTTGCATGAAAATCCTTTTTAACAAGCTGAGCATCAATCACTGACACAGATTGTGGCTTTAGGGTGTCGCGAAGATAATGATTTGCCGCATTCATAACTTTAAAAGCATTATAATCAGTATCCAGAGTTACATGAACTACCTGTGCAAAAGCATGAACGCCTGTATCTGTGCGACCAGCTACATAGACTTTAGGTCTAATCCCTTTATTTATTTGCACAAGAGCTTTCTCCAGTTCATCTTGCACAGTAAGCATACCAGGTTGAAATTGAAATCCACAAAAAGGCGTGCCATCATATTCTATGGTAAGTTTATAATGAGAAGTCATGTAAGCTTCTCTCCTTTTTTTAAGGCATAGCCTCTTAAAAAATCTATGTCCTTCATAGCTTTTTTTCCTGGTTTCTGTACTATTTTACACGCTAGAGCTGTTTCCTTAGCACACTGAATAACAATATGATCTTCTTTTAATAATTGTCCAGAAGTAGCTTCTGGTATAGGTGAGGATATTGCTTGAGCTTCTAGCACCTTAATTGTAGTGCCTTTATGTTGAAAATAAACACCTGGCCAAGGCGTTAAAGCCCGAAGCTGTGCTATACTTACATTAGCTGGTTTATTCCAATCTATTTTTCCGTCTTCCTTCTTAATTTTGGGGGCATGCTTAACACCCTTTGTTGGCTGATCTACTCCTATAAGACTCCCTTGCAAATACAAGGGTAAAGCTTTCTCTATAACGTCTGCACTCATAATAGATAGGGTGTCATGAAGTTTAGAAAGAGTCATCTTTTCATTTATTTTTAGTATTTTTTTAAAAAAAATAGGACCTGTATCTAAGCCCTCCTCCATTTGCATCAAAGTACCACCTGTTTTCTTATCTCCATGAAAAAGAGCATGTTGCAATGGTGCAGCTCCTCGCCATCGTGGTAAGAGGGAGGCATGTAAATTCAAGCAATGGTATAGGGGAATGCTTAAGATTGACAAGGGCAAAATCAAACCATAAGCAACCGTTATAATAACGTCTGGTTTAAGGTTCTTGAGTTGCTGTACAGCTTTAAGATCTTTGCGGAAAGATTTAGGTGTAAAAACAGGTAGGCTATGCTTTTTTGCCCAAATGTTAACAGGGGTTAGCTGTATGGTATAGCCACGACCCACAGGTTTGGGTGGCTGGCTATAAACGCCCACTACATTATAGCCAAGCTGCACTAGACGCTTCAGAGTAGGAACTGAAAAATCAGGACTGCCCATAAAAACAATTCGTTGACCATGAGGAAGGAACACCATGATTTCTCTCACTCCTATTCTAGCTCAAAGGACTTTTCAGCGAGTATTTTACTATATTTTTTCATTAGAATTTTGCGTTTCAATAGTGAAAGATGATCAATATAAAGAATACCCTCCAAATGATCTACTTCATGTTGAATGTATCGGGACATATTTTCCTTAAAGTGAGCACTACGCATTTCATTATTATAATCTAAGTAATCTATCTTAATCTCTGCATGACGCATAATTGTATTGAAAACATCTGGCACAGACAAGCAACCTTCTTTTGATTCTATCATTTTATCTGACTTCCAAGTGATCCTAGGATTAGCCATATAATAACAATGGCCTGGGCTTTCCTCATCAAAATTTATAAAAATAATTGAGCGAGGATCCCCTACTTGAATAGAGGCTAGGCCAACTCCATCATGGAATTTACATGTTTCCTTTAAATCATCCATAAATTTACGTATTTCATCATCTACTTTTTTTACAAGTATTGCCTTGTTCCTTAAGCGCGGATTGGGAATGTTTAAAATTTTTAAAACAGTCATAGTACCTCTTGTATTTTCTAGTAACCTAGCACCTGTAATTAATCATTTACAAGAAATTTTCTAAAAAAAATTAAACTCTTTGCCATTTATAATTAATTAGTTTAAATAAAGAATCAACAATAAAGGACTATAGAGTGAAAAAAAAATACCCTATTTTTATAAGCAGCTTATTAGTAATATTAGGCTTTTTAGCTGGCTGCGCTAATGACAATAATCCTCCTAGTGAAAATTATGGCACTTGTGGGGAAAATCATACCTATGCCAAGTATGCGAACTTAATAAAGAACTTGCTAGAAGAAAATTTCTACGTGAACGATACATATACTTGTTCCTACAAATTCATGTCTCCACGTTCAAACCAGAATACAACAACATCAGGGGAGAGCCTTAATTTTTATTATCATTGCTTACCAGACGAAGATTATAAATCTTCCTCCTCTGAAAAAAAGAAAAGTCGCTTAGTAGATTACTATGCAACTATTTCTACAGCAGATTTGACAGAGCCAACTATGACTATACGCGTCGAGGCCTATTCTCCTGTAAAATCTTATAGCAAAACTTATGTAGGCAATGCTATTCCTCAGCCAAGCACAACAGATATTGCTACGCCAGAACCCTCCTTAAAGAAATAAGTATCTATTTTAAGGAAAACTAGTAAAAACTTATCTAAAATATTTTCAACCATAAGAACTTCTTTTAAAACTGGCTGCGGAAAATCTTATGAAGATATCTTAAGATTCTTGTATAAAGAAACAATGATATTCTAATTTAAAAAGCATCTTTGCATTTTCTTTCCTTCTAGTCTAAGATGCTGGGCATATTCACTGAATTTACTAAAATATTTTAGGGGCAGTAGATTAAGAATACTAAAATAAAAAGGTTCTAAAATGGCGGAAAACAATAAAAACGTACTATATAAAGATTTAAATCTATTGAAATCCTATAGAGATATGCTTCTTATCCGTCGCTTTGAAGAAAAATCCGGGCAACTATATGGCATGGGGCTTATTGCTGGCTTCTGTCATCTTTATATAGGTCAAGAAGCTGTTGTAGTAGCACTACAGGCTCTTTCAAAGCCTAAAGACAGCGTTATAACAGCCTATCGTGATCACGGGCACATGCTAGCTTGTGGCATGGATGCTAATAGTGTTATGGCCGAGCTTATGGGACGTTTTGACGGACCTTCTAAAGGAAAAGGAGGTTCTATGCATATGTTTAGTCGAGAAAAAAATTTTTATGGGGGCCACGGTATTGTGGGCGCTCAAGTGCCGCTAGGCACAGGAATTGCTTTTGCTCACCAATACAATGAGGACAAGGGCATTTGCTTTACCTATATGGGAGATGGAGCTTGCAACCAAGGTCAAGTATATGAAGCATACAACATGGCTTCTTTATGGAAATTGCCCGTCTTATATATTATTGAAAACAATAAATATAGCATGGGTACCTCTGAAAAACGTCACAGTGCAAGTGATGCTTTATACAAGCGTGGTGCAGCTTGGAATATACCTGGAAAAGCTATTGACGGTATGAATGTAATAAAAGTCTATGAGGGTGCCTTAGAAGCTGTAGAATATGTACGTTCAGGAAAGGGTCCTTATGTATTGGAGATTCATACGTATCGTTATAGAGGGCACTCTATGTCTGATCCAGCAAATTATAGAACAAAAGAAGAAGTAAAAGGTGTTAAAAATCAATACGATCCACTTATTACGCTAAAAAATATTCTGATAGAAGAGTATAAAGTAAAAGAAGAAAGATTGAAAACTATAGAAAAAGAAATTAAAGAGGTTGTAAATGATTCTGCTATCTTTGCTCAAGAAAGCCCTGAACCTAAAGCAGTGGAGTTATATACAGACATTTATAACCAAGATACAGTTTACTAAAAAAGTAGGGGGTTTGTAATGAGCGAAAGAAAAGAAATTACTGTCCGTGAGGCACTTTGTCTTGGCATGTCGCAAGAAATGCGAAAAAACAAAGATGTTTTCCTTATAGGAGAAGAAGTAGCTGAATATAACGGTGCTTATAAGGTAAGCCAAGGCATGCTTGATGAGTTTGGGCCAAAGCGTGTCATTGATACACCTATTACAGAGGCAGGCTTTACTGGTTTAGCTATAGGAGCGGCTTACAAAGGTATAAAGCCTATTGTTGAGTTTATGACTTTCAATTTTTCCATGCAAGCAATTGATCAAATTATAAACTCAGCAGCTAAGACACTCTATATGTCCGGTGGGCAAATGGAATGTCCTATTGTTTTTCGCGGACCAAATGGAGCTGCATCTCGTGTGGGGGCTCAACATTCTCAGTGTTTTGCTAGCTGGTATGCTCAAATTCCAGGGTTAAAAGTTGTTTCTCCCTATAGCTCTGAGGATGCTTTTGGCCTGATCAAGTCTGCTATAAAAGATAGGGGTCCTGTTGTAGTTTTAGAACATGAGCTTATGTATGGCGTATCTTTTGAATCCTGTGTAGATGAAGATTTCTACATTCCTATTGGAAAAGCCTATGTTGAGAGGGAAGGTAGTGATGTTACTATTCTTAGCTTTTCTCTCATTTTGGGAACTTGCTTAAAAGCTGCAGATATTTTAGAGGAAGAAGGCATTGATGTTGAGGTTATAAATTTACGCTCTTTGCGCCCATTAGATACAGTAACTATTCTTGACTCTCTATCTAAAACTAATCGTGTGATTATTGTAGAAGAAGGCTGGCCCTTTGCTGGTGTTGGTTCTGCTATTTCAGCCATGATTATGGAAGAGGGGTTTGACAAACTTGATGCACCGGTTATTCGTGTAACTGGAGAAGATGTTCCTATGCCCTATGCAAACAACTTGGAAAAACTTGCATTACCTAATATAGAACGTATAGTTGCAGCTGTTAGAAAAATAACATATAAATAATAGAAAAGAATGTCCTTAAAAAGGACCTAAACTAAATCCTGTGGAATTTGCTATGACTATTGAAATTTTTATGCCAGCCCTTTCACCAACTATGACACATGGAAATCTTATAAAGTGGCATAAGAAGGAAGGAGCCACTGTAGAATCTGGAGATTTGCTTGCTGAAATTGAAACAGATAAAGCTACTATGGAAGTAGAAGCTGTCGATGAAGGGGTTTTGGGGGAAATCCTTGTATCAGAAGGGTCTCAAAATGTGCCGGTAAATACAGTTATAGCTGTTATACTTGAAGAGGGTGAAGATAAGGAAAAACTTAATAATTATAAACCATCAAATCTAAAACCATCAAACAAAGAAGAAACTATATCAACGACAAGCATAACACCACAGCCAGTAATATTAGCCACTTCTGTTGGTATTGCCCCAAATTCTTCTAGCCCCTCTGTAGAAAAATTAGATCGTATATTTGCCAGCCCCTTAGCCCGCCGATTAGCTGAAGAAAATACTTTAGATTTAAAATCTATTAAGGGCTCAGGGCCTAGAGGACGCATAGTAAAATCTGATGTGGAGAATTTTATAAAATCAGGAAATACTGCCTCTGAGATGGGATTTGGCTTTCCTCGCACTTTTTCAAATGTTACAGGTAATGGTAGTTATCATGATGAACCTCTTTCTCAAATGCGGAAAATTATTTCTCAGCGTTTGCTTAAATCAAAACAAGAAATTCCTCATTTCTATGCAAGCATGGATTGTATGATGGATGAGCTTTTAAAAGCTCGTAAAACACTTAATGAGAAGCTAGACAAAGCACAAAAAATTTCGATAAATGATTTTATTATTAAAGCCTGTGCTTTAGCCCTAAAAGATGTGCCAAAAGCAAATGCAGCTTGGCTGGGTGAATCTATCCGCTATTACAATAATGCCGATATTTCTATAGCAGTATCTGTTGATAATGGGCTTATTACACCAATTATTAAAGCAGCTGAGCTAAAATCTCTATTCCAAATTTCAGCGGAATCAAAAAATCTTATTAAAAAGGCCCGTGAAAATAAGCTTGCACCGGAAGAATTTCAAGGTGGGTCTTTTTCTATCTCTAACATGGGCATGTATAATATAAAACAATTCAATGCCATTATTAACCAACCTCAAGCCTGCATTATTTCTATTGGTGCAGCTAAAGAGGGACCTATTGTCGTTGATGGTAAATTAAAGATAGCAACACAAATGACATCTACGATTTCTGCGGATCATCGTGTAGTAGATGGTATCGTAGCTGCTGAATTTCTAGTGGCTTTTAAAAAATATATAGAAAACCCTCTCTTACTCGTTCTAGCTTAAGGAAAAATATTTATGACAGAAAAAACTTATGACCTTATTGTCGTCGGTGGAGGCCCTGCTGGGTACGTAGCTGCTATTAGAGCAGGACAACTTGGTTTAAACGTTGTTTTAATTGAAGAAAAAAAATTAGGAGGGGTTTGCTTAAATTGGGGCTGCATTCCTACAAAGGCGCTACTGAGGTCTTCAGAAATAGCTCACATATTAAAAGAGGTTGGGACTTTTGGTTTTGATATAAGTACTCCCCCACAATTTGATCTTAAAAAAGCCGTGAAACGTTCTCGTGATATATCTGAAAAATTATCTCAAGGCATAGCTTACCTCTTAAAAAAAAATAAAATAGAATATATTTCTGGTCGCGCTATCTTGAAAGGAAATGGAAAAATAGCTGTTTCTAGAAAAGAGCAACGAGAACTAAAACTTTCAGCTAAAAATATTATTATAGCTACAGGTGCTCATGCTCGGACACTGCCCAATATTGAAGTTGATGGAAAACATATATGGACAGCCAAAGAGGCTTTGATGCCAGAAAAATTACCAAAATCTTTACTAATTATTGGATCGGGTGCCATTGGCATAGAGTTTGCAAGCTTTTATAAAGGAGTAGGGGTTAAAGAAGTTACTGTAGTAGAGTTACAAGAGCACATTTTGCCAGTGGAAGATATAGAGGTTTCAAAATTAGCTCAGAAAATTTTTGAAAAGCAAGGAATTAAATTTCATACCAACACAATGCTTAAAGATTTAAAATCTACAAAAGAGGGTATTTCATTCAGCTTAATGCATAAAGATAAGTCTGAGAAAGGACAAGCTGAAGTGGCCTTATTAGCGATTGGTATTCAAGGAAATGTAGATAATATAGGGTTAAGTAAAACGCGCATAAAAGTTGAAAAAGGTCATATTGTAACCAAAGATTTTGGATCAACAGATGAACCAGGTGTTTATGCTATTGGTGATGTTGCTGGCCCCCCATGGCTAGCTCATAAAGGAAGCCATGAAGGTATAGTTTGTGTGGATCATATAGCCAAGCAACCTCATGTTCATGCTTTAGATGTAACTAAAATTCCAGGGTGTACTTACTCTTATCCTCAAATTGCAAGTGTTGGCTATACAGAAAAAAAAGCAAAAGACTCTGGATTTGATATTAACGTTGGCAGATTTAATTTTCAAGCCAACGGTAAAGCTCTGGCTCTTGGTGAAGCAGATGGATTAATAAAAGTTATATTTAATGCTAAGACTGGCGAACTGTTAGGTGCTCATATGATAGGCGTAGAAGTTACTGAAATGATTCAAGGTTTTGTAATTGCCCGCACTATGGAAGCCACAGAGGCTGATTTAATGCAAGTTGTCTTTCCTCATCCTACACTCTCTGAAATAATGCGTGAAGCTGTTTTAGATGCTTTTGATAAAGGTATTCATCAATAAATAACAAAATATGATATAAACATAAAAAATAAGGATCCCAAATGGAACATTATGCAAACTTATTGCAAGATTTGGTGAAAAAAGCCTGTAATCAAGGAGCTGATGCTGCTGATGCTATGTATGCAGTAGGAGAGGGTGTTAGCGTATCAGTTCACAATCAAAAACTAGAAAATTTAGAACGCAATGAAGCTCATGATCTTGGTTTGCGGGTAATTATCAATGGAAAACAAGCTATGGGATCTACTACTGATTTTAGCCAAGAGAGTTTAGAAAATCTTGTGGAAACAACTCTTTCTATGGCAAACCATATACCAGTAGACCCTTACTGTGGCATAGCTAGTCCGGATCAGTTAATTAAAAACATCCCTGAAATTGATAGTTATGATTCAACAGCATTATCTGAAGAACAATTGATAAAAATGGCTATGGAATGTGAGAAAGCAGCTCTTGATGTGAAAGGAGTCACTACGACGGAGGAAAATCAAGCAGCCTGGGGAAAAGGGAGTAGCATTATTGTTGCTAGTAATGGGTTTATCGGACAAACAAGCAGTTCTTCAAGTTATATTTCTTCTGTTTCTATAGCAGGTGAGGCACCTAACATGCAAACAGATTACGATTATGATTCAGCCATTTATGTGCAAGATTTAGAAGCGCCAACTATTATAGGTCGTAAAGCAGGTGAAAGAGCTGTTAGGCGATTAAATTCTCGAAAAATAGAAACAGGATCTTTTCCTGTGATATTTGATCCACGTGTGGGAAATAGTCTTTTGGGAGAGTTTGCTCAAGCAATCAATGGTTTAAACGTAGCACGCGGAACAAGTTTCTTGAAGGATTCTTTAGGACATCATATTTTTAACGATAAAATCACTATTATAGATGATCCTCTCATGAAGCGTGGAAAAAGATCTAGGTCTTTCGATGTAGAAGGATTACCTACAAAATGTCGTAAAATAGTAGAAAAGGGGCAATTAACTACATGGATTATGAACCTTTCTGCAGCGAGGCAACTTAACATGAAATCCACAGGAAGCGCCGTTCGAGGCCCTGGTAGTGTGCCGCGTCCTTCTATTTCAAATTTTTATATGGAAGCAGGAACTATATCTCCTGAAGACCTCATTAAATCAATGGGTAAAGCTTTCTTTGTAACAGAAACTATGGGGAATGGTGTTAACGGAATAACAGGTGACTATAGCTTAGGAGCTTCTGGCTTATGGATTGAAAATGGTGTAATTGCCTATCCGGTTAGTGAAGTAAGCATTGCTGGAAATCTCAAGAATATGTTTAAAAATATAACACCCTGCAAAGACTTAGAGTTCCGCTATGGTGTAGATGTTCCAACTTTACTAGTAGAAGGTATGACTATTGCTAGTAAATAGTAATTCTCTATATTTTATCTTATCAAATTTTTTTATAGTCATTTAACTTGAAAAAAGCTGTTACAGAAAGCATGAACAATAGCCCCTTGCAGGGTAGTAAAAGTGTAAATTGCAGCATTTATAGATCTTTTGAGGTTAGCCTAGAAAGACTCTATGGGATTTAAATCAGGATAACTTTTCTGTTTCTCGCTGGTTGTTTCCTTCTTGAAATTTTGTATGTAAAATTAAAGTGTTCCATCATTAAATTCAGAGATATCCTTTAAAAGTCTATCTATTATATTTATATTTTCTTTATACTAGGATAGTTTATTGACAGCTAGATTAGAAATACTTAAAATATGGCAAGTTTTCATAAAAATAAGGAGTTTCTCATGAAAATAAAACTAACTACTGTTGTTGCAAGTCTATCTATTGCTATGTTTTCTTCTTCACTCGTAATCGTAAAGAATGCAAACGCTAACGACTGGCAAACTTGTACAATTTATTCTACACATGGTGGAAAAAGTGAACTTAATTGTATGACTAAGGCTGAACAAGCATCCGCTAAAAAGTCTGGAAATAAACTTTCATGTGCGGGTTCAATAACTTATTCTGATCTTGGTACGTGTAATACGTTTGCATCTATGGGTGCTGGAATTCAAGGTAAAACTTATGTAAAAAGAGCCAACTAAGAGGCTTGCTTCAAAATAACATGAAATCCACAGGAAGTGCTGTTAGAGACCCTGGTAGTGTGCCGCATCCTTCTATGCTTAAGATTTTGGTAGATGTTCCAATTTTACTAGTAAAAGGCCAGACTATTTTTAGTGAGTACTTCTAGTTTAATATTTATTTTTCTTGAAAGTAGGAATAGTTTATTGACACATACATTAGAAATATTTAGAATATACTTAAGTTTTCATAAAAATAAGGAGTCTCTCATGAAAATAAAACTAACTACTATTGCTGCATGTTTATCTATTGCTATGTTTTCTTCTTCACTCGTAATCGTAAAAAGTGCTGACGCTACCGACTGGCAAACTTGTACGATTTTTTCAAAGTCTGGCCATAAAAGTGAACTTAGTTGTATGACTCAGGAGCAGGTATCAGCTGAAGAAAAGAAAGGACAAAGCATTGATTGTAAGGGTTCTATAACTTATCATGACCATGCTACTTGTGATACTTTTGCAAAAACAGGTGCATTTTTTCAAGGTAAAACATATGAGGGATAATATTCCTTTGCCTTAACACAGAAAAGAAGTCTCTTTTGGGGCTTCTTTTTTTTTCTATTTTATATCGTTCTTTTAATATTTATCTTGGTAAAAATTTTAGGGCTAATACCTATTAGAAACCGCTGCATAAGTAGGTAAACTAGATAAAAGAGGGTGTTTACTCAGGGATAAGAAGTATCAGGGCATGTATAAAGGGATTACTTATTAAAAGCTGGATATTTTTAAAAGAAGCTTCTTATAGCGCTTAAAAACTCCTTAAAGAATTTTATTAGGGGTGCCTGCCAAAAAAAATTCTAAAGACTCCTGTTTTTATGTAAAAGTAACTAACAATACTCATTCAGTGTATCTTATATATATTGTTCATTAATTCTCTGAGTTATTTTTATCAAGAAAAAGCCTCTTAAAAAGAGGCTTTTTCTTGATAAATAAATATTTTTTAAAGCTTTAACAACCTTTACTTTTTTTTATCTTTTTTAGCTGATTCTTATCATTAATAATTTTTTTATACTCCCTATTAAGACCAAAAACAGCAATAATCCACATAAAAACAACTACAGCCATAATCACAGAGATATACGGAGCAATAGTAATTTGTGTACTACCAACGATACTAATTAAAAGGACTTGCTGAATTAAAGCGCCACCTGATTTACCAAGGCGACCACCAATACCATCTACCGCAGCTTTACCACGAACCTTAAGGTTTTCATCTAAAGGAATATAAGCCATTTCTTTCGTTGGATCAAAGAGAGAGTATTTAGTAGATTTACTAGCTACATTCTGTGCCAAACCAAGCCAAATAGATAAAACAACAGGAGTCATAGTAAAAGCAGCCATCATACCTCCTAAACTATCGCGAAAAATAACAAACGTAAAGAATGCAACACCAGTAACAAGTAGCATAATCGGTGTTATGATTGCACCAGTAAACCAGCCAAAACGACGCAAAATATTATTACCCACAACCATAAGACAGATAGTTACAGCTCCAACTATCATAGAAAATTGCCCCATAAATCCAGTATAGTCATTAGCGTTTGTGTACTGAAGTTTAATCTGGCCCTTCCAAGTGATTTCTACAAGGTTGATAGCAACACCATAGCCAAGAACAAGAATAGCGATATAACCAATATATTTAGATTTGAAAACAGTCTTCATACTTTCCAAAAAACCTAGTTTTTCTTTCTTTTTCTTGACTTTTATTTCTGATGGATCATATAAGCGAGGGTCTGTAAGAACATGCTTATTTATCCAGCTATATATGTACATAACTAAAAAACCAGCTATAATGACTGCAGAAACAATCCACTTTAAATTAATCATCCAACGTATATCTTCAGGAAGATGAGGGTTCATAGACGTAAATTGTTTTAGTAAACCACCTGAAAACATCAGGCCAACATTACCAATCATGCCAAATAGCGGGTAGAAACGTTTAGCTTCACTGCTTTTTGTTGTTTGGTTAGCAAATGTCCAGAAAAGAACTGATAAAGCAAATGTACCCCAAATTTCCGAGAAAATATAAAACAAAGAGAATGTCCAATTTGCAAACAATGGCATAACCCACTTAAAGCGTGGATAATCAGTTTGCAGCTGTAACAAACCTTCATAGCTCATATTAAAGAACTCTTTGTTTGGGAAAAATATAAATGCAAATAGGGCAAAAAAGGTTAACATAAATGAGATTGTAGTGTAGAAAAGTGTTTGCTTTTTCATTAGCGTACTTAATTTTCCATAAAACGCAGCCATTAAAATAGCAAACGGTAACGTGCCATATACTTTTAGAAAGCTAAGAGCTTCAGCACCAGATCCAGGTGCAGTAACGATGATAGCATCTTTTACATCACGTAAGATTGTATAGTTAAATAGAATGAAGAACATCATTAAAGCCATAGGGATCACTTTTTTATTCTCAAAGCTTTCTACGGGCCAAAAAATATTCTTTAGAGTATCTAATTTACTGCCTGAAATTGTAGTTGACATGGTATTCCTCGATTGAGTTGTTAATTTAGATTTTAAAAAACAGAAAAAAGCCGCTTTCTTTTATCCAGCGACTTTCCCCTCAGTAGAACCCTTTATAGAATGTTTTTTTTCAAAAAGCCAGAAAAAAATAGAAGAATAAAAAAAATTGTTTTTTATTAAGAGAAATCATTGTTAGAAAAATTTTGTCGCTTTTCCAAAAAAAACCTTATTGTATAAAAACAATAATTGTTTAAATTAAAGGTAGGTAGTCAAAAAAAGATTTCTAAGATGAAAGAATATACCAAGAAAGTTCTATTTATTTTATTGTTAAGTATGTTTTGTACAGGGGAGACAGGCTCTTTTACAGGCGGGAAAACATCCTGATAATATAGGGGAAGAACCTATTATTCTATCTTCTGGATGAATAAAGAAAAACATACCGGAAGTGTAGAGGATGCTGCGCCTCAAAAGCCTTGGAAGAAGTTAGATACAAAAGCGTTAAGAGAGAGTGTAGAAAAGAAACCTGACTTATTAGCTAAAGAATATACCACTTCTTTAATGTTAGCATATCGGGTGTGCTAAAAGCTCTAAGAAGACTGGGCTTTAGTCGCAAAAAAAACTAAACGGTACAAAGAAAGAGGTGAAATTCTGAAGAATGAAAATAACCATACTAATAAAAATTATAGGGATAATTATAGTAGGTATTCTTAACATGAATTTTATGCATGCAAACCTAAGTAAAAGCAGTGTATCAATACCCTTACAGTTACAAGAATTTATAGCCACCATGGAACTTGAAAAACAAGTTTTACAAGGTGGAGCGATAGCTATTCTCTCTAGAGGAAAAGTTATCTATCAAGATACTTTTGGCTATGAAAAAGGAAAAGAAAACCCTATTACTCCCTGTACTATTTTTCCTCTAGCCTCTGTATCAAAGCCGGTAACAGCTATTGCTTTAGCAAGATTAGTCCAAGCAGGTGAAATAAATTTAAACCAGCTAATGAATATTCCTCATCTTAAGCACCAAGTGAGTTGGAAACATTTACTTAGTCATACAACAGGCTATCATTTTTCGGGAAACTATATGGCAGAAAAAGGTGTACCACGTCATGAGTTGCTTTCTAAGCTCGGCAATTTAAAGCCATCTCATAAACCAGGGAAAGATTATTTTTATAGCAATACTATTTTTAGCCTTACAGAAGAGGCTCTTAATTTAAAAAAGAAGACATTGTCTATAATTTTAACATCTTTAAATAAAGCAATAGGGGAGCAAGGAGCCCAGACAGTGGAGATGAATCCAAAAATAAAAATAGCTTTTCCTCATAATAAAGCGAGAGAAACTAAAGGTGTCGTAACACCTCCCAAACCTATGCCTTTTCCGTCCCATTATCCCAAGGTATTTCCCGCAGCAGCTGGTATTTTTTCTTCCTTAAATGGCCTTATTGAAATACTTAAAATACAAATGGGGTATAGGCCCAATATTATTTCTTTAAAAACAGCCGCTCAGTTTGCCAAGCCTTATATAGAAGCTAAATATATAGAGAACTGGAAAGGAAAGCTTAGGTTTCCTTTCCTAATAAGTAGAGTTGAATCGTATTATGGTCTTGGTTGGCGAATATTTAAGTCAAAAGATCATAAGGGGAAATACCTTATTTTTCATAGTGGATTTATTGGAGGCGTTAGAGCATTTATGGGGTACATTCCTTGTGAAGATATAGGGATTATTATTTTAGTAAATCAAGATACAAAGTTTCATATGCAGCAAGGTATAAATTTTTGGGGATGTTTCTTAAAAACGCCGTAAGTAATTTCTAACATATTGATTTTAGATAGGGTTGTTGAACTAAGTATAGTTAGTAAATATTATATAATATAGTCATTATCAATGGCCTTAGCTGCGGAATAAGTGTGCGTAAAATAGCTAGAATATCCTCACACGTTAGTGAAAATGAACTCGATCACATAGTTAAATTAGAGTTGTTCATAGATAATATTAGCAAAGCTAATTCCAAGGTACTGTGACGGTGCTGGACAAAATTTTGAGATACGTAATGGGTCCTTGCTAGACAGTCGTTCGTTCAAGTATTTTGGACAAGGGCAAGGAGTAAGTACTTATATTTTTGTCGATAAACAACATTTTCTCTGGTACTCCACCATGATTAGTGCTTCTGATCGTGAAAGTATCTATATAATTGATGGACTTATGCATAATGATGTTGTCAAAAGCGATTTCATTCCACAGATACACACGGTTATAATTTTCTCTATGGGCTAATAGGAGCTACGCCATAGATCCTCATGGGTTAATAAAATCCCTGTAGAAAATAGTAATTTAAAATCATGGGTCTTTTTTTAAAGATTTTTAAAAAAGCCATTTCTTCTCTAAAAAATTGACTGACCCTGAATAATCTATTGCAATAAATAATAACCTATGTAATAAAAATGAATGTTCGGGGTGTAGCGCAGCCTGGTAGCGCATCTGGTTTGGGACCAGAGGGCCGGGGGTTCGAATCCCTCCACCCCGACCAACTTTATAGATCTCTTCAGGGCTCAATAAAAACTCGTGGAAACATAGTAATAAGAAAGTTATTTTTATGACAAAAGCGAGAATATTTAAAACATATAAATCCACCATGCAATCTGGTCGTGGTAAAGAAAAAAATTGGCAACTTGAGTTTTATCCTGAATCTAAACCTTTTATATATAAAATTATGGGGTGGACTGGTTCATCTGATGTAAATCAGGAAATATGCCTAAAATTTAAAACTCTAGATACCGCTGTTAGCTTTGCTAACAAATATGGAATTGATTATATCATAGAGAAGCCCATTAAAGAAAAAATAGAACAATTTTCCAAGTGTTATGCAGATAATTTTAGGCACAAATAGAGCTCTAATTCTTTTTTACTACCCTAAAATATATAATATTTCTACCAAAAAAAAATAAGATATAATTCAACTTATACCTTATTTTTATAAATTTAATTATTATTATTAAAACTTGGATCCTCTATGTATTCTAGTGCGACATACTCATACCTATCTACAGTATGTGCTATTTTTACAAATTGAGGAATGGCAAGAACACAGACAAGTAGTATTACTTTTCTCATTGCTCGTCTCCCTGTTTATAACTATAATTATACCATAACTACTTCTTAAGAAAAACAAGTATAACTGGCTGTATTAAAACATAGCCTTATTAATTCTCCCCGCTTAAAATCATAAAGTCCCTAAAAAGGCCGTAAATTAGATAGAATCGTTCATATTTCAGCGGATGATGAGTGTAATATTTGACCATGCACTGGAGGATTTTGATAGAAATGACTTGAAATAGCTAGGCAAAATTTTAAAGGCTTGCGGAAAATGGAGCTAAAAAAAGAAGAAACAAAGTAAACTGGATAGACTTTCCAGTTTTAACCAGCGTACTATTTCTATCACTTTCTCACTGCCTTTTTCCTTTTTATAAGTGTTTTATTACTGATTCTCTAAATTTTTCTGGATAGGACATTTTTTTCTTTCATCATACCCTCCATAACACCGATTTCTAAGTTAAATAACTATACTTTATCTAAACCTGAAAAACATAATGTGGAAATTGTGCAAGCAGAAGTAGAGACATATCAAAGCTCTCACTCCAGTGTATATCTTATAGTTAAGAACAGAAGGGGAAAGGCGGACTGTATTTAGAGTCCTG
>JAJRRM010000021.1 GCA_024279475.1 Alphaproteobacteria bacterium | reverse complement strand
TTTTTAGGCGCAGTAGCCATGAAAAAACTCCCAATATATTATTTTTATTTATTTTTCAGAGAATACTTCTAATCTTTTTCTTTGGCAATAGGATAAATATAGCAAATAAAAATCTATGTATAATAGGAGTATTTTATAGGTTTTTTACTTTACCTAAAGGCAAGAAATTATATTTTTATCTGAATTTTTTTTAAGGAGTAAGAATGGTTTTACTCAGATTTTTTATGCCCAGAGAGGTATTTCTAGGGGGGTGACAACTTCTAGTAAAAAAGGATGATTACTATATGCTTCGTCTCCTATATTTTGGTACCAGAGGGGTACCAGGGGTCTATATGAAAATCTATAGGTCCCTTTAAAAACACTTCATTTTTAATATTTTTAAAAAACAGCATATTTTCTTTGTTATTAAGAGGTTTAATTTTAACTGTTAATGTTTTTTTGATACTATTAAAATGAATGCTTTCTATTTCGAAAACAAGATAGCTGCCTGGAGAAGATGGTAAAGCAATATCCCCATTTAAACGGTAAGGACTATTATTAAAGGCAACATCTCCATTTAAATGGTAAGGACTGTTATTAATAGAATTAAAGACATCTTTTAGATCTTTGTTTGGAATAAGCTTCTTTCCTTTTTTTGTTAAGCCATATCCGGATAAAACGTTTTTAATTACAAGCTTAAAGCTCCCATGTCCTTGTTTAGAAATAGTTGCTCCTTTTCTAGAAAAAAACAAGAAATCCTCCCCTTCTCCTATACTGAGAAATCTCAGATTGCAGGGACGATCACTCTTTGCAACCTTTAAGTGGTCAATAGTAGTATTGAGACGATAAGCTATCTCAAGAACAGAAGAACTGATGGCTTCAACTTTGTGTGTATTGGCAAAAATAACTTCATTTTTTTCAGGATGAGAAATAACCGTATCTAAATTAAGCTGTTCTTTTTGTTTTAATTTCTTAGCCATACAATCAAAAGAGACTATTTGTGCATGCCTAGAAGGTGCGTCAGCATATTCACTTACAAAAGGTTTATCTAGGTTAAATAATAAGAAGGATGTATTTTCGTTATTAAAAGCATAAACTACTTTTCCTGACATTAAATATTCTACTTTTTTATCATCATCTAAGGAAGGGCAATAGTTCTTTTTCACACCTTGAACACATCCGCCTGTAAGGGCTAACAAGAGTCCTATTCCTAGCAAAGAGTTTCTTAATTTATATGATTGTAATAGTTTCATGATATTCTCCCTGTGTGCATCCCCTACTTATAATAGTATAGGATTTAAGAAATTATTCAAGCATGTTAGAATTTTTGAATAGAAAAAAATATATAAAATGTAAGTACAGTTCAAGTAATTTTCCTGCTGAAACTTTTTTATAAGGTCGTAAAAGATGAGGCAAATGGCGCGCTCGGGAAGATTCGAACTCCCAACCTTCTGATCCGTAGTCAGATGCTCTATCCAGTTGAGCTACGAGCGCTTTTGCTGATGCTCAAGGTAAACAAACACACAGCTATTAGCAAGGGAAAAATGTATAAGAAATGGAATCTATATGAGAAAATAGCTCTTAAACTTTCATTTTAAGGTCAAGCATTAAGCAAAAAGCTTTTTCATAAATATAAAAAATCTTTTTTCTTAAAAGAGAGCTGGCTTGTTTTTCTAGTTTTTCCATCATAACGCCATTATTTACTTCTATAATCTTAAGTTCTCCGTTTATATCAGCTATATCAACAGAAGCAAATTTCATGCCTAAAGCTTGCATCGCTTTTAGAGATTGTTTTTCTAATTGTGGTTTCAATTTATTGGGAATAGAAAGTTCTGCTTTTGCGCCTGTACTGAGATTATGTTTCCATTGAATTTCCAATTTTTCTCCTTTAGAAGGAATGGAGTTAAGGAGATGTTTTTTTACAAGCCAGGGTTCTGATAGGATAGATAAGGTTGTATGTTTTACAATAGGTTCTTCGGGATGTTTTAGTAGCAATGTACGTACAGTATTTATTCCATCACCAATAACATGAGGACGTATTTTTTTATAAATAAGCTGTACCTCGTCATTTAAAATAATGACACGATATTCATAGGAAAAAAAATAAAAGGGAGACAGTGTAAGAGAGTCATATTTTTTTAAGAGTTTGTTAAATTTCTTTTTTAAATCTTTTTGAGTTTTAATTAAGTAAACATCTTTCCCCCCTGTCCCATTAGAGGGCTTTAAAACTACTTGGTTATGGTAGAGGGTAAAGAGTTTAAATAGCGTCGTTTTTTGTTCTTTTTGTGAAATAGAGCAAAAATCAGAAGGTGAGAAAAAAGCATGTTGGCAAATATGTGAAATATTTTCTGATGCAAAAACTTGGCTCGTTATATGTTTATTTTGGCATACTTGGCTTGAAGCTGCAGGGTTTAAGTTAAAAGTATAATTAAAAATGAAATAGGAAAGGGTATCTTTTTCAAGCCTCAAAATACGGTTGTCGGAGAAAGCATCTAACTTTATGGTATATTTTTGAGCGAGTTGTTTTATTACTTGAACAAGAAAGCTCTCAGTTTTATAAGAAGCAGAGGTTTCTATTTTTGACGAAAAAATAGATGAGAAAAATGTACGCAGGATAGGACTCATGAAGAAGAGCTTATATTAAAAAACACTGTATGTACATTAGAGAATATACCTCTATATTTTATTCTTATAACAGGCAGGATTTTTAACTTGTCTTGATTATCTTCTTTTATGGTAAGGATATATAATTAAAAAATATCTCTTGTGGTTTTAGTAGATGAAACAATTAATTTAATAAAGAAAATAACAGGGATGTTTTTAATACGATAATGTCCTAATGTCATTAATACATAAACGTTCCACTATTTATATAGTAGAGAAAAATGTAAGGGATTGGATTTAAGAATCCTAAGCCCATTTAGAGTCGGGTAATTTAATCTCTATTTGCCTTTTAAGAGCAGCAGGAAGCTCAGAAACATCATCTATGAATTCTACCAAGTCCCATATGAAGGGGCGAGAAAATTGCTCATCTACTGTATTTTTCATAAGTGTTTTAAGCGCATCCCAATATCCATTGGTATTTATAATAACAATAGGTTTGTTGTGTAAGCGGATTTGTTTCCACACGAAGACTTCAAAGAATTCTTCCAAAGTGCCAAAGCCACCGGGCAGAATTATAAAAGCATCGGAGCTTTCGTACATAGACATTTTACGTACATGCATATCAGGTACCACGTGAAGCTCTTGAATTTTTTCATGTGCTTCCTCTCCCTCTACCAAATAGTCAGGAATATAACCAATAACGTAGCCATTATTTTCCATAACAGTGTTTGCTACGAGTCCCATAAGGCCGCGTCGTCCACCACCATAAACCAATTTTAAGCCCTTTTTAGCAATGAGTTTCCCTACATCTTTACAATCTTTCTCATAAATCTTCTCTATTCTTTTAGAGGCACTACAGTAAACGCAAATAGATTTTAAACGTTGCATAATTTAGCTATATCTTTCTTAATTAAGAACAAACCTATCACTCACTAGATATTTAAGCAAGAGAGTCCTTTTTTAACTTTTAAGCACAAAAAAGCCTCTAAAAAAGAGGCTCTTTTGAATTAAAGGTAGACGCTAGTCTAGATTAACAATTGTTACACGATTTTGAGCATATGCTCTCTCAGAGTCGCCTTCAACCAAAGGACGCTCTTTACCATAGCTTATAGTCTTAATGCGCGTTGGATCAACACCATGTGCTACTAGAGCATTTTTGTGTGAGTTTGCACGACGCATACCTAGAGCTAAGTTATATTCTTGTGTTCCGCGTTTATCACAGTGACCAAAAATAGTTAGTTCTTTATGATCATAGGTGTTTAGAAACTGTGCTTCATTAGAAATAATATCTTTGTACTCTGGTGTTATGTTATAGAGGTCAAAACCATAATATACACGATCGCCTGCTATTAGAGCAAATTCACCAGCTGAACCCGGTGCAGGCATATTTGTATCACGGCCATCGGCATTATAAAGATCATCGTACATCTCTTCTTCCGATTCATGATGACAAGCATTTAATGACATTACAACCGCTAACATTGCAGCGCAACTAAGTAACTTTCCGTTCAATAATTCTTTTATAGACATGGGACCCTCATTTTTCTATTTATTTACCGTCTATATACAGTATTCATTAAAATTTATAGAAAAACAAGTGCTTTGTGTATTATTTATTATGATATCCGGGGTAAATCATTAATTCTATGGGTAATAAAATAGAATTTTTCTTCTACGAAAGAGGGAGTATGTATTTTTGAATGGGTGCTAAAAAAAGAGAAACAAAGGGAAAATTACTTTCTGTTTTACCTGTTAAGCTTCTATGGAAAATAAGAGTCGGTCGAACTTTCAATTTTTTTTGGGCTCTAAGTAGAGATAAAGTACCAAAATTATAGGAATTTTCTAATTGTAGGGGATAAGCATCTTTTTTGTATATTTGGGAGTTATATATCAGGAGCATCTATAGCTTTCATGCCAACAACATGGTAACCGCTGTCTACATGGAGCACTTCTCCAGTTACACCAGAGCTTAAGTCACTTAAAAGATAAAGTCCTGTACGGCCTACATCTTCTGTGGTTACATTACGACGTAAAGGAGAATTGTTCTCATTCCATTTTAGGATGTAACGGAAGTCTCCAATACCAGAAGCAGCTAATGTTTTTATTGGTCCAGCACTTAAGGCATTAACACGTATATTTTTATGACCAAGATCAGCTGCTAGATAGCGAACACTAGCCTCTAGAGCAGCTTTGGCCACACCCATTACATTGTAATGAGGCATTACACGCTCAGCGCCGTAATAAGTTAGTGTAAGGAGAGACCCCCCTTCTTTCATAAGAGGTGCTGCATGACGTGTTACAGCTGTGAAAGAGTAGCAAGAAATATCCATTGTATTTAGAAAGTTATCACGTGTTGTTGATACATACTGGCCTTTAAGTTCTTCTTTGTCAGAGTAACCAATAGCATGAACAAGGAAGTCTAGTTGCCCCCATTCTTTTTCTAAGGTAGAGAATACTTTTTTTAGACTTTCTTCATCACGAACATCACAAGATAAAAGCTGGGTAATCCCCAGGCTACTAGCTAAAGGACGCACACGTTTTTCGAAAATCTCCCCTTGATAAGTAAGAGCTAATTCAGCTCCAGCCTCATGCAAAACTTTTGAAATACCCCAAGCTAGAGAATGGTGGTTTGCTACGCCCATAATGAGCCCGCGTTTTCCCTTCATAATTTTACCGTAATCCATGATATTGATCCTTTTATTCGTTGAGCATTTTTTAATACTATGATTCATACCTTTTTCTGAGTTTTTCGTAAAGAGAGTAATAACTATCTTCTCCAAAAATAGGGGGTATTTATGACAATAAAAGGTAGAAGTTCTAGATAACCTAAGATCATACCAAAAAATTATAATCATTTTTGGTAAAGTATCCAGAGGTTGCTAGAGGTTGCCAGAGGTTAATAGATTCCCTGGGACCAAGAATATATCCCAAGGCAGTCCCCCTTTTGATTAAAGGAGCTACAAGAGAGGATCCTACGTTATAAAGTCTAGGCCTGTGAAGGATCAGGGATAGAGATATAAGGGCAAACATAATGCCGTAAGAGAGAAAAGCTAAGACAGAAGAAGAGAGACGCTATAATAGAATTTCCATTAAATGAATAGTCCAATAATATATAGGAGGTTTCTAACTTTTATCAGGTGCCTTTATTGCGAAACATTTTAAAGCGTGATATTAAGAGGAGGCTACTTTAACGATGAACACTTGTGAAGGACTAGATATGTATAACCCTAATATTCAAATTAACGCACAATATTTAAAAGACTTGTCTTTTGAGAATCCGAAGATATTAGAAATTATGGCAAAGCCTTTAGACAATCCACCGGGTTGTGGTGTAGAGGTTGAGATTAATGCTCGTCAAGCAGGAGAAAATGCGTTTGAGGTGACACTTCAAATAAAACTAGAGACGCGTGTAGATGAGAAATCTGATCCTATTTCTATTCTTGAGATTGCTTATGCAGGCGTTTTTACGCTTCCAAAGATGGATGAGGTTAAAAAAAAAGAAGCTATCTTAGTACAGTGCCCAACAATTCTTTTCCCTTTTGTTAGGTCTTTGGTTGCTGATATAACAAAGGAAAGTGGCTTAATGCCAATAACCTTAACACCTGTTGATTTCAAAGCTTTGTTTGAGCAAAAGCAAGCTCAAGCAGGTGGTGTAAAAAAAGAAAAAAAATCTGCGGAAAAAAATCCTAAAACAAAGCATTAAAAACTTGTTAAGAAAGAAGGTAAGGGTGTTTTAAATTTCCGCGAAGTTTTTAAATCTCTTTGTTTTTAATAGCTAAAAACGATAGAGTAAGTGCAGATTAATTGCCTAAGATTTTAGCATTTTTTAGATGTATGTTAATATAGATATCTGAAAAGTCCGCTGTTTTCGAGGGAGTGACAGTTAGAGAGGTATTTAAATTTATTGTGATTTTTCAAAAGCCAAAAAAATATTCTATCAATTTGTGGGGACATCAAACGAGCTTAACTTTAGAGCCAGATTTTTGGCAAGAATTGCAGCAACTGGCAAAACAGAAAAAAACTTCTGTTAAAAAATTGGTGGAACATGTAGATGAAGGGCGTACTCAGTGCTCTTATCCTCCAAACCTATCTAGTTGCTTGCGTGTATGGATATTAAAAGAAAAAAATCCATAAAAGCAAGCTTATTAGCTTGTTGAATAGGGGGAGGTGAAGAAATAAAACGAACATAACCTTTAAGGTTCTCCCAAAAAACATCAATGAGGCCGGTTAATAAGGACTTAAAAATGTAAAAACTTGTCTCTTTGTTAGGTTGTAAAGTAGGGGTTAGCAGCTATAGCATTGAGTGTGGGAGATAGATAGAAATCAATAGTGTCCTGTCAACGGCTCTATATAAATAGCTCCATTTCCCCTTTATCTTCATAGAGGTCTCAAACTTTCCAGCTATATCCCAGGGGAGGTTTCCAATAATAACGCGGGGCTTTCTCTATTTCTGGAACATACTGTTGTATTCAACGATAGAGGGTTATATGATCCCCTCTCAAAACCTCTCTGCATCATATTTCTTCAAGATCCCGGTAGCTAACCGTACTTATAGTATCAACAGCCGTTAAATTATATCGTGTGTTTGAAAAATCTAGGAAAGTCACACTTTCTGGAAGCTCATGGCCTCTTATATTAAGTGTTTCTTAGAGAGTATATAGAACAGAAAACAATCAGTTTCTTCTCATAATAGATTTTTCTGTTATCTGGTACAGCCCTAATTACCCTTTTAATAAAAGTGTTTTGGCTTTTTTATCATTCAGCCATTCTTTTGTATTTTCAAGATGTTTAAATTGTAGAGCAGCTATGGCTTCATCAATATCGTTTTTACGGTTAACAGAAGACTTGAAAGATTGACGCAGACAAAAACCTTCAAAAGGAATGCTGAGATTTTTACAGGTGGCTTGAACTTGCTCTAAGTAAGTTTGTTGATCGTCAATAAAGAGGACTCTACTTGGTTGAAAGGTGCTCTTTTTTAGATAGGCAAAGAGTGTATCCCCTTTAGATACATGTGAGGTATGTAAAACTCCTTTTTTTAAGCAGGGGTGACGATTTAAGCGAGGAGAGAGATAGTCTGTATAAAGATAGCTATCTAAGGATTTATTTCTAGAGAAATCAAAATCAAGATCTTTAAGTTGATTTACTCGAAAAGAGCTCATATCCTCTATAACACCGTAAGGGCCATTCCAAAAAGCTGTGAGAGCGATTGTATGGATGTTACGGTTGTGAAGTGTGTCTATTATTTTTGGGAGCCTATCATCTAAACGAGAAACGGCACGATCGCGCACAATTATGCTATAAAAGTAGTCAAAAGTTTCTATCCCTAAACGATCAATAATATCTTGAAAATATTTATTTTTAATAGTAGATCCTAAACCCGATAAAACATGATCTAAGGGATCAATAAGTACTTGGTCTACATCAAAAACGACCAGCTCCTTTCCCGTTAAAGTTTTTAAAGCATCAAAAATGGGATCAAAAGTTGAGACAGTGCAGATAGATGAAGAAGTCATTTTAGTCAGTATTTTTTTATAAAAGTATAAGAGTTGCCATACCCAAAAAGAGAACATACCCAACAACGTCAATAGAAGCTGTAATAAGGGGGCCACTGGCAATGGCAGGATCAAATCGTAGGCGCTCAATAAGAAGAGGGAGCATTACACCGGCAAAAGCTGCCCATAACATGGTAAAAGTCATAGAGCTGGCTAAAATAAGGCCCAATGTTAAGCTGTTTGCATAAGAGATAGCAAGAACAATAAGCAAAATGCCAAAGAGAAAGCTATTCAAAACACCTACCATAAGCTCTTTCCCCAGGGCTCTGCCAGAGTTGAATTTTTTAAGAGAGCCAACACCAAGAGCTCTGACTGTAACAGTGGTAATTTGGGTGCCAGCATTTCCACCCATAGTACCTACTACGGGAAGTAATACAGCTAAAGCGGCCATTTCTTTAAAGGATTCAATAAATTGAGATAAGACAAAAACAGAGAGCAAAACGTTTAAGAAACCAACCATAAGCCAGCCAATACGTAAATAGAACGTTTTTAATAAGGGGGTAAAAACGTCTGAGTCACTAACACCAGCAATATGAAGAATTTCTTTCTCTGTTTCCTCTTCTAGTACTTCTAAGATATCATCAGCTGTGATAACACCCAGGAGTGTATTTTTCTCATCAAGAACAGGTGCTGATACAAGGCTGTAGTGGTGAAAAAAGTGAGCAACTTCTTTTTTATCTGCAAGAACAGGTATGGTTTGCTGCTGTTCATTTATTAGGTCAGAGGCTTTTTCTAAGGGGTCTGCTTTTACAAGTGCATCAACAGGAATGCAGCCAATTAACTGATTTTTTGGATTAATAACAAAAATATCGACAAAACGAGAGGGAAGATCTTTATTCTTTCGGATACTTTCTTGTATTTGTGCTGCTGTCCAAAAAGGAGGAACTACCACCACTTCTTGCTGCATCAATCGGCCAGCAGAGTCTTCAGGGAAGGAAAGCACTTGCTCGAAAGAGTCTCTAACTTGCTTTGGTATGACATTCAGGAGGTTGCGTTGATGTTTAGGTGCTAGTACTTCTATTATGGCAAGAGCGTCGTCGCTATCAACTTTCATTAATACTTTTGCTAAATATTGAACACCTAACCACTCCACAACTTGTGCTCGGATGTACTCTTCCAAATGTGTTAAAATTTCAGGATCAAGGTTTGATTTTAGAGCTGTAACAAGTTCTTCTCGTTCTGTTGAGGGGAAAGACTCAATAATATCAGCAACGTCAGCAGCATAAAGAGGCTCAATAAGCTTTATTATTTCAGAGTATCTTTTGTGATCAAGGAGAGTTTGTAGTTCTTTTAAAAGAGTATTTGGTACATGGCTAAAGAATGCTCTTTCCCTAACTATAAAGTCTGGTTTGGTGTTGTTTTCAGAGGAGTCTTTTTTCATATATCATCCTAAAGCAGCTATAGTTTCAAATATTGGTGCGGTCGAGAAGACTCGAACTTCCACGGGCATAACCCCACAGCGACCTCAACGCTGCGCGTCTACCAATTCCGCCACGACCGCAACTCCCTTATTTGCATAAGCAATACCTTGATTTAATAGCAAATATTCTAGCATCTAGCAAGTTAAAAGAGAGAGAAAGAGGATAATAAAGTTTTCTTTTACTATAATAATTGAAACATTCGTAGAATATAAGAAAAACGATGAAAAAAAGTTTTATAGAGAGTAAAAATACCCTCCAAAATATAAAAGTGTTTTCAAGAATAATAGAAAAATTTAAGCTCTTTTAGCAGTTTTCTTTTTTGGTTTTTTTATTTCTTCTACTTTTTTATACGTGTAAGGGGATGTGCTCTTTCCATTAACAAAATCTTCGTCAATAACGACTTTACAAATTGTATCCTTAGAAGGAATTTCGTACATAATATCTAAAAGAAGATCTTCTAAAACAGATCTCAACCCCCGAGCTCCTGTTTTGTTTTTAATGCCTTTTTAGCGATTGCATGCAGAGCTTTTAAAGTAAATTCTAGCTGGATATTTTCCATATCGAAAAGAAGTTTATACTGGCGAACAAGAGCATTTTTAGGTTCTGTAAGAATCTCTACTAAGGCCTCTTCATCTAGGTCAGTAAGTGTCGCAATAACAGGTAATCGACCAATGAATTCAGGGATCAAACCGTATTTAAGGAGATCTTCAGGCTCAACATCTTGGAAGATGCTCCCAATGCTTTTGTTCTTTTCACTTTTAATATCTGCGCCAAATCCAATAGATGTCCCGCGACCACGGGCTGAAATTATTTTATCTAGTCCAGAAAAAGCTCCCCCACATATAAACAAAATATTTGTTGTATCTACTTGCAAAAATTCTTGCTGAGGATGCTTTCTCCCACCCTGAGGAGGCACAGATGCAACTGTCCCTTCCATAATTTTTAGGAGGGCTTGCTGTACGCCCTCTCCAGAAACGTCTCTAGTTATAGAGGGATTATCCGATTTTCGAGATATTTTATCTACCTCATCAATATAAACAATACCGTGTTGTGCTTTTTCTACATCGTAGTCTGCCGATTGCAGCAACTTGAGAATAATATTTTCTACATCTTCACCAACATATCCAGCCTCTGTAAGAGTTGTGGCATCTGCCATAGTAAAAGGCACATCTAAAATGCGCGCGAGGGTTTGTGCAAGTAATGTTTTTCCACAGCCAGTAGGTCCTATAAGAAGAATATTGGATTTAGAAATTTCAATATCTTCTTTCTTTGAGTCATGCATTAATCGTTTGTAATGATTGTAAACAGCAACAGACAGAGTCTTTTTAGGGTTAGATTGACCAATTACATATTCATTTAAAATAGCACAAATTTCTTGTGGCGTAGGGGGTTTATTACCATCAAACAGGTTTGCTGATTTTACTTCTTCTAGAATAATATCGTTACAAAGTTCTACACATTCATCGCAGATAAAAACAGTAGGGCCTGCAATTAATTTGCGGACTTCTTGCTGGCTCTTCCCACAAAAAGAGCAATAAAGCATCTTTTTACTTTTTTCATCTTTACTTTGACTCATGTATCAAGACTTTCTTTTTTTTCCAATAATCGTATCACGATGTGTAACTACTTTATCTATCAAACCAAACTCTTTTGCTTCTTCAGGAGACATAAAATTATCACGATCCATTGCTTTTTCGATTGTTTGAATATTTTTACCTGTGGCATTTGCATAAATTTTGTTAAGTGTCGAACGATTTTTTAGAATTTCTTTCACTCGAATTTCCATGTCTGTCGCTTGGCCGCTCACACCTCCATGAGGTTGATGAATCATAACACGTGCATTTGGTAGACAGTAGCGTTTTCCCGGGGCGCCTGTTGTAAGTAGTAAAGATCCTGCAGAGCAAGCCTGTCCAACGCAAAGGGTTGCTACATCACATCTGACATAGTTCATAGTGTCCATAATGGCTAAACCATCAGTTACTATACCACCTGGAGAGTTAATATATAAAAATACATCTTTTTCAGGATTCTCAGCTTCTAAGAAAAGGAGTTGTGCGCAGATAAGGCTTGAAGTTGTGTCATCAATAGGGCCTGTTAAAAAAATAATTCGCTCCTTTAGAAGGCGTGAGAATATGTCATAAGAACGCTCTCCACGGCTGCTTTGCTCAACTACCATTGGGACGAGAGTGCTAGAGGTAGGGGATATTTGAGAGTACATAGTTATAAGATCCATTCTTAAGTGTCGGTTTTATTGTTTTTCTTTACTTACAGGATACTAACGGCAATTAATCAGGTCAAGAGAGAATTTAATAAGGGCCCTGTAAAAAGATGAAAAATATCCCCGAGGGGGGATACTAAAATTAAGCAGTAGCAGCCTAAATTTTTCATTCAAAATGACAATTGAAAATTTTGATCCAAGCTTTTTTTTAGGGACTTTTTATCTATCTCTTAGGGTTGTTTTAAAGGGAAAAAACTCTAAAAAATAGGGTATTAATAAATTTTAGAGAATAGAAATGATGCTGAAGAATTGACAAATATCTACCATAAGAAGTGAGACTTGTTACTTTGAATAAAATGGAGAAAACCTTCTAAAAATTAAAAAATCCAGTGTAAAGAAGTTGGAAGTTTATAGGGTAAAAGAAAATTTATCTTCAGAAAAGCCTCCAAGAGCTAAAGCTTTCTCCATAGTTGGTTGAAAATGCTCTAAATATGCAGCTTTATGAGCAGCCTTCTTCCTATGATTTGAGATGGTACTCATTCCATCAATAATTCCTTCAGAATCTACAGTAGGAAAAAGCTCAATCCTGCCTAAATGCCTTTGATTTAATCTCTCCATTATATCAGAAATATCATCAGGGATACCATACGTAAATCTAAAACCAATATTCCCTTGTTTAAACTTTCTAAGGCTTTCATTTATATATTCAAATAAGAGTTGGTTCTTGTCAAGAAAGCCATTGAGCTTAATAAGATCTTTTATATTAGGTAAATCTCTTATACTTTGATAAAGTTTTTCAGTTAAGGTAAAGGTAGAATGTTCATAACATCCAGCTCTAATAGCATCAAAATCAAAATCATCATCATCAAAATCAAATCTAAACTTTACAGTAGTGTCAGGTCTGGCTAAAAATTGAGTTACACTCGTAGCTAAAGAGTTAAGGTTATTACCATCAACACTTGATATGTCAAGATAGAGTGTGTCAATGGATACTGGTAGATGATTTAAAAAATTAAACACCGCCTCATCTGGGTTGGTTATTTTTGTCAATTTTAAATTTTCTGCCCTTGTATTTTGTAAGAGCCTGATAAGAGGATCTTGGAAATTTTGTAGAAAATGCATAGAGAAAGTGAACGTCCTAACTTTCCTAAATAAAGTATAGAAATGTATTTCTTCTGCATTGCTAAGTTTAAAATGAGAGAAACATGAAGGGTGAATGTCTTGGACAAGGCTCCTATAGGGTTCTTTACTTAATATAGGGCTGAAATCAACGGTGCCTAATAGTCTATTATGAGCTCTTAGTATTTTTTCTACTTGTTCCAAGGTAAGGTCCTCGTTCTTGATTTTATCAGCAACGGCTTCAGCGACAATAGGGGATTGATCATCATCATTGAGTTGTTCTAAAAATCTGAGGTGACGATAAAGCTGCTCCTGAATCTCTAAGTCCCAATGCTGTAGACACATAACGGCAAGATGATTTACCATATCAAGGTTTTTATGATCAACAGTGTTCATGAAAGTGGGCATAGAGGGGCGTGTAACAAAGCTAGAAACACTTTTTAAGGATTCAAGAGAAACTACCAGAGGAGCTACCACTAGTGCCTGTTCTTCATTTTTTACTGTTTGAAGTACAGCACAAACAAGAGGGGAGGAATGGGCAGATTCTTTCGTTAGCTTTGTATGACCATGGTCAACATGTATTTTAGAGCAAGGAATACCATTTATTGTAATAAGAAGTTTTGTACTGTAATCTCTTCTTTTGAAGTTTGGAAAAAATTCTTCTACCATTGCAATTTCTATGACGTCATTGTCTGTTGAAAGAGTTGAGCTAATTACTTTTAAGTGAGAACTAAAGGCTGCTTTTTGAGCAGGAATATCACAGGGATTAAAAGCTAGAGGATCTAATTCTTCAAGACCAAGCATATGTGCTAGAGCATTGAGCACTGAAAGAGCGCCTGACTGAATTTCAGCACCAATGCTTTTTTTGTTATAAGTAACTCCCGGAATTTTACTAAGATCAAAAGCCCATCTATTGCGAGCGTTTTCTTCATTAGAGAGAGAGCTTTCTTTACAAACGTCCTCTAAAGTAGAAAAAACGTCAAAATATAGACGTGCAGGGCTGCCCTTGGGGATTCTGTCGAGGGAAAAATAACTCTCACCAGTCTCTTCTTTGGCTTTCATAAGGAATTCTAAAAAAGCATTTCTAAGGCCTGTTTCTACACAATCAGGAAAAGAAGCACCTCTAACCCGTGCTTTTGATTGGAAGAGTACTTGGTCTCTTAAATCAAGATGAGTACGCCAGGTGATATAACTTTTTTCGTGGGGAGCTAGTTTAAAAAAAGAGAGAGGATTTTTAGTAACTTGAGCAAGTAAAGGGACGAATGTTATAGCATCTATAGCTTGCATACATGCTCTGTCCAGAGGTTTTTCTTCCCCCAGGAGGGCGCTATAAAACCCAATTAAATCTTCTTCCTTGTTAAATTTTCGCCCAAAGAAAGTTGCAAGAATTTGTTGAACTAATGGTTCATTGGAGGGGTCTAAAGAGTGAAAGAGCATAGCTTTATCTAGGAGTATAGCCATACGGCGGCGTTTCAAATCCCCTATAGATTTTTCAAGATTCTTTTTTGCAGAGCCTCTGAGCCTAAATATTTCAGGATGCTCTCCCTGAAGCATAGAACTTTCAGGATGAACTTTACGGAAAACTTCCGCATCCACAGCATCAAGAATGTTTTCAACATTGGAGAATGAAGCACTTAGTTCAAATTCTCTAACATAAACAAGTGTTAGATGTGTTGAGAGAGGGGTAGGTGAACTTTTTATACTCTCTATTATTTTTCCAATTTTTAGTCCAGAATATTCTTGATTTAACCAAAGTTCATTCTGATCTTTGGCAAACTTTCTTAGCGCTACAAAAGTTTCTGCCGTGCTAAAGACCTCGGGCGTTATTTGGCACAGTTTTATATAGGTAGGTGCCTCTTTTGGTTTCTGGCTAACGCCTAGAATCTCACAAATACGTCCAATGCGATCAGAGGGAGATAAGGTAAAATAGCCCATTGTTAAGAAACGGATAAGAGTTCCGAGTTGCTGGGGTTTTAGTTCTCCTATAGGATCCTTATAGCAATGGTTAGGTAAAAAGTTAACAGCATCTACTGGAAAAAGTGCTTGAAAAAGAGCTGTTATAGGTGTGCTTGGAGCAATTATAGTTTCGTGATCGGAGGCTACATGTATAGCTGCAAAATGAGGGAGCATGTCTGTAGACCCCAAAGGACAATAGGAGCTTTGCAGATATAAGGTTTGCAGACGTCTCTCACCAGCCGTTAATGCACAAGGAGAGAGAGCTCTTAACATAGCAGCTTCCTTTAATAAAAGAGGATCTACTTTACCTCCTCCTCCGGGGCTCTTTTCTATTAGTTTTTGTTGGGTGGAAATGCTGTCTCTTAAAAGCTGTGCTTTTCTAAGCAGATGTCTATCAAGACCTGGGTAAAATTGATTACCAAAGACAGCGTAAACAGGTGTGTAAACAAGAGATAATAAAAGAAAAAAAGATAAGATTCTATACATGTTAATAATACTTAATATAATTTAATAAATAAACAGATGTTTTAATAACATATTCATTAATTATAATGCAAGAAATTTTTTATGTTTATGAATGTAAAGTATTTAACAAGTAAAAAATCTCTTTAAAGGGAAGAAGATAAAGGGCAAAAAGGAAAAGTTAAGTAATCAAGTTCTTCCCAAGAGTACCTATGACAAGAAGTCCGCCCTAAAAAAGAAGCCTTTAATTTATGAGAAAGATTTTTTTGGGCTCTACAGGGCTATTTGAGGAACAAATCCCCCAAAAAAAATAGGAAATTATAAATACCAGTGAATAGAAAGGATGATGCAGAATTGACAAATGTTTACCATTCTGCCATAAGAAATAACACTTATTTTTTTAATAACACCGAGAATCTATGCCAAAAGTTAAAGAAGAAATTCAAGAAAAATACCAGAAACATAGAAAACCTACATCCAAGCAGGAACGTGCTTCCCCTACTTCATTATCTAAATCATCTATTTTCCCCTGGTTTATGTGGGGAACAGCTGTTGCTTTTTATTTTTATCAGTTTATTTTGCGTGTCTCTCCTGGAGCTATGGCTGATGTTCTTATGCATGACTTGCTCCTTGATGCTGCATTTTTGGGGACACTGACGTCTTTTTACTATTATGGATATGCTTGTTCTCAAGTGCCTTTAGGTTTAATAATAGATAAGCTAGGTCCGCGACGTCCTCTTTCTGCTGCGTGTATATTTTGTGCCTTAGGCTGTGTAGTTTTTGCTTCTGGTGACAGCGTTTTGGCGATGTCTCTAGGCAGGCTTCTTATAGGCATATCTTCAGCAATGGGGCTTATTGTATGCTTTAAAACAGCAACACAGTGGTTTCCATCGCATCGATTACCTATGATGATTTCCTTGACAATGCTTGTTGGTACTATTGGTGGAGCTGGTGCAGGAGCTCCCTTGTCAGAAATTGTTGATTTGATTGGCTGGAGAACCACTATTATATATCTTTCTATTATGGGGTTGGGCCTTGGTTGTTTTGTATGGTTATTCAAGAAAGATTGTCCACCCGTATTAGAGGGAAAACCTCTGAAAAAAATTACTGTTTTAGAATCTTTAAAAATTATTGTTTCTAAGCCTCAAACATGGCTAATTGGGCTATATGGCTGTTTTATGTATATACCTCTTTCAGGGTTGGCAGATCTATGGGCAATCCCCTATATTCAACAGGCATTTGGTGCGGAGCGTAGTGTGGCTGCTAGCTCTGTAACTCTTTTTTATATTGGTATAGCAATAGGTGCTCCTTTCTGGGCCCTTATTTCAACTAAGTTGAAAAGTCATCTGAAGCCTATGCGGTTTTCAGCTCTGCTTACGGGAGTCATCTTTGTTTTAGTGGTTTGTTTGCCATCTTTTCAATTTTCCCCTGTGCATGTTTTTATATCTTTTGGGTTAAGGTTTGAATTCACTCCTCTTATTCTTAGCTCTATCTTCTTTTTCATGGGAGGTCTTTTTTCTGCAGGACAGTTTATGGCTTTTGCTGTCGTAGCTTCTATAAATCCTCTTAATATAAATGCGACAGCAACAGGTTTTAATAACATGCTATGTATGTTAAGTGGCACAGCTCAGCTTGCAATAGGCTTGATGCTAGATTGGAGCTGGAATGGTGCTCAGTATGGAGGTCTTCCTCTTTACCAAACAGTTGATTACCAAATAGCTATAGCATTTGTCCCTGTTTTTGTGGGTATAGCTTTTATCCTAACATTCTTTATTCGGGAAAAAGTTTAGGAACACCCTAAAGAAGATTTATGTATTTCTTGAAAAATTAATATAGATAGAGCTAAACTACGTGGCAGTAATACTGCTTAAAAGCAGGGTCAACAGTCTTTTGGATAGAAGAGAAGTAGGGGCTGTGGATTTATAAGACCTCTAGAAACCAAAAAATAAGGACTTAAAAATCTAAGATGATAAAAAACAGGGATTTTGTTGATTTTTAGGACAAGATTTTCTCTATACTTCTATATGCTTAAGCAATAAATAGCCATTAGTTAAAATAGATCTTGAAATATTTAAGACTATCCCTATATATAAAATAGGTTACTGTTAAAAACAGGAACAAAGGCAATCTTATTTTTAATTAAAATTTAAGGAACTTTATAATGTTAAAAAAATCAATTTTATTTGTTTTGTGTATGGCTCTCACCTCTTCAGTAAGTAGTGCCATGTTATCTCCAACAGGAGATGAAAAGAAACCCACATCTTCTACTCCTGCACAACGCTCTGAATCAACGACAGAGACTGCTTCCAGTGGTGGTGGCATGGAAAACATAGTAGCTGCCTTTGATAACTTAACGATAGAAACAGAGACTGCTTCCAGTGATGGCAGTAACCTTAGTGCTACGGGAAACATAGATGTAGATGCTGTGAGAACGGTTACTTCTGTAGGGGATGATTTTCTTAGGGGCTGTACAGCTCTTCAAAATTTACCCCCTTTAGCTAATATAACGGCTATTGGTGAGGAGTTTTTAGCTAAATGTAAAGGTCTTAAGGAAGTAGATCTAGTTACTCTTAGAGGACTTTATCTTATAAAGGATGTTGATTTAAAAACGATTCGGGAAGAAGAAGAAACAGAGACTGCTTCCAGTGATGGCAGTGACCTTAGTGATATAGATCTAGCTGCTATTGGTGTGGATTTTTTAGCTCTCTGTGAAAATCTTGTAAAGGATGTTGATTTAGAAACGATTCCGGAAAAAGTAGATTAATATCTTTCTGCTCTTATAAGAGCTATTTTTTAGAGGGTTTATAATATAAAAATACGAGGTTTTTTGGGAGAGCTCCTGAGTTATAGTTAAACTACTTGATGGTGATACTTCTTAAAAGCAGGGTCAACAGCCTTTTGGATAGAAGAGTAAAGTATGATCAAGTGGTATTTATAGATCTCTTGAGACTAGCCCAAAAGGACCTCTATGGAGTTTAAATCAGGAGATAAGGGAGATAAAAGTTTGCATCCAGCCGCTTCTATGAGCTCTCTAGTTCTCTCTGATTTGTGGAAGATTGCATTGTCTATAATTAAGAACGTCCCCAGGTTTTACCTCTGGAATAAGACATCTTATCAAGTCATGTGTTGAAAAGATCTGTTGTACAGGTGCCGTTGTAGCATATAGAAGCTAGAATTTTTCTTCTTCTTTTGGCATCTGTAAAACGCTTTCTTGTAAATCCCCCCCCAGATACTTCTCTATAGATCTTTGTATCTCTGGGAGACTAGCCATGGGATTTATGCATGAAAGTGTATATACCGCTTTCATCTATCTCTTCTCTATAGGGGTCCTTTCTATTTGTTTTTTAAACCCATGCGTATTTGTTCATCTCTTTCCCGGTACCGTTTATTTTTTTTACGACTAAATACCAGTTAGTTTAGAGCTTTTAAGACACCTGCTGTACTTATACCAAAGTGAGCATCATATTTTTTGCATATAAATTCTGGATGTTTACAAACATATGCTTTAAAAACCTCTGGATCTAACTTCCCCCAGGGTCTTTTGGGAAGAGCACCTTTTACGCTACCTGTTTCTCTCTTTTTTTTATCCAGCGACATAATGTAGCTCTTCTTATTTTAAATTTCTCTGCTATTTCTTCCAGGACTGTTTTCTGTTCTACATGCTTTAATATTCGTTCTCTAATTTTTTCTGTTAGGGTAGTAGAATATCAAGAAAATAGGAGTATTTTAGAAACTCCTAGAGATAAGATAGAAGACTTAGGTCTCTTCTATTTTTCTTTGTAGCCATATTTTTATAGATGGTGTAACGTCTGGTTACTATATAATACAGAAAACATAAAGGTGTCTTATGGTTGATTTGATGGATGAAGTAGCTGAAGAAATTCGCCACGAACGTATGGTAAAAATGCTTAAGTTTTATGGGCCAATTGTAGCTATTGTGGTGATAAGTATTTTGACTTTAACAGGAGCATATGTTGGTTGGCAGAGTTACAAATCTGGACAAATAAAAGAGCTATCCACAAGATACTATAAAGCAATTAATTTGCCTGCATCTAAGAAAAAAGAACAGTTGGCTTTTTTTGAGGCTTTGGCTTCGGAAAATAAAGAGAGTTATGGTGTTCTTTCCCGGTTTCAAATGGCCCAACTTCAAGAAAAGATGGCCCCATCAAAAGTAGTAGATATTTTTATAAATATAGTGAAAAAAACAGACAGTCCAGAAGCTATTAAGCGTGCTGCTCAGATGATGGCTATCTTAAACCAGTTTGATAATCTAACAGATGAAAAAGCGCAGGCTCTAATTATGGAGCTTGAATCTATACAAAGAGCTTCTCCTTCATGGGATTTTATAGCGAAATTTTCACAAGCCCACCTTCTAATATATTTGAATCGCTTGCAAGAGGCCATAGGGATTTTAACACTTTTGTCTTCTGACGCATTGGTTCCAGAAGAAATAGCTTCTTTGTCAAAAGCTTATCTGGGTGCTTATAAAAGTGGTGCCGTTAAATAAAAACTAATTTAGAAAATTTCAGGAGTAATTTTATATGAAAAATAGTAAATGGGTGCAATTGAATAGGATAATAGTCTTCGTAGCTGTCGCTAGTTCTTTAGGTAGTTGCTCTTTCCTAAATACGGATAAACCCCCTTTGCCAGGAAAAAGAGAATCTGTTTTTCAAGAAGATAGCTTACCTAAAAAAAATAGTTCTGCTAAAAATCCAAGAGCTATAAACTATAAAACAAACAAAAATTGGCTTGTTATTGGTGGTGCATTTAATCATGTTCCAGGTGCTTTGACTTTATCTTCTGATTTTAACAAAGTAGCTTCTGAGACGTTTTATGCAAAACGATCAAGATCTATTAATTTTATGCAACCACTCATTCAGGGTGATACAGTTTACTTATTAAGTTATGAGAATGAAGTTTTTGCTTTAGACTCAAAGACGCTTAGAAAAAAATGGAGCTTTAAACCAGAGCTGGAAACGGATAGTCCGCTGGTAGGAGGCATAGCGGTGGATAAAGATAAGGTTTTATTAGTAACACCTGAAGGTAAAATATTCGTATTAAAAAGTGATACGGGTAATGTCGTTTGGAAAAAAGATTTGGAAGAGCCAATGTGCGGCGCACCAACAGTTTCAAATGAAAGTATTATTTTACAATCAAAAAGTAATAAAATTTATGCGCTGTCTTTGGTCTCTGGTGAAGTAATGTGGATGTTCTCTGCACCGGCAGAAGGTTTAAGCTTTTTAAAAAATATTAATCCAGCAGTATATGAAGGAAAAATATTAGCAGTGCTTAGCTCTGGTGATATCGTAATGTTGCGTGGAGATAATGGAGCAGTTCTGTGGCATGATAAATTGGATACGCAGGCGGATAAAGATGAACTATCCTTATTAATAAACACACAAGCTTTGCCTCTATTAGATAAAATATATACTTTTATATTGAATCAGAAGCAGCTTGTTGCCTTTGATCAGAGAAATAGTCGTCAACTTTGGGAAGAATCTATTAAAGGACACTTAACACCCGCAGTGACAGAAGCCCATTTATTTGTCATAGATGATCGCGGCTATGTTTTTGCAATGGAAAAGGATAGTGGAAAAATTTCTTGGGTAAGTAAGCTACCAGTATCTACACAAGATCGTTTTGGTCCGTATATTACAAGTTTTGGCGTTCTTGTTTTTAATGATGACGAGGCTCTTTTCCTAGATATAAAAGATGGTACCTTAAAAAAGAAGATATCTTTGGAAGGTGCTCCTGTTATTGCGCCTGTGATCGTAAATAATACATTGTATATATTAGATAATAAGCAAAACCTTACAGTGTATAAGTAATAGAAAAAGGGCTTAGATATGACAAAAAGTATATATCCTAAGATAGCCCTCGTTGGTCGTCCTAATGTAGGTAAGTCTACCCTATTTAATCGTTTGGTTGGAAAACAAAAGGCATTGGTTAATTCAACACCTGGCTTAACAAGAGATCGTCAAGAAGCAGAAGCGTTAGTTGATGGTTTACCTTTTTTAGTTGTGGATACAGCAGGCTTCGAGCATAGAGATGAAGCAACTATGCAGGCTAAAATGTGGGATCAAGCAGAAAAAGCGGTACAGCAGGCTGAAGCTGTTATCTTTATCATAGATGGTATTGCTGGTATTACAGCGCAAGATGAGGTTATTGCTCAGTATCTTCGAGAAAAAAATAAACCTATTATTTGTGTTGTAAATAAAACAGACGCTAAAAAGGCAGAGCCAACTATTATGGAAGCTTATGCTCTTGGCTTTGGGCGGCCCATTTCTTTGGCAGCTACGCATGGCCATGGTATGGAGGAGCTTTATGAGCATATTGCACCTTACGTTTCTGCAGCTGCTGCTAGGATGAAAAAAAGGGGCTCTTTAGAAATAAAGAGCCTGAAAGAAAAGAAAAAAGATCTGGATGTGGCTCTTGAAAATGCAGATATAGAAGAGCCAGAACACGGAGAAAACCAGACATATAAGGCGTTACAATTTGCTGTTATTGGGCGTCCCAATGTGGGAAAATCAAGTTTGTTGAATGCTATTATTAAAGAAGAGCGTTTGCTTGTTGGATCTGAAGCGGGAATGACAAGAGATAGTATTTTTCTTAATTGGACATATAAAGATATGCCTTTTGAGCTTATTGATACAGCAGGATTGCGAAAAAGTGCCAGGATAACAGGGATAGTAGAACGCTTATCAACACAACAGACCCATGAAGCTATACAGTTTGCCCCGATTGTCGTTATTTTATTGGATATAACGCGTGCTCTAGAAAAACAAGATCTTGTTATTGTACACGATGTATACAAAGAGGGCCGCTGTGTTATTATTGGTTTGAACAAATGGGATCTTATAGAGCCTTCCCAAAGAGAGGAATATACAAAGAAATTCAAAGAACAGCTGGATATTGTTCTACCACAAGCTGAAGGGATTCCCTTTGTGCCTTTGTCTGCTAAGACAGGTTTTGGTCTTAATAACTTATTTGATGTATGCTTAAAGCTCTATACGGTATGGCAAAAAAAGATTTCAACAGGCAAGCTTAACACATGGCTAGAGATGGCTTTATCAGCACATCAACCACCTTTAGTACGTGGTCGTCGCTTGAAAATCCGTTATATAATGCAAAAAAAAGCGCGTCCGCCTACATTTTTCTTGTTTGTGAACATAAAAGATGGATTTCCAGAGAGTTATATTCGTTATATGCAGAGAAAATTGCGTATAGCTTTTGATTTTCCAGGGGTTCCTATTCGTTTTATTTTGAAAAAGGGCGAGAATCCGTATCATACAAAAACACCGAAGCATCCCTAAACATAAAATAAAGGACTTGGATGTGGACTCTAATAAACTAGATTTTATTGCAGTTACCCAGAAAACAGCTCAATCATATTTAAAAGAGATTCTTGTAGAAGAAGAAATTTCGCGGGCACAATTAGAAATATTGCCATCTGAAAAGCAGCAACGAGGTGAAGCAGATTTATGGGCTCTTTATCAACAATACCATAAGAGGAAAGTTTTTGAACAATTTTTACCAGTTAGCGCTCAGGCGCAAATACTCTACTATCAAGCGGAGCGTTTGAGATTATGGATTTTTCGCCCTTTAGGCTGTCTTGGTACAGCTCAAAATATAGAAAACAGATTAAAAACATATGCTAAGGTAGACACGGCTTCTTTACAAAATTCGATGGCGCAGGCGTATAAGAATATTACGCAAACTTTTTTAAAAAAACAGATACCCCAGGTGCTTTTTCCGCCCTTTGATGCATTTTATAAGGCACGAGATAATCAAAAAATATTTGCTCAGTTGGTTGTCCAGTGGATTAATAAGATTTTTTCTGAAGAAGAAGATAAGAAGAAGTTATTGAAGGGGGGTAATATTTTTTCTCTAGACCCTGAAGGTGACACAAAAAATCTCTCTAAAGAAGAGGAAAAAAAATATATTCAAGAGGCTCTATTAAAACAGCAAGAGATGTTTATTAAAGAAAAGGAAAAAGCGTGTAAAGAGAAAAATAAACAAAAAAAAAATAAGGGAAAAGGAAAAACAGAGGGTGCGTTTTTTCAACCACCAACACCTATATGTAGACAAATATATAAGGTGTTTTCACGGAAATTTGATGAAGTTTCTCATATTACATCTTTTGTTTCTCCGGAAGAATTACAAGAGCTCTCTTTGTGCTTAGAAGAACAAGAAGATCAATTTATTTCTCTACATGCTCATGCACGGAAATTACAGCAGGTGCTGCGTTGCCGGACAAAAAAGGTATTTTTAAAAACAGCAGAAGAAGGTAGCCGATTATCTGCACAACATTTAGGCCGCTTCTTAGCAGATGATACATATCCTATTTGGTGTCAGCCAGAAAAACATCAGCAAGAGCCTGTGTCGGTGACACTTTTGGTAGATAACTCAGGGTCTATGCGTGGTCGACCGATTTTAATGACAGCACTCTGTGCTAAGTTTATTAACAGAGCTTTGGGCCCTTATGGCATACCTTTGGAGATACTAGGATATACAACACGTCATTGGCAGGGAGGAGAAAGCTTAAAAGTATGGAAACAAGCAGGTAAGCCGGAGATGCCAGGACGCTTAAATGACCTGCGGCATATTATATATAAGAGCTTTAGCCAGCCATGGAAGATTGCTGCAGGGCAATTGCCGGGTATGTTACAAGGCTCTTTGTTAAAGGAAAATATAGATGGAGAGGCTCTGTTATGGGCAGCTAGGCGAACTCATGCTGTAAAGGCTCAACAAAAGTTGATTATTGTTATTTCAGATGGCGCCCCGGTGGATGATGCCACTTTAGCAAACAATAAACCTAGTTTTTTGGATAATCATTTGCGATTTGTTATAAATCAATTAGAAAGGGATCCAACTGTGACATTATTAGCTCTGGGTATAGGTTGTTATGTGGACGCATATTATAAAAATTCTACAACACTTCATAAATTAAAGGATCTGGGGCTACAGCTGTTCACGACTCTTATAAAGTTTTTTACTTATAAATAACCATATATTCTACGGGGCCTGAAATGGGAACATATTTTAAAATAGAAGAAAAGTTTGAGTCATGTAGTGCATCTGTTAACAAAAAACCCGATAAGAGTACTTATCGGGTTTTTTGTTAACAGATAGCTAAGTTTTGTTTATTTTTTATTAAAACAACATGTTACTAGATCATACAGTTTACTTTTAAGTATCCTGAACTGTTGACCAAGTCCTTGATGAATCTTTAAAAGATCTTCCTGACTCTTTTCGGGAGTAGGACTCTCTGCTCTAAAAGTTTCATCAGAGGGAAATTTATGTACCTCTTCTTTTAAAACTTCAAGAGAGTCCGAATGATATAGATCTTCATTAGTAGATTCGAGATCCGATGGTTCCGCTTCTTCACCATAATTTTCTTCTTTTGGAAACATAGAAGGATGAAGGAGTTCTTTCAGTTGGTATTCTTTTAACCAACCTAGCACTTTCATAAATTTTCCAAAAGTTATACGTGTTGCTGAATTTTCTCTAGTACTTCTGTCGCCATAGGTGTGTATGCCTATAACATGATGACCTATCTCTTCTGATAGTTTTGTCCATACACCACTTCCACTTTGTCCCCCATACGTATCTATTTCATAAAACAACTTTTTACTTGTAGAATTTTTTAATGTATGTCCCATAGTCCACATTTCATTACCTCCTTTATCACCTGGATATCCTGTAACATGAACTTTTCTACGTCCAATATCTTTCATAGCGTTCTCTTCTATTGCAGAACAAAGACCAAGCCAGCCGGTCTTATAGCCTATAGGTCTATCTAGAACTAATACACCCATATCATACTCTTCATTTAGATTTTCTACCCAACCCTTTACACTAAGCAACATAGATCCTACTGCTCCACCATAAGGGTTCTTTTCTTTATTCCTACCTGGGAAAAACTCTACTCTCTTTGCCCAACCATATTTTCTAGAAAAGAGACAATGGCCTGCAGTGAGTACATGATGAGGAGAAATCAAAGTTCCTGATCCTCCACCAGAATATTCTTCTCCTTTTTTATTAACAAAGGTCATTTTTATTTTTCCATGAACTCTGTACTCAGGGTCTTCAGTATCTACAACAGGGGCCCTGCCATCTTTTCCTGGTATTACTTTTTTTAGTACAATTTCTGGACTAAAAGCAGTTGAAAGAGATGTAAAACTTCCTTCACAATAAGGAGTTAAATAACATCCGTTCTTTTTCTTCACAGGAAACGCCCCTTTTTGAAAAGTAATAGCGGAACTAGCCCTTAGGTCTTGAAGTACAGTTTGTAAATTTTCACTAGGGGTAGCGGATGCTTTTAGTGATGTTCTACCAAGGGGTTGTTCTTCTAGTAATGAAGTTTTTGAATGAGATTTACCAGCATAAGCTTCCTGAGTGTTTGGGTAGATAAAAGATATACTACTTATAATTACGCAGCTTACAGTGAGTAATTTTTGTTGCTTAGTCATAATAACGTCTCCTTATTTTATATTAGAATAGAGCGGTCTAAAGATTTGCTCCTTTTATTGTAATAAAATCAATGATACTTGTTCTTATTACAGTTTAATATAATCATGGAATAATTACATATAATAGACGTTATAAATCCTTAGGTAGAAACCCTTACAAGAAAACTACGTAAGGAAAAAACCCCTAACTTTGGAGACCGATGCAGTAAGTGAAGAAAAAAGGGAAGTAAATCTTACTATGGCTATAATATATTTAGTTTGGTAAATACAGGAAGTAAGTTTATAGATACTAAGATGTTTATCACGTCTAGTCAATGATAATAGGGAGGGAGGATGTATCCTCCCTCCCTATTATCATTAGTGCGTGCAAAGTCCATGGGTGTTTGGTAGTGTAGAATTGAGTGAGGGGTTCACTTCGTTGGAATCTTTGCACACTCAAGCCTGTTAGTTTAGTTCCATTATCACTTACTAGTGTTGTTGGCTTGCCATAGATAGTAAGAACCCTTGAAAGGTATTATAAAAAACAAAAAATATTAGTTTTATAGCAGCATGCTATAGCCAACAAACTTCAGAACGGCTTCTAAAAGCATAATCAATATCCTCTTTTATTAAACAAGGAAAAAGATAGTATCTAGCCACATATTAAAAAGATCTGCATTGCATCTCCCTTTGTAGAAAATAGGCGCTACAATCTCTTTTTCTCTTTTTTCTGCTATAAGATCTTTCTTGAAAATCTTCTGCCAGATAGAGTGTAATTAATAAAACGTACTTCTCTAATGACATCTTTTTTTATTCGTCTATTAAGAGAGTTGAACTTTCCCAAATAGGCACATGATCTAAAAGCCTTAAATTTTCTCATTTTTCGCAGCAGTGCAAAAATTATTTTTTGACTCATATTTTGAATCTATTAGCTTTAAATTGTAACATTGTTTATCAATTTCATATATATCAACACTAATGTATATTTTATTTTGCAAGTTATTTATTAAATTTTCTAAAAAATACATTAAATGAAAGGAAATATCTTGTTTTATATAAACTGTTCTTCCTGAAAAAATTTTTACTGTCGCATGTATAAATGAACCATCAGGATCGTTATACGGCATAAAAAAATGTTCAATAGGAACATAAGAAATTTTAATTGTATTTGGTAAAAAGAAACTTTTCTTTTCCATATGACTAACTAAGCGCATGGCTACATCCTTTGAATGTAGAAGTGAACTTATATTCTTTGAGTGTTCTATATATATGTGTGGCATTTTTATAAATCTGTTAATTAGGGAAGGTTCAAATAATTAATTTTTTTCTTTCTATTATATAATATTAGTATTACTAAATTAAAAATAGTTCCAATTAGTATAAGAGAGGGTGTCCAGCTTAGAGATCCGAATTTACGGGTTAATGCAGTTGTTAAAAATAACAAAACTGCAGCAATTGTGAAAGCAATATTATAACTTAATGCTGTACCAGAATATCTGGTATTTGTTGGAAATAAAGATACTATCATACATGGATAACATGCAATAAAAATTGCAGAGAGAAATTTGTATAAAATTACAAAGTGTAAAATAGAGTGTATATGTGTATTCACAAGCAATAGATATGAGAAAAAGGAAATGATCAGGGTTACAATCAATAAAATAACGTAGGAGGAAATAAAAGAAATAATATATCCAACGAGAGGAATTGAACAAGTAAAGACGATAGTTCCACACAACATTGAAAAATAAATTTCTTGACTAGTATAGGTTGTAAATTCTTTTAAATATGCAGGTAGATAATGGCCTAATATGATTAATAATACAGGAAATATTGTAATGCCAATACCTAGCATCAATTTAGATATATCATTTCTAAGAAGAGACTTTAGAGGTTTTTTATCTTTTGCTTTTAGGTTAGAAAACATAGGAGACTCAGAAGCTTTTAAACGAAAATATATGGCAACAATAGATAAACTTCCACCTATAAAGAAAGGAATGCGCCATGCAAAATTAATTATTTCTGAGTCAGTAAAATATTTTGTCATTGTATAGATGACTAAAGTGCTTAAGCAGCCCCCTATTCCACCTCCAAAAAAAACAAAACTAGAATAGAGCCCTCTTTTTTTTGTTTTACTGGTTTCTATAACATACACCAGTGCACCAGGCAGTTCACCTCCATGTGCGGCACCTTGTAACATCCTAAGGAGCATTAGTAGAATGGGACTCATGATACCTATTGTCTGATAAGATGGAAGGCATGCAATTAAAAAAGTACAAACCGCCATTAGTTGTAAAGAAAAGGCCAATGCATTTTTTCTGCCAAACCTATCACCAAAAGAGCCAATAAGCATCCCTCCTAGTGGACGACTTAAATAACCGACTGAGAAGAGAATAAATGTCTCTAGGTAACTTACATAGGAGTCAGAATGAATAAAAAACACTTTTGTTAAAAAACTAGCAAGCATAGAGTATATAAGAAAATCGTAAACTTCTAACATTGTCCCAAACATAGATAGAACTACTGGATTTTTCATGACTAAACCTCACTATTAAGTTTAACTTAAGAACAATAATTTAAACTATATCATGCTAAATAATTACTATAGAAACATCAAATAAATAATTACTCTTTAGGTATTTTTACTTAGTAAAAACTTTTTTATTTTATTTATTATTGTGCTAGAGTCAGATTGTTTAAGATAATTTGTATGAGGTATACGAATGTCAATAAAGTTAATGCAGAATATAGAGAATTATGAACTTGATCTTCTTGAAAGTAAGATAAGAAGAATTTGCGATCCACTTTTTTCAAATACGAAGCTTACTTTTTTTGAGTATAATAAATCATTTTCAGATTATTCACGCATTACAGTAACGACAAACGCCCAGTGGGTTAATACCTACTATAATTCAGGTTACTATACAAACGGAATGCATCATCATCATGTTAAAACATATAGACAAGGTTATAATTACTGGAATTCTGTAGGAAGAAATTCTGTTAATCTTTTAGCAAGGGATGGCTTTGATATTGATAATGGATTTACTATAATTGAGCCCTCCTTAAATGTTTGTGAATTTTATCACTTTGGCTCCAGAGCAGAAGAGAGAAATACAGTGAATTTTTATTTCAACTATATTAACCTTTTATACAAATTTATTGCATATTTTAAAGTTGAAGCAAATAATATTATTTCTTTCTATTCAGAAAGAAAAATTCTTTTAAAGAAAGATACTGATGAAAATTTTTCAAACAATAACTCCTCTTTAGATACATATAAACTCTTTCCGATTAAAAAGTTTTATTTCCAATTAAATGGAGAGTGCCTATACCTTACAAAACGTGAAATAGATATTTCCACTTGGGTTTTAAAGGGTAAAAGCAACGAAGAAATAGGTATTATTTTAGGTATTTCAAAAAGAACTGTGGAAACGCATATGGAACGTATAAAAATAAAATTAAATTGCTTTAAACAGACGCAGTTAGTAATGAGGTTAATTGACTTAGGATTCAATAAAATAATAGAGAAAAATTAGGGAACATGACACATTCAGAGTATTTTCTAAAAGTTGGCGAAGAAGGTGGGAAGCGTTTGGGAGCTTTGAGTAATATTTACAATAGTACTACTAAGGAATTTTTGCTTCGAAACGCCCTAAAACCAGGCATAAGAGTTCTAGAAGTAGGAGGTGGAACTGGTGATATATCATGTTGGATTGCGAACAAGATAGGCCGATTAGGCTTGGTAAAAGTAATTGATTCAAGTTCTTCGCAGGTATTTCTAATCAGAAATAAAATTAGATTTTTTAAACTCCGTAACATTGAAGTGGAGAAAATTAAAGTTGAAAATATTTTGCCTAACTTTGGTAAATTTGATTTAGTATTTTGCCGTTTTTTATTGATTCATATGCAAAACCCTAAAAAGATAATTAAGAAATTGTTTTCATTATTAAACCCAGGAGGAAAACTTATTATAGAGGATTGTATATTTAGTAAAAGTTTTTGTTTTCCAACACTAGATGCATTTGATAGAAGAATAGAGTTAATACAGCAACTTTTTAAAGTATCTAATAAAAACTATGATATTGGTAAACATTTGTATGGTATGTTGTTAGGTATGGGAATAAAAGAAGTAAAAACAAATTTAGTGCAGCCAGTTCTGAGAAGTAAAAGTCAGAAAGAAATTTTACCGTTGTTTCTACAAGAGACAAGCGATACTATTCTAAGGTTTAACCTTTCAAACAAAAAAGAACTCATAGATTTAAATTATTCTTTGTTGAATAGCGTGGTAGAGAAGTCTCACTACTTCGTTGCAGGGGCGCAAGTGTGTCAAGTTTGTGTAGAAAAATCAGGCTTTGTTGCAAAAATTTAACTATTGAGGCCTTTATGGAAATTCTATTTTTAAAAACTAGGTTTTCTGCGGCTTACAGCTTTTGAAATATAGTCAAAATTTCCTATTTTTAGTTTTTTTCAACAGAGCTATCATATCTACCTTATTAACCCATGAGGATCTACCGATGTAGATCCTTAAAGCGCATGACAAAATTCAGAACCATCATCTGTTATGTTAGCAAGACCAGATAAATCTACTGTCATAAGACCTATACACTCACAGAGAAAATTATTGCCAACAGCCGTTGGATTATGCCGTGTGTTTGAAAAAGCTATGTGAGAAATTTTACCTGAAAGCTGTTCTCCTTCCATCCAAAGTGCTTCTCGAAGAGAATCTACAAGAAGTGTCTTGTGGGGGTTAGAAGAAAAATAAGCACCAAGCGCTGCCTTGTTTTCTGTCAGTCTATCTTCCCCTATGACAAGATAGGTAGCTTTTGTATTTATAGGATCCTTTTCAAAGGGTGTATAATCCAAGGCAATACTCTCTTGCAATACAGCAAGCTGTCCATTCATATGTGTTTGAAATGCTTCTATCTGTTCCTCTGTTCCAAAGACACGATAGCTTGCATACTTGTGATTAAGGCCTGGCAGAAAAGCAGCATTGCCTCCCTCAAATACTGTTGGGAAAAGATCTATAAAAGAACGCTGTACAAGACCTGGTCTAGCTCTTGCAACATCTACAAGGATATTATAAAGATCTCCCTTTCTAGAAGCTACTGTTAGTTTTCCTGTGAGGGTCGTTGCCAAGGCTATTTCCATTACCTGGGCATATCCTAGATGCGCTGTATGATGTAAGTAATCAT
>JAJRRM010000020.1 GCA_024279475.1 Alphaproteobacteria bacterium | reverse complement strand
TGCTAACAGAAAAAAAATCAGCAGAAAAATTTCAACCAGCAGTGCAGGTGAATAGTGAAGCTAATATTCCAGCTGAGTTTACTATTGCGCGTTCAGGTGTAAAAAAAGCTTTCTTTCGTCGTGTAAAATCTTGTCCATTTTCAGGCCCTAAAGCTCAATCGATTGATTATAAGAATATTCGTATTTTACGTCGTTATGTGTCTGAAAAAGGAAAGATAATGCCAAGCCGTATTACAGCTGTTTCAGCACCGAAACAGCGTAAGTTATCTCAAGCTATTAAACAGGCACGTTATTTAGCATTGATGTCTTATACAAATCAATAAGATTGTTTCGTAATGATTTTTTGTCCTATAAAATGTTTTGCAGGTCCGTGATATGATAAAAATTCCTTCTTTGTGGAATAGCTATTTGTCGTGGCCTGTTTTGCTTGGTTTAATAGCTGGTTCTTTTGAATTAGCAGCATATATACCCTCCCCTTTTTTCTTTTTTCTTTCATCTCTCTCTACACTGTTTCTATATATATCTGCTATTACTTATGGATGGCGCTCAGGTGCTCTAAGTGCCAGTATTGCCTATACTGTTACATTTTTTATCTTTATAATTAAACCAGATATGCTTTTGGATACAGTAGTATTGTTAAAGAATATAGGAGTTATTTCTTTTAAATTTATATTGCCTATAATTATAGCTTATACACTACCTAAAAAGCCTTCTTGGAAAACGCTGGAAAAGGTGGTGAGTATTTACGGATATATGGGGATTCTTCTTCTAATAGTTTTTATGGTTCTTTATCAATCTAGTATGGGGATGGACCAAATCATGGCTATTCTTGAAAAACTTCAGCATCAAGTAATGGAGGCAAATAAAAGCAAGGATACGACAGAGGTTATAAATATCTATTTTCAGATGTTACAGCTTGTACCAGGATTAAGTATTTTTGATTTTCTTAAACAGCAGGCTTTTCAGCTTCTATTTGTTTTATACTTTTTTTATATACGTCCTAAAATCGTGATGCCTAAAGTGCTTTTTGGTAGATTAAAGATAGAGCGCATATGGTTATATATAACGTCTATAGCCATTTTTGGCATGGTTTTTTCACCATCTAGTTTTTGGGGCTATATGAGTTTTAATATTTTTATTGTTACATTAGTCTTGTTTTTACTTAATGGTTTTGATGTTATTTATCAAAGATTGGCAAAACGTAGGCTTAAAAAGTCTACAATAGTTTTAATTTTTTTATTTTGTTACATTTTTGGCTGGCCTTTAGCACTAATATTAGGTATAGGGTTTATAGATCAGTTTTATTCGTTGCGCCGTTTGGAGGCATGAAAAGTTAAATTAGGAGAAAATAATGCAGATAATTTTATTAGAAAGAGTTCAAGGACTTGGGCAAATGGGAGATGTTGTGGATGTAAAACCGGGTTATGCTCGCAATTTTTTATTTCCGAAAAAAAAAGCACTTAGTGCTACAAAAGACAATGTGGCATACTTTGAAGGTCAACGTAAAGTTCTAGAAGCTACCAACTTAAACAAGCGTTCAGAAGCTGAATCTGTTGCTAAGAAGATAGAGGGAATAACGGTTTCTATGATTCGCCAAGCAGGTGAAAATGGTCATTTGTATGGCTCTGTAAGTAACAAAGATATTGCGGATGCTTTGGTAAAAAGTGACGTGAAAATTTCAGCTGCACAAGTGCGCTTAGAGCGCCCTATAAAAGAACTGGGTATATTTACTGCAAAAGCGCACCTTCATCCAGAAGTTTATATAACTGTTTATGTAAACGTTGCCATGACTGAAGAAGAATCGAAAATTCAAAAAGAACGTTTTGACCGGAGTGATTCTGTTCTTAAATATGCTAAGAAGGATACTTAAATGTCTGATATAATTATATTTAAAAAATATGCTTAATTTTTATTTAAAAAAGTTTATTTTTATTATATATATGCTTGTTCCTTTTCCTACTTTTGCAGATAATGTAGAAGGTTTTTCTGTAGAGAAACTTAATATATTTATTACTTTAAATGATGATTATACGTTTACTGCAGTAGAGGAAATACAGCTAAAGGCACTTACAGAAACTGGGGCTCAAAATATTAGTCAAATGACTTTTGATTTTTGGCCACAATCTGAAGAATTTGAACTTATAGAGGCTTACGTGCAGCAGGGAATCTATAAAACTCCAGTATCTAAAGATCAATTTTTTATAAGAACTAGTAAAGCTGCAGAGTCAGCGCCAGGTTTTGTAAATTCAAAAACAGCTACTGTAGTGATATCCAAAGTAAAGGTAGGGAGTACAGTTTATGTAAAAACGCAAAGAAAAAAAATAAAACCTGAACCTCTTGGTTTTTACTTCTTTATAAATTCTTCGTTTCAGAGTAAAAAAATAACAGTTATTATTGATGCACCTAAGGATCTATATCTTAATTATGGCGTTTTAAATGGCTTTCATGTACAAGAGATAAATCAAGATGGTCGTCGTATTATCTCTGCATCTATAAAATCTAATTCAGATATTGCTCCCCATGAACCACATATGTTGGACAGTCGGGATATTTTTCCTTTATTTTCTATATCGTCTCTATCTTCCTGGCAAGAACTCGGAAAGATGTTTTATGAGAAGCACAGAAAAAATCTTATTATTAATAAGCATGTTAAAAATATTTCCAATAAAATAGTGGGAGAGAAAAAAGGCCTTGAAGCAGCTAAGGAAATATATTATTGGGTGAATGAAAATATCCGTTACTTGGCGGTTTACCTAGACCCAAGGAGAAACTATCTCGCTAATACACCACAGGAAATATTGGATAGAGGATATGGGGACTGCAAAGATCAGGTAATGATAACTCAAGCTCTTTTGAAAGTTCAGGGAATAGAATCGTATCCAGCACTTGTTTATTTTGGTAAATCTTTTGTAACCTTATCTATCCCGACACCTGTGCAGTTTAATCATGCTATTTTATATATACCAGAATTTGATGTATTTCTGGATTCAACAAATCAGTATCAAGCATTTTCTCAAATTGACTCTTTGCTCATGAATAAAATAACTGTTTTAGGTAATAAGGAAGGGGATGTGAAATACACATCAAAAAGGCATTCAAACGATTCTGTTTATACCTATTTCGATAATCTGAAAATATCACAAGAAGGGGCTATGGAATCTAATGCTGTTATGATTTCAAAAGGAAATTTAGCAGCTTTTAATAGAAACCTGCTTTCTATAGATGATCTTAAAGAACTATCTAACACACTCTTAGCATACACGTCTCTTGGTGGAGTAGGAGAGTACAAAGTTTCTAATCTTAAAGCCTTAAGTGAACCACTTTACGTAAGAGCTTCTTGGGTGAGAGATAAGCTTTATACTATAGGAAAAAAGATTTACTTTTCCACACCAACGGGCTTAAATATTGTCTCTATAAGAGCTTTAAAACAAGCAATTTTATTGCCTGAGCGTAAATATCCTCTTTACTTTCCTATTATTAACAGTTTGTTTGATTATACTATGGATATTCCAAAAGGCTATATAGTTAAAAAATTACCAGAAGATATTTCTTTTAAAAACAAGCTAGGTTTTTTAAAGAGTAGTTATAGTGCCAAGGGAGGTGTACTAAAAATAAAGCGCCATATTTCTATGAGAAGTAAGATAATTCGGCCAGACGAGTACCCAGCATTTTTAGATCTTGTTTATAAGGCACTTAGTGAAGATGGCGTTATTATAGAGTTAAATTTTGTAGGGAAGGCTATTAGAAAACAAAAAGAAACAAAATTATAAAATCTCTTCACAAACACTTAAACCTTTGATATAGGTAGAGATCTGAGGGCGCTTAGCTCAGTTGGTAGAGCAGCTGACTCTTAATCAGCGGGTCGTGGGTTCGAATCCCGCAGCGCCCACCATATTCAGAAATGCTTTGGGAAGATTTTTGTTTTTCGGAAAATTGAGTAGGTAGCAAGTAAAAAAGAGTTTTAGAGGTTGTAGGCTGGTAAAACTCATTAATATGATGTCCAATTGTATTTCTTCATTTAATTCTCTCTCTTCAGAGGATAATAAAATATCAGCCATCTATATTCCTTTCTTCTAATGCGCACTTATGTACGTACTCAGTAGAGTGTGAAAATGCTTAATGGAGACAGGTAATAGAATAGGCCTCATAAGTGATAGAAGTAAGTATATCCTTTTTTGAATAATGCACTTCACAGCACCCTGACCGGAGACCAAAAATTCTTTAAAGCACAGGATAATTGATGCTATTTGAGATGCTGATTATAGCATTTTATTCGTTGAATTTTGGCTGTATACATCTCATTGTAGGGCGTTCATCTGTGGGTTTAGTGCCTAAATTAGAGGAGGTAAATGCGAAGGGGAGTGTACAGGCATTTGTGCACAAACATTCTCCATAAAAACAAAGTTATAGCGAGCAACGTGTTGATCTGAGGGGGCGTAACTAGTTGGGTAAGTTATACAAGTTTTTTGTGGAAACAATCTAGATTTGTCCCCTTTAGCTAACATAGTAACTCTTCAGGATGATTTTTTAGCTTATTCTTCAGGAGTTAATTTGTATTTAAGTCTAAAGGAGCCCCTTTCCCATTTTTCCCTAGATACTTCTTAAATGAGTAGTAATATAGAAAATGAGTATAAAATAAAGTTAATCCTTACCCATTCCGAGCCAGCTCATAAACTGCTTTAAATCTACATCTTCTTTTTTTATTTCATTGAAAATCTCTTCTAGAGTCATATTACTCCAGGCTATAGATTTTCGGACAAGGTACGGAGCAGGGCTATGAGGCTCTAGTTTTAAAAGGTAGGTAGTTATTTTCTCTAGTTGCGCATAAATTTTTTGACGAGAATTAGTAGAGGTATCAATGTCAGACAAGTCTAATATAGGAACAGATCCATTAGGTGTAGAAGATTTCTTTTTTGGTTTAGAGGAATCTTTATTAACAAGCTCAGAAGAGGATGTTAAAGTTGTTTTTGAGGGTTCTGCGAGAAAAGAGGGTTCAGTAGTCTCTTTAGTAACAACTTTTATATCTTCCTTTTTTTTAGTTAAATAAGGTTGGAGAATTGTGTTGTATTCTCTAAATAGTTTTTTAATTTTAGTGAAAGCAAAAGGGTGGTCAGGCAACTGGTTTTTTATATAAAGTTCTATAGACATAAGTAACTTTGTTGTTTCCTCAAAATTTTTATACAAATCTATATAGTATTTCTGAGGAGTTGATTCTAGATGTCGGGCATAGTCATTTAAAAAGTGTACTCCTTGACGTTTATAGCTTTCACGTTTTGCATCAGATTCTTTGGTCTTATGTAGTTGTTTTTCTATTTCTTGTGCTTGGATGTATTCAGTCAAAGTTAGGGGAGATATATTTTTTTCATTAATAGGGGCAAGAGGGATATGAGCACTAATTTTTTCAGGAAATTTTTCGTTAATCCACTTTAAAGGAGCAAGCCTCATACTAGGATCTAGAGGATTATCTAATTTAGGGTAGAGAGTGCTCCAGAAAACATCTATTAGATTCTTAAGCATACTAAACCCTTGTAGTAAGCCTTCCGACCCATAAGAAACAATCCAGGATTCTGCTAACCAAGCAGCCAGCTGTAAATCTTTGGATTGTTCACACAAAGCTTTATAAGAAAGATCTGCAACTTGTTTATAGTCAGATTTTTTTAAGCTATATTCCCAGACGCCTTGAGGCAAACTAGAGTCTTCGTTCAAGCGTGCTTTTTTAATAGTATCATATAAGGTTGTGTAGCGGAGGTCATTGCCAGCGGGGTTAGCGGTAGATATAGGACTATAAATAGGATCTTTATCCTTACTTATTTGTTGCATAGAAGGTGTGGCCTTTTTTACCATAATGGATCTTTCTATTTAGCACTTGGAGCTGTTGCAGGGAAATAAGGAATAGAGAGAACTTTCGTCCCACCTTTTTTCTTAACTTCCTCAAGAACAACATCCACAAAAAGGCGAGCTGTCACTGTTTTTGCTGTTCCAGAAATATAATTAGATTGGAGAGGCAAGGTGAATTTTAAGGAATTTAAGGCTTTATTTCTATATTGAGGTAGGTATTTTTCTTCTGACTTGTAAAGTTCTACAAATTTAAGCAAAGCCCACGGATTATTAGAAGAAAAAATAGCATTGTTTCCGTGAATAAGAAGTTCTGCTTGTTTTGGATCATGTGCAGGGGAGAAAGGACCGTTACTTACCCATTGAAGATCCAAAGAGATTGACTCTCCATACTGCCAGTTAACACTAGGCTTATTAGCATGATTTGTTGCACTGTTATTACCAGAAGAAAAAGTCCAAGTTAATATTTGATTAGCATTAGATTCAAAGCGTTGATTTGTACGAAAAGCCAGAGTTAGCTTATAGTTAGGAACGGCGTTTGATTGAGAGCTATCTAAGAAGCTAGAAAAAAAAGTTTTTACTTTTTCCATCGATTTTATGAATTTACTCATAGATTGACTGCTTGTAGAGTTAGAAATTTTACTTAAATGCGCATCAATGGTTGCTTTATATTGATTGTACAGGGTAAAAAAGACACGTATATCATCAGGGGATGCTTCTCCCTGAATGTTAGATAAATTGCCTCCAACAAAAGGATATTTCCCTGCAAGGTATGAGTTGAAAAATTCTTCTATTTGTGTATATCCATCAGTGGCTTTTTGGGAAATAAGTTTTTGACATTGTGCATAAAGCTCTTTTTTTAGAGTTAACTCTTTTTGGGAAAACCAGTTTCCCGTAAAGTTGTTATCATTAGAAACAGAAGATAATTTAGAAAAACAGTTAGATGAATCAAGTTTATTGACATCATTTAAAAGGTACTGTTCAAGTTTCAAAATACTATTATTTGGTTTCTGGGCCGTATAAGCTTGAGTTTGATCAATGATTAGCTGCCATTTTGCAATCAAATTAATCTTGGAAGATTCTAGATGCAGGTAAGATTGAGTTAAGAAGGCTACTAGTGGTTCTGCAAAAATAGTAGAAAGGTAAATAATGCGCTTATGTTGAGTTTTTAAATAGGTACTTAAAGCAAAATCACCTTGAACATTATAAGCCTTAAAGTTTAGGTCTTTAGAGCCTTTCCACCAAGAGTAGTTACCGTAGAGAGGATCATAGAAAGATTCACTATTGAAGAATGTATCAACGGTTAGAAGCATGTCATATACTTGGCCAACAAGCAGATTTCGAAGCTTTAAATATATTGAGGATAGATTATAGCTGTCTAATGCAGTTAATATATTTTCAAATGTTGGAATAGATTTATTTATATTGTCTACCTGTACACGAACAGCATTTTCTAAACTATAGCTGTGTACAGAAGATGGCGCTGATACTAAGGTCTGTGCTCGAGAAATTGATGAGGTGATAAGATCATTCAAGCTTTCTTGAGCTAGAAGTTTTATTTGTGATTGAAAGACTTTAGGATAATGGTGGATATAGTTGTCTATAAAATTTTTATAACTAGAAAGGAGTGATTTAACTGCATCTAGTTCGCCAACATTCCAAATCAAATATTTTCCTGCAGGAACAGCAGAAATAAATTTGTTAGAGGAAGTTACAGGTCGCATAAAGGATTGTTTCTCAAATAGTTTGATATATTCATACAGATTAATAAATCCAGAAGATACGCCTGCTCTTACATGATTGTTAGAAACCTTCAAGAGATTTCCTGTACTATCAGACCAGTAGCCAGAAAGTTTAATTTGAAGTTCAGGAATAGAAGAAGAAGCAGAAGAACGTAAGGAGTCTCCTACAAAGGAATCTCCTCCAAAAATTTTTAATGTATCTATTATACTAATGGATTGAGTATAAGCAGGTCCTGGATCAAAAGTGAATTTATTAATCCAAGAAAAGGTGCTTAGTGAAACATTCATAAAAAGAAAAGACATAGATTTTTGAGCAGTTGACATTTCAGCTAAAGTGGTGAGTTTTCCGCCTTTAACATCCAGTTTAGTTGCTGTTTTCTTCAGTAAATCAAAGCTAGGATTATTTATAAAGATATTTTTGATAAAATCTTTAAAAAGTTTTTTTACTTTTTGGCGGGCTACCATAGTAAAATCTTTAATAGGAACTTCATTTTTTGAGAGAGAATATTTTATTGCTTTTGAATAAAAATCTTTGTTTTCCTTAAAATCTTTGGGTGTACTCATATTAAAAAGAAATAGAATAATATCACTTACATCAGAGATGCTAAGTGTAGTAGAAAGATTAGAAAAAGCTGTTATAACATTTTCATAGAAATAAGCTGTTTCTACGTAGCCTCTAAACATAAGAAATTCGGGGGTGGAAAGTGGAGAAAAAAGAGCAGTTTCATTGTTATAAACAGAAAGGTTTAGTGTCCCAGAAACTGCTAGTAGACGCAATTTATAAATCAAACTGTAATAAATTGGAAGAAAAATTAAGCGATCAATAATAATGCCAACAGTTTTTTTAAGGTTTAAATTTATAGGACTTACCCAGGAGCTAGGTATAAAAATGCTAGAAAAAGATTTTTTACTCAAGGATCCAAGCATTGTGCATGCTTTAGATAAGCTGGTTATTGTATAAATAAGAGAATTTTCATCAACTAGTGGTATCCCATCTACAATATAAACAACTTTACTTTCTAGGGGCTGCTTTTTAATGAGATCATGTATAGTGACAAGAGAAGCTTCTAACCCCTCAGAACGTTGATAGAGTTTTTCTTGAGAGAACCATAAGCCAGTACCCCACCCCAAAAAGAGAAAGATCATAACAAAGCGGGCTATATTAGTTGATTTGCTAATAGAAAAAAGACGTTGTTGAGATGGAAGAGCAATGCGACATTCAGGAAATATTTTGTTAAAGACTAAATCATGAATAAAACCAATTGTAGTCACCTTTTTTTCATCTTTTTTAGCTACTATGGCACTAGGTGTTGTTTTAGATGTAAGGTAAATGCCACGAAAGTAAAAGGCATCTTGATAATATTTTTTTTTAAATAAAATATTCAAATATGTTTTAAGGGGTTCGCGGAGGTTACTTATATTTTTCACCAAAAGAATTATTTTCTCAGCATCATCTTTAGAAAGATTTTTCAAGAAGACTTCAAGTTGGTTGTCCAGGGTGTTCTCCTGGATATAATCAAAGGCAAAATCTATCCACGTAGAAGAATAGTTTTCGCTTAAGGAAAAAGAGGATGACCAGCCAAAAATATCATTTAGTTTTTCAGCTGGTAGGGCATTTGTAAATTCTTTAAAGCCAGTAATTAAATCACACTTAGTAATAGTTATATAAATAGGTAAAATATAACCTAGTTTTTTTTGTAAAACATTTAACTGAGTTCTAACGTACTGCGCACGAAGAATAAGGCTATTTATATCTAACTTATGAAGTGTTGTAAGCTCATCGGCAGGGATAGTAAGAAGAATACCGTCTATAGGCTTTTGAACTCTAAAATGAAGGAGTAAAGAGAGAGCCTTATTAAATTTATTTTGAGCGGAATCTATAGCTTCTTCTTTTATAAAGAATTCTCCAGGGATTTTTAAAAAACTACCCGTATCAAAAAACCACCACCTCAGAGCCTCTTTTTCATTATCTACTACTTCCGTCATTTTCTCGACAACACGAATATTTAGACTATCTAACAAAGAAGCTTTACCTGAATTTGAGGCACCTACAAGAAGATAACGAGGAAGGCTATATGCATAATTTCTTCCACCAATAGTTAATTTTAAGAAATTATTAGCTTTTTCAAATATTTGTAACATACTGCCTTTATTTAAAAAGCCAAAATATTGAATTAGGTTTGTAATTAGCTTTATAAGAAGCGACTTTAGAGTATTCCAATAATTAGTTGTGCTTGCATTTTGGCTTTGCTGTTTTTTAACAGTTTTCTTTTGTTTTTGTGCTAAGTAGAGGCTTCTAATCCAACTAATACTAAAAACAACAGCTACAACAATAATAATAGCTAGCGCAATAGTTCCTATCATTGATGTTTTTAAGTAAGGAGAAAGAGAGGTGAGAGATTGGTCTAAAATTTTTTCTAAACTATCCATTTAACTCTTCCGCCGAAGTAGATTCAAGCTTTAGTATGCTTTGCATAGCTGTGCCGGCTTCTATTGTTGCGTTCCTCCAAACTAGGTGAGTAAGAATAATAAAAGAACAGATAAGGACTAAAACTCCTCCCCACCACCATTTTGGGTTTGTAATTTTATTATCATTACCATCTGTGAGTGTTTGCTCATAGGTTTGAGGATAAAGACGAATATTGATGTTATCTAATTGAGAACGATGCCCAGTAATAATTAAAAATAAACGACTCTTATACTCTTTTACAGATTGTAGAGCATTTTTTTTACCTCTATATTTCCCCTGAAACCCAAGAGACAATATAGCGTAATAGATTATACCCAGAGCATAAGTTGATTTAGAAGCTGTAACATCTAGATACTCGTCTAGTCTATCAAAAAACAGGTCACCAGAAACATGTGAATTAAAGAGGTTCATTTCTATAAGAAATTTATCCCAAACTTTGCGTCCTTGCCAATTAAAATTCAAAAAAAATTCATCAGCATATGCTGCCATAATATATTGCGCTTCCAGGTAATACTGTTCAGCATATTGACTAAACTCAGTTAAGACTGCTGTTTCTTGATCTCTTAAAAAAGAGGATATTTGAATAGATATCTGAGCTATTTTTTGTTCAAAATCTTCCTCTCCAGGCTCTTTGGAAATGTTTTTAAGGGCGGTACTGTCTAAAGAAGGAGGAGTTGCAGCTTCTTTTTGCTCCTTAGTTAGTGTAATAGAAGCTGTGTTTGATTGACTTTCAGCTTCTTGTTGATTAGGTGTAGGTGGCAAAGAAGATCCAGCTGGAATAGGATAAGTTTGAAGAACAGCCTCTTTCGTAGAAAGAAGTGTTGCATAAAATTCTTGAAACTGCTGAAGGAGAGAAAAAGGGTCTCCCGGCACATTACTCATCGTCTTTATTCCTTATCCTTTGAATTATCCTTAGTTTCCTTTGAAGTATCTTTAGTTTCCTTTGAGGTGCTTTCAGGCACGTACAAAACAACCGATTGAGCACGCGTCATTTCTACGTCTGATATATTAAAAACTGTTAGAGCTTTTCCAGGTGTAATATAGCTGGGATCATTTTTAACCTGCAATAAAGTAATACCTTGAGGAACAGTTATAGAAGTTTGAAGAGAGCTGTCCAAAATTTTTCTTTCAGCACCTAGAACACGGTTGTCACGAACAGTTTGAACATGATCTTCTGTGGCAATAACAATTTCATCTAGCCAAGATAAAGCTTGAGTTTCGGTAACAGTAGATGAAAGTTTCATGCCAATATAAAGGGATTCATTTGTTGTCCAAGTAGTTAGGAGAGAAAGTGTAAAAAATCGACCTTTTTGATCAAATGCTATAGTTTTAAAATTTTTCTGAAGCAAGACTAACATAGAGTTGATAAAATTAACCGGCTGCATAAAAGTACTATACTGGTCAAAATGTTTATATCCATCAAAGCAGGGTAGCAATTGATCTGGCTGTAAAGGGGCTAAATGACCAGATAAAGAGCACAAGGCTTTATAAATTTCAAAGGGCTGCATAGTAGAGCTAGAATAATAAAGAGATTCAATTTCTAGTAAAGAAGCAGAGAGGTACTGTAAAATGGGCCCCAGATTTTTATCCCCAGTAGATGATGCCCCATAAGAATTTTCATATAAGCTCTGTTTTTCGTAGAGAAAATTAATTTTCCCACGCATTGTATCAATGATAGATTTTACGAGCTTACTAATAGATTCGGATTTAGAAAGTGAAACAAAAGCTGGGAAAAAATCGTCTTCTTGAGTATAGGTGCTTTGGTTTATTGATATTTTAGCAATAGGAATGCTTGAGTAACGAGCAGGTACATCACCAACAATGAGAGTTACATTCCCACGTAACTTAGGGAATCCTACAGAGTTATCACCCGTGTTTATATCTACAGCTTTATTTCCTGATTCGGAAATATAGCGAGGATAATCACCTGTAAGGCTAGATTCCATAGGAACAGATATAGGAACAGCCAAAGAAATAATCTGAGGTGCTTTTTTAAAAGTATCAGCATAAGGCTTTAGATCTATCGAAAGTTCCGTATTACCACCCTGAGACACTGAATAGGCTAAACCATCTTGAAACATAGCTTGTAGATCAGTGATTTGTAGCAACCCTGTACTGAGCTTTGAAGCGTCTATACTTAGGTTTAGAACACCGTAATAATAGGGGCAGGTGTACTGAAGTACAAAATTTCGGATATTTTGTTGATAAATGTCAGACTGCTGCAACAACTGAGGTGTAAGCAGCATACCCTCATGCCATTGTAGTGCGTCGAAAGAAGAAGATTTTACGGCCATTTTTTTATCTTTATTATTTTTACCTACACCTAATGTCCGATTACAATACTACACAAATAAAACAATCTTGAAAAGGGTTTATATAGAATAGGTTATATTAACTTTGGAGGGATAAAATAAAAGCCTAAAAGCATATTTATTTTGTTTCGGTTAAAAGCCATATAGGAGATTTTCTAGACATATCTTTTTCAAATACCCATATGTCCTCGCAAAGCTCACCAGTTTTAGGGTCACCTTCAAGAATAGATCCTTTTGAATCACGCACTACATTTACTTGTTCAGAGTTAAAGCATATTTCTATAGTTGCTTTTTTCCCAGAAAGTTTTACGTGGGTTATTTTGCCTTCAACACGCACCAAGGTAAAATATAGAGACTTCTTATTTTTTTTTATTTCAAGCAAGCTCTCTTGAAAATTTTTGCACATAGTGGGGGTTAGAAGCTTTTTTAACATAGGCAAATTTTCAGAAGCATAAGCTGTTAAGATCATATTAAAGGCAGCTTCTGAGCCATGCATAAAGCTCTCAACTGAAAAGTCTTTATATTTTTGTTTAAGGGCTAATATGTCTACTTCAGCTTCTTTCGAGCAGAACTTTGATAGATCTTCTTTACTTGTAACTTTTGTAGGATGCGAATTTATTTTTTGCCGTTTTTTAACGTTAAGGGAAATAATTTTATTGCTATCATTAGCATCTATATCGTTTGTTGATGCCTCTTTTTCTACAAAGTGAGAGTTTTGAGGAGGCCTTTCTTTACCGTTGCGTTCACCTAAAACGGAGCGCAAGCGCAGAACAAGAAAAATAGCGATAAGAGCAAGGAGTATAATATCGATATAGGCCATAGTTTTTCCTGATTTTTTATAATTTAACTCAAAATCATATATACCATACAAAGAAAGGAATGAATAGAAAGCTTTTTTTGAATATTAATAATTGGAGGGGTTTCTATTTTCACAAAAGATATAATTAGTGAAGCTTTTTTTAATTTTTTCACGATGCTGTTTGGCATAAAATAGTTACATCTGCCCCATTAGATCACCATTATCCCAATGCAACTTTTCTATTTTTTAACACTCCTCATGCTAGCCTGAAAGATTTTCTACCATCCTAAAGGGATTCTTTACTCTTCTTGTTTTAAGATCCTGAGTTTAATATCCTTTGTCTATAACGTAATGCCTTTCCTCCCCCCCCCCCCCC
>JAJRRM010000019.1 GCA_024279475.1 Alphaproteobacteria bacterium | reverse complement strand
TGTGAAAAAACGGGAGACCCTATTGGTATTAACCGTCTAGAAGCTCGTCCTACAGCTGTTTTATGCATTGAAGAACAAGAACGACACGAAAGAAAAGAGAAAACTCTGCGCGACGAACGCTTAGATACTTAAGATTCTTATTTATTTCTCTCCAGGTCCAAATAAATTTGAAAAAAATGTTTTTATCTTTCAGCTCTTTCTCAAATACTCTATAGTATAAGAAAAAGAATGAGATGCTTATGGGCTGGAAAAAATCTGGAGAACTAATACCCCTTTTTGACAGGCTCCATGATGAGAATCCTCGGCAAAAACAAGAATCACCTATTCAAAAAACATATAATGTAGAACAAATACGCGCGTCCGTATTAAGTGAACTCTTTGATCTATTAGATACACGTATTCCTTTTAACAGAAGTGACTATGATGATGCTAGTTTTTATGAAGATACTGTCTTTAATCTAAAGTCTGGTTATCCCTTTTTTTATGGCATTTCAGACTTTTCTTTTTACGATATTGCCAGCACTCAAGGGCAAGAACAACTAGAAAATGAAATCCAAAGAGCTGTTGAAATTTTCGAACCCAGGCTGGAAAACATTAGTATAACTATTCAAAAAATAGACAGGGATAACCAGAGCATAGTCCTACAATTAGATGCCACCTTAAAGGTTGGCGAGATTGTAGAAGCCTTTACTTTCCCCATTTCCATAGAAAAAGGGTCTGTAAAAAAGAAGTAAAGTTTTTATTTCTTTGATAAAGCAATGATACGTAATGTAAATAATATTTTACAATAGTAAAAATATATGGCAAAGTATAATAAAGCGATGGTAAATTAAGAATAAGAATGGGGAAAACAATGGAAAGCACTCAACATATATTAGACAACCTACGGCCACCAAGGGTACATATTACTTATGATGTAGAGATTGGTGATGCAATAGAGGTTATAGAACTTCCTTTTGTTGTAGGTGTAATGGCAGACCTTTCTGGCGACAATAATGCCAACCTAATACCTCTAAGCCAACGTAAATTTGTAGAAGTAGATGGCGATACTTTTGGCAAGATAATGGAAGCTTCTCTACCACACGTAACATTTAATGTACCTAACCTCCTCAAAAACGATGGTAGTTTGTTAGATGTGAACTTAAATTTTTCTTCACTAGACGATTTTGGTCCCGTATCTGTTGCTAAGCAGCAGCCTGATTTAGCTGCTCTTTACGCTGTACGCGAAAATCTTAGCGAGCTCCTTTCACGAATTTCTAGCAATGAAGATTTAAGCAATCTTCTAGAGCAGATTTCTACAAATCCGACACAACTCGCTACCTTGAAAAAATTAGTTGCACCTTCAACAAGCGCTTCGACGTCTAAACCAGCTGCAAAGAGTGCTTCTGATCCTAAACCAAGTGCTAAGAAATAAATAAAAGAAGTAAAATCGGGAGAGAATTATGGCGACAACAACAACTACTACTAGCTCAGGACAAACCAACCTGCTAGATCAAATTATAAGCACAGGAAACCTAGCAACAAATGCTGCCGATACTGCAGCTGCAAAAACTATGATTTCCGAATTTGTTGATCAAGTGGAACAAGTTGGTTCAGCCAATCTACCAGCTAATATGATTTCTTTTATTAGCAAGCAGATTAATTCTATTGACCAAATAATCGGCAAACAATTAGATGTGATTATGCACACACCGGACTTTCAAAAGCTAGAATCTACATGGCGTGGCATGTGGTACCTCGTATCAAAAGCTTTATCTAGTTCAAGCTTGCGCATTCGCGTTCTTAATGCAACAAAAAAAGATCTTTTAAATGATTTTGAAAAATGTGTTGAGTTTGATGAGAGTTCTCTTTTTAAGAAAGTGTACGAGGAAGAATTTGGTACTTATGGTGGTACCCCTTACGGAATTTTGCTTAGTGGGTATCAAATTGACAATACACCCATGGATCTGGAACTTTCTACCCAGATTGCAGGTGTTGCAGCAGCAGCTCATGCGCCATTTATAGCTTCAGTAGGACCTAGCATGCTTGGCCTAAAATCTTTTGATGATCTTGGAAAACCAACTGACCTTTCCATCATTTATGATAGTGTTGCATTTGCTAAATGGAATAGCTTTCGTGAAATTGAGGACTCTCGTTATGTTGTCATGACAATGCCACGTGTTCTAATGCGCGAGCCATATGGACCAAATACAAATCCTGTTGATGGCCTAAATTATACAGAAAATATGGCTACTGGCACAACTGCTGACTTCTGCTGGGGTACTCCAGCCTGGTCTTTAGGAAATCTTATTACAACTGCTTTCAATAACTATAAATGGACTGTGGCTATTCGTGGTGTAGAAGGGGGTGGTTTGGTAGAAGACTTACCATCTTATACATTCAACTCAACAGATGGTAGCCTTGTTATGAAATGCCCTACAGAAGTGGCTATTACAGATCGTCGTGAAAAAGAATTAAGCGATCTTGGATTTTTACCACTATGTTATTGTAAGGGCAGTGACAAAGCAGCCTTTTTCGGAGCCCAAACAGTTCATAAGCCAAAAATTTATAACACAGCAGAAGCAAATGCTAACGCAAGCCTTTCTGCTCGTATAACCTATATGCTTGCAGCCTCTCGCTTTGCACACTATATCAAGGTAATGATGCGTGATAAAATCGGCTCATTCATGACTCGTGATAATGTAGAGACATATTTGCAAGAATGGATAGCGGGATATGTTCTTCTTAACGACAATGCTTCTGAAGAACTTAAAGCTAAATATCCCCTTCGTGAGGCACAGATAAATGTTGTAGACGTACCAGGTAACCCTGGTCAATATAGAGCTGTATGCTTCTTGCGTCCACATTTCCAACTTGAAGAACTAACAGCGTCTCTTCGTCTGGTTGCTGATCTGCCAAAAGCTGCAAACGGCTAATAAATAACAAGATAAGAGGAGGCTCTGTAGCCTTCTCTTAAGAAGAAAAAAGGGGAAAAGCATGGCTTCAAATGAAAAATTACAAAGAAACCCGTTGCAAGTTGTTGTACTCGCCACCTTTGAGAAGTTGATTAAAGGTATCGCTGATATAGCTACATCAGACTATAAAAATGCTGTTCGGACAATGGGAATGCCCATTTTTACAACTATTAATGGTTTTAATGCTTCACGAGCTGGCACAAGAAAAATGGCCAATGCACAGCAGCTTCCTATACTAGTACATATGGCTTTTGAATCTGCTTCTATTCAACTTTTTCAAGCTATGTGTTCAGGTGGAACTCTTGGAACCACAGAATTTGCAGAATTAATGAGTATAGGAACAGAAAATACGTTACATAGAAAACTAACCCTCAAAAATACCTATGCCACTGATTGGAAGCTTATATCAACAATAAAAGGCGCTCATGTTGAAGTTGCATTACATTATAGTTCTTTTGAAATGTCACGCACTTCTTACGATCAAGCTCATAAAAAACTAGGTCAGATAACAGTTGGACAGTCTCAAGAGCAAAATAAAGCTTATTCTGCTTCGTCTTAGCAACATTTTTTGTGGCTAAAGCATTCCAATAGAAGAAATAGATAGAGGTTGTAGCACTTCAACAGTGATATTTTATTTTTCTTTAATTTTCTTCTCTAGCTCTTCTGCAATTTTCGGATTTTTTATGAGAAATTTCTTCACATTTTCACGACCTTGACCAATACGATCTCCATTGTAAGAGAACCAAGCGCCCGCTTTTTCTATGATTTCAGCCTTCACCCCAAGATCTACAATTTCTCCAACCTTAGAAATACCATGGCCATACATGATATCAAACTCAGTCATTTTAAAAGGAGGTGCTACTTTGTTTTTTATAACCTTAACACGTGTATGGTTCCCCACTACTTCATCTTTATCTTTAATTGCTCCTATACGACGAATATCCATCCGTATAGAGGAGTAAAACTTTAAAGCATTACCACCTGTGGTTGTTTCTGGACTACCAAATATTACCCCTATTTTATGACGAATTTGATTGATAAAAATAACAACTGTTTTACTCCGTGAAATAGATCCTGTTAGTTTACGTAAAGCTTGGCTCATCAATCGTGCTTGTAGCCCCATATGAGAATCCCCCATATCTCCCTCTAGCTCTGCTTTTGGAACTAAAGCAGCAACACTATCAATCACGAGCACATCCAAAGCTCCTGAACGCACTAAAGTATCTGTTATTTCTAAAGCTTGTTCACCTGCATCTGGCTGTGCTAAGAACAAATTATCTACATCTACGCCCAATTTTTGGGCATATATAGGGTCAAGAGCATGTTCTGCATCAATAAAAGCGCAAGAACCCCCTTTTTTCTGCGCTTGCGCAATAATATGAAGTGCTAATGTTGTTTTACCAGAGCTTTCTGGACCAAAGATCTCTACAATGCGTCCTCGTGGAACACCCCCTACACCCAAAGCTAAATCTAGACCTATAGATCCTGTTGAAATTGTTTCAATATTTAAAATTTCTTTGTCGCCCATACGCATAATAGAGCCTTTACCAAATGCTTTTTCAATCTGACTGAGCGCTGCCGCTAATGCATTATTCTTATCTAACATGAAAATAAACCTTACTTTTGTTCTTTATCTCCTGACTATAGAAGGGTATTTTCCAAAACTCAATAGATCAAATCCAACTATATCCGTTTAGTTTTTATAGAAATAAAAAAGAAAGGACCCCTGATGATTTTTTATATTTAACCCTCCTTGTTTCACCTCTATCTTTCATCTTTTCTGTAAAGACAAAATACACCCTCTGCTTTTATATTTTAACTTGTATCTAGAAAACAAAAACAGTCAAAGAAAATTCTTTGACTGTTTTTGTTTATTTCTAAATTAGCTTATACTTGGCGTGAAGATCTCT
>JAJRRM010000018.1 GCA_024279475.1 Alphaproteobacteria bacterium | reverse complement strand
TTTCCCCACCCCCCCCTTTTGACTTAAAAACGCTACGATATATCCCATATTTTAAATTATATTAGAAAAAGATAAAAAGATAAATAGCTATATTTATAGCTTTTTATGTGAGTATTTTTGAAATGTTTTGTGCCTTGTGTAACACCCGTACAATGGTTATTTGTGTTTCTGACTCAATATAAAAAATTAGGTGTTTAGGAAAATTTTTAACAGGAAACCAACGCATACCCGATAATTTTGGATTGGAAGTATCAAAGATTGGCGCAAGCTTTGGAGAGCTAGCAATTAGCTTATGTGTGTCCTCTATCCTTTCTAAAAAACGATAAGCAACGGCTGGATTATCTTTAGCTATATATAGAAAAAAAAGGTCTGAATCTTCGTCCGCTTGTGGGAGTATTATAATTGGAAGCATTTAAGAGTTATTCTTTTGAAGTTCTTTTTGAAGGCGTGCCTTTTTTTCTTTCCAGTATTCAGGAGTAACGGGGATCGGTTTACCAGATTCTAAACCTTCGAGAAGTAGGGACTCTACTCGTTGCTGAGTTTCTTTCTTTTCTTTATCTTCTCGAATAAGAGAGCGTACATAATCGCTGGGATTACTATAGTCCGCTGTTTTTGTTTGATCTTGTGCAAATGTTTTTAATGAATCAGGGAGTGAAATATTTAGAGTAGCCATTTTATTAATTACTTTAGTTAGTATGTTTTGATTATATACTTTTAGTTATCTATGGCAAATATTTTTAAAAAAGATAAATAGCTATATTTATAGCTATTTATCTTTTTTTAAAATAAATTATGCTGCTTATCCTTATTTGCTCTTTTCTTGCAGAATCCCAAAAATGCCTTTTCTAGGTCATTAGGAGCAGGTTTACCAGTGTTCGTCCACCAGGTTCTAAATTCTTGTTCTAATCCATATATATCGAATAAGGGGGCTACTTTCTTAGCTTTATTATAAGTTTCAGTATTGAGAGCAGGGAGTTTTCTCTCAGGATCCTTAGGGTTATCTTTCCACCAGGAATTACGGTTTTCAAATTTAATTATATTAGAGTCGCTATCATATTCGATGCTGTAATCAGGTAAATGATTGTGCTTTACTATATTTTTTAATGCTTGTTTAAACCTTCTTACGGTTGCTTGTGAACCGCTTTTCTTATGGAGTAATGATAGAGAAATAGCCCATTTTTGTTTTTTTCCACAGTGTTTTCGAGCAAGTTCATAAATACGTCTTTCAATAGGCTTTCTAAGCCTAAAGTAGTCTCGATGTAGTGTTAGTACGTTCTTTTTCTCAATGGCTTCAAATACCCAATCAGAAAGCTCAATATCACACCATATTAACCTACCATCAATGCCATTTTTTCTTCGTGTACCAGCACTTTTAATTAAACCAAAAGCTTTCCATTCTTGTTCATCATTATCAACGCTTACGTTAGTTCTAATACGTGTTCCTTCTAAGCGATCTAAAGAGTCTTGCAAGGACATATAATCACGTCCAGAAGTTCCTCTATTAGTGAATCTAAGCAAATCATGACTATTTATTCTAATACGCTGTGAAACTGATTCACCATTATTAATTTTTGCCATAATCTGTGAAATAGCATAAATCAAAATATCTTTGTCATAGATAGTAGCAGCACCCTTGATTGTAGGGATTATTTCAACCCAATTGCCATTGTGTTCATATCTTCTTGCTTCAGTGCATGGTTTTTTGGAGAGAGAATAAAAAGGATGCTCCATCTGAGGCATTATGTCTTTTAGGATAGCATCAGCAACATCACAGATGAATAAATCCCCTTGAGGGTACTTTTCTGGAATAAGCTGATTATCAGTCATAAAAATTACATTCGTGTTTTTAGGTACATTTTCATTATTCGTGGTTTTAGGTACACCGTCAATAGCA
>JAJRRM010000017.1 GCA_024279475.1 Alphaproteobacteria bacterium | reverse complement strand
ATAGAGGTGTTTTACAATAGACAGAGGCTGCATTCGACCAATGGATATATGTCCCCAGTCAATTATGAGATTAAGATGTTAGAATATCAAACGGCTGCGTAATTTTTAGGGGAACTTGTCTTAAATATGGGTAGCACATCACTCTTCTGTTTTGGTAGATCTCTTCTGTGTAGATAATTCTTGGTATCGTTTCCAATACTCATTTACTGGTCTGCCAAATTTCTTTTTTGGAGTGGTGGTAATCTTGGAGGTCTTAAACTCTCCAAAGCGTTTCTCCAGTTTCCCTTTGGATAAGTCTCTATGCACATCAGAGGCTTTTACAAAGAGCTTCCTCGTTTTGTCTGCAATGACTATACCGTTACCTCTAGGTTTTAGCTCCAGATTGTAATCTGCTAATACCTGGTGTAAAATGTCCAGGGATGATTTAGGATCTTTAAGTACCTCTTTTATGTCCTCTAAGGCTTCCTCTTTAATCCATGTCAAGAGGCTATCTACTCCAGAGTGGATCTCTATCTCTTTGGATTTATTATATTGTATATCTTCAAAAATAATTCCTGCCTCTTTTCTGAGATCATTTGAGAGATGATTGGTCTTTTGAAGTTTATGCTTGACTTCCAATTCAGCAGCTTTGTTATTTATCTTGATTTTACTTTTGTGTGGATTGATAATGTGCTTGGTGACAGGATGTATTTTATTAATAGCGATATGCATATGAAAATTATTTGTATTGGTATGTGTCACCGATAGCCGTTGATGCTCTTCCATACCCAAAGTTCGCATTAGCTCTTTTTCTATGTCTTGCAATACCTCTTTTGACGGCTTCTCTCCTTCTGGGAAAGAGACTACGATATGCATCGTCTTATTTTGCTCAGATCTGCTATCTTTTTGTGTTTCTCGAATGAAGAGAAAGTTATCCTCCACCGTATCAAAAGGGCAATTTGTAAATTCATACTCTTCAACTTTGGCTCCATCATGTGTGCGATCCAAAATATAATCTGCCAAGCCCTTGAAAGAACCTTTAGGAATCTTTTTGTCAACCTGTTTGACAATCACGCAATACACCTTTGGCTATTTCTAAAAGCTCCTCACCTCTTGCTTCTGTAGCTTCTAATATCTCTTCAATCTCTTGTCGTGACTTAGAGCCAAGATAAGCTTCTTTCTCTTTAGTATTTACCAAATAGTATTTGAGTATTCCGCCTATCCTTGATTGATCTTTTGCAGCTTTGACAAATAGCTGAACGGCTTGCCAACTCACTCTACTGTAAATTGGATAATTCATACCAAGAGCCCTTAGATATTCAGAGGCATTCATCACTGTCATTTCTGCTTTCTCCAAAATAAGTCTCTTTTCTTCTTTGGTACATCGTACAGATATTCTTTCTGTTTTGGGATCTTTACTTTTTGGTCTTGCCATATAAATTAAATTTCTCCCGCTGTTGTTTTTTTCTTTTGGTGTATAAACTTTTATCACTATGATTATCTCTATAGTTATATATATTTATATATGTGTCTAAAATTTAGACGGAATAATCTAATTTTTAGACAGATTTAGTATAAAATTTAGATAGAACAGTCTAATTTTTATATGTTTGTCTAAAATTTATACGAGAGTCTAAAACTCTTTTTTCTGTGAAATCGAATCATTTATAAATTCATCCCACCATAGTTTTGTTGTTCTTAAAAAACCTGTTTCATCATTTTTTTCAATCAGCTTTTTAGCTATCAATTTTTTAAGTGAATTATATGGAGTAGCTCGGCTAAAATTAAACAGTTTTGCCAAAGTCTCTGCTTTACCGTAATACCACCCTGGGAATTTACTCTCTGGTTTATTTTGGAGATGATAAATTGCATTAGCTATACAGTAGTCATTATTACTCAGCCCGAACTTGATACGAGGATTGTGTTTGATCGTCGTGTAGTTCTGTTCATACTCTTTGACTTGCTTTGGCATCTTAACTAGCCTCTTTAAGATCTCTCGAGAGATACAAAGCCAGATCTGTCAATAAAAAATAGACTCTTCGCCCCTCTTTACGAGCGTATTTACCTACACCTCGTTTAGCTTTAATATCTCTATCAATACTCGCTATAGATCTAGAGAGTGCTGAGACTATTTGTTGCTTGGTTAACGCAGCAACACCTGGGAATTGTGTTTGTAGAGAGTTTAATACATCTTCATAATTCATGATACATCCTTATTCATCATTTAATATCGT
>JAJRRM010000016.1 GCA_024279475.1 Alphaproteobacteria bacterium | reverse complement strand
TCTTGATTATCCTGCAAACCATGAATTTTTCTCAGATTTATTAGGAAGAATGAGAGAATTAAAAGTTTTAGATATTAGAAGAATGGACTATCTTTCTGAAGCAGATGAAAACAGTACTCTTTATTCTTTACTGCAGATAGTGAAGGACAATGGTTCTAATCCCGCTGTTTATGCTCCAATTGCAATAGAAAAGATTTAAGAGCTGTAGGTAAGCTAAGGATAATATTAATTTGTAGAAAAATAGCTTTAATATTTTTGAACAAGTTCAATATGCATCCAGGGGAGATTTTTACTTTCTTTAGCTAGGAGTTCTAATAATTTAGAACGGAGATCTTTTTTTGTCATTTTTGATTTAGTTAGAAAATGGCAACAGAGGAGGTCCATAAGCTCTACTTGAGCATAGGGAATTTTAGGCCATACTTGCATACCTCGACAAGAAATACTTTTCAATTCAAAGTCTGAATGAGGAGAATAAAGTTTACTAGCTAAATCTTCAACATTTCCTGTATATTGAATGAAAACATCTGCGCCAATAGGAGTAAGAACTTCCCCCTTAGAGTCTAGACTGTTTTTAATAGGTAGGTTAAGATTTTTAAAATTTCCATATAGATAGTTAGCAGGTTTCTTACCAAAATTTTCTATTATTCTCTGGGTAATTTTTGTAGTAGTAGTAGGAATAATTATTTTTTCTTTAGTTAAATCAGCAGTAAGGTATTTTCCTTCTTGGAGAGTGTAAACAAGAGCTTCTTCTATCATTTGAGCGGCTTTAAATTCTTTTAAGTGACGCAGCATCAAACAAGCGCTTAAAAGAAGAGCTGTAGGATTTGCTAGGTTCTTTCCAGCTATATCTGGTGCAGAACCATGAACAGACTCAAAGATAGAAACTTTATCACCAATATTTGCACTAGGAGCTACACCCAATCCGCCTATAAGGCCAGAAGCTAGATCAGATAAAATATCGCCATTAAGGTTTGATGTTACAATTATTTCAAATTGCTCAGGATTAACAACAAGTTGATGAGCACAATTATCTATGATGATGTGGTTTGATTCAATATTTGGATAATCTTTAGAAACTTCTTCAAAAACATGCTTGAACATGCCTTCAGTAAATTTCATAATATTAGCTTTTGTCGCACAATGTACTTTTTTTCTCCCACTGGATAAAGCTAATTCAAAAGCTAAACGGCTAATTTTTTCACAGCCATGCTTGGTGATAAGTTTTATACTTTCAGCTGCTGAGGGCGTTTGATGATATTCAATACCAGCATAAAGGTCTTCTATATTTTCTCGAACAATAAGTAAGTTAATATTGCGGCCGCTAAAAGCAGTCTTAAGACCAGGTATTTCTTTTGCTGGTCGGATATTTCCATAGGTTTCGAAAAGCTTCCGCAAAGTAACATTGGCACTTCTATCTCCATAGCCAATAGGAGTTTCCAGAGGACCTTTAATAGCCACGCCATTTTTTGCAATGGAGGCTATAGTTTTTTCAGGAACGCCAGAGGTTATTCCTTTTTCAAAAGCTTTCTTTCCAGCAACACATTCTTCCCAGGTAATATTAACTCTAGCAGCTTTAATAATCTGCTGTACGGCTTCCATAATTTCTGGGCCAATACCATCTCCAGGTAAAATAGATACAGTGTGCTTGATAGACATGAGGAGCTCCATAGGTTAAGTTACTGGTAGAAAAAGAGTTGTGTTTTATGTCTTATCAGAAAAAATCTTACGGTTTGCAGCATACATTTTGCACAATTATATTGTGCGCTTATTTTGTATCTATTATCTTTCAACGTCAAGAGTCGTTGGCAGTAGAGGAAAACTTTATGCCTATTATAAAGAAACGACCAGTATTTCAGAGGAAAGAAATAAAAACCCCCAAAATTAGCTATAAGGGAGAGACACAATTAATAGTACTAGCAGAAAAAAAACCAAAGAAAAGAAAATCACTTTTAGGCGTGTTTATTGATCGTTTATGGAAGAAGAATGTTATTCCAAATCCTTTAAAAACATATTTTATGGAAAAAAAACAGAAAAAACAGTGGCCAATAAAAGGTCATATATTAGAAGGTTTTTCTAAAGAAAAAGAAGGACTTTTTTTGCTAGCACCAGAGGGAGCCTCTGTAGAGCCTATTTCTAGAGGAAGGGTTATTTATGCGGGATCCATGCTAATGGATTATGGGAATCTTGTCATTATTTTGCATGAAGATAAATATTTAAGCCTTTATGGGAACTTAGTTAATATTTTAGTAAAAGAAGGGGATAGTATTTCTCCGAAAAATACAATTGGTTATGTGGGGTCAAAAGGAATGGCTAATCTTCCACAAATCTATATTGGCATTAGAAATAAGAATGAGGTTGTAGATCCAAAAAAATATTTACCGTAATTTTTTATCCATATTCTTTCAAGCGATAACCCCCAGGGGGGGAGATAGAAACTTCAAATTCTTTTACAATATCATCTTCGACAGGTACTGGTAGAGTGAAGATAATGTTCATTCCATCTTTTTCACATTTTTCTAATTTCTGCTTCCATTTTTTTAGAGATTTTGAAGATGAAATATCAAAGGCCATATTTTTAAGGGTTTTTTTACAAAGTGCTTCTAGGTCTTGAGCAGAAGAAATGCTAAAGCGAGGGGACTCATTATCCCAGCGTACTTCCACCTCTAAGAAGACAGCTTTTCCAGGTGTTAATATATCGCTGTTATTGCGCAATACATTAGAAAAAGCAGTGGCATCGAAAACACCTGTTTGATCAGATATTTGGATGAAGGAAAAACTATTACCTTTGCGGGAAATTTTATCATCTCGTCCAATAATAACGCCAACCATAGATACAATAGTTTCTTCCTGGTTTTCCAGCAGTTTTTTAAGGACATCTGCATATTTTCGGTGCTTAATATGAGGTAGAGCAATATTATAAGCATCTAGTGGATGTGCAGAAAGATATAGACCCAAGGATATAAATTCTTTTTCAAGTTTTTCTAACAAAGACCAGGGTGTTGAATATGGCAGATCTGGATGAGATGGCAAATCTTCCTCACCAAATAAATTACTTTGAGAAGAGGCCGCTTGCCTCCGTGCTGCTGCTCCATAATTTAAAAGAATATCGACATTTTTAAAGAGAGAACGGCGGTTAGAGTGTAAGGTGTCAAAAGCTCCAGCTGAAATTAAAGATTCTAGTTGGCGTTTGTTAACAACCCTATTAGAAAGCCTGGAAGTAAAATCCCAGATAGATTCATAAAGTCCATTGGTTGTGCGTTCAGAAATAACCTCATTCATGGCTGCTTCGCCAACGCCTTTTAGAGCAGAAAGAGCATAGCGTACAGCTTTCCCCTCTACACAAAAGAAAGGCTTCGAAGCATTAATGTCAGGAGCTAATAGAGCTAGTTTTAGTCTATCCATATCTTGGCGTAAAATATTTATTTTTTCTGTATTATGCATATCTAGCGTCATAGAAGCAGAAAAAAATTGAAGAGGATAGTTTGCTTTTAAGTAGGCTGTTTGATAAGAAAGTAGAGCATAAGGTGTGGCATGTGCTTTTGGAAAAGCATAACTGGCAAACTTGGAAATTTTATTAAAAATATCTTCAGCAAGACTTTCTTCTATGCCATTTTTTTTTGCTCCATCTATGAAGATTTTGCGTTGAAGATCCATCTCGCTTTTTATTTTTTTCCCCATGGCACGACGTAATAAATCTGCATCACCGAGACTGTAGCCAGCAAGTTCTTGAGCAATCCACATGACTTGCTCCTGATAGACCATTACACCAAAAGATTCTTTCAAAACGGGTTCAATAGAAGGGTGCATATATGTAACGGGTTCACGGCCATGCTTGCAGGCTATATAACGTGGAATGTCATCCATGGGGCCAGGCCTATAGAGAGCGACTAAGGCAATTAGTTCATTAAATTGCTTAGGTTGCAATTGTCGTACAACATCACTCATGCCAACACTTTCTAGTTGGAATATACCTACTGTTTCTACACGGCGTAGAAGCTCAAATGTAGGCTCATCTTCAAGAGATATTTTAGTTATTGTGAAATCAGATTTTATCTCTTGGCGTACTAAATTTGCAGCCTTTTCAATGACTGTTAGTGTCTTTAGCCCTAAGAAATCGAATTTTACTAAGCCAGCTTTTTCTGCTAGTTTCATGTTGAATTGCGTTACTAACATAGGTGATTTGGGGTCACGGTACATAGGTACAAGTTCATGCAAAGGACGGTCACCTATTACAATACCAGCAGCATGGGTAGATGCATGGCGATAAAGCCCTTCAAGTTCGAGACTTATTTCAATAAGTTCAGCGACCATTTCATCGTTCTTGCGTTCTAAAGCAAGCTTTGGTTCAACTTTTAAGGCTTCAGCAAGTGTAACGGGATTTGCAGGGTTATTTGGTATTAGTTTGCAAATACGATCTACTTGGTTATAGGGTATTTGCAGTACACGACCAACATCTCTCAGAACAGCTCTTGCCTGTAATTTTCCGTAAGTAATAATTTGTGCTACGCGGTCTTTTCCATATTTGTCACGTACATAGTTAATAACTTCATCACGTTTTTCTTGACAGAAATCAATGTCGAAATCGGGCATAGATATACGCTCAGGGTTTAAGAATCGCTCAAAAATGAGATCAAAGCACAAAGGATCAATATCAGTAATTTGTAGAGACCAAGCTGTTACAGAACTAGCACCAGAGCCACGGCCAGGTCCCACAGGAATATTATTATTTTTTGCCCACTTGATGAAGTCAGAGACAATCAAGAAATAGCCGGCAAAGCCCATTTTCATAATAACGCTTATTTCATAATCTAGTCGGTCTTTGTATTTTTTTTTCTTTTCTTTTTTTTCTGCAGAATTCATATCAGCTGTAAAAACGTATTCTTTAAGCCGCATTTCTAGGCCTTCATAAGCCTGCAAATGGATTTCTTCTTCCTCGCTTAAGCCAGATACTGCAGTAAAAGGAGGTAAGATAGGGTTGTGAGTTTTTGGAAAATAGTAGCAGCGTTTAGCAATTAAAACTGTATTGGCAATAGCTTCAGGCAAGTCATGAAAGAGTTCTATCATTTGATCAGATGTTTTAAAATAATGCTCTGGTGTGAGACGTCGGCGGTCATCTACGGCGATGTAGGTGCCTTCAGAGACACAAATTAACGCATCATGAGCTTTGTATACAGTAGGGTTGGAGAAGTAAACGTCATTAGTAGCAACAATTGGTAGCTGTAGATTTTCTGCAAGTGTTAGTGTAGCTTTTTCAACAGATTTTTCTTCAGCACACCCGTGGCGCATGATTTCTAAATAAAAACGAGATTTAAAAATAGAGCTAAGTTGTTGAGTTATTTTCAGAGCTCTTTCTTTTCTATCTTTTTTTATAAGATAGGATATAGGACCATTAAATCCGCCAGATAAACAAATAAGTCCATTATTGTAGCTAGATAGTTGTTCTAGCGTAATATGAGGAGGTTCTTTGTCTAAGGATAAAGTATAAGATTCAGAACTAATTTTGAGTAGGTTTTTATATCCAATTTCAGATTGCACTAAGAGAACAATAGGTTGGTACAGGTCAGTTTCTTTTTTGTTTTCTTCTTTTTCATAAGGGTTTTTTAGGAGGATTTGTGTACCGATAATTGGTTGAATGCCAGATTCTGAAAAAAGGAGAGAGTACTCTAGAGCGCCAAAAAGATTATTAGTATCTGTTAGCGCTATGGCAGGCATGTTATTTTTTTTGCTAATTTTCAGAAGGTCTTTCAATGTAAGAGCACCCTCTAAGAGAGAGTAAGCAGAGTGTACATGTAAATGAACAAAAGCAGGTGATGAAAGAATATTTTGAGTCATGAGCTTATACTATAAAAATAGGAGTGCAAAAGAAAGGAGAAAGATGAATTCTTAAAACTATATTTCAAGTGTATAAAAAATAGAATTCAAAGGTGAGGTAATTTGTAGAAAAAACAATATTTTCTGCAACAAACAATAGTAGAATGTATTGACAATAATAGTAAAGAGGCCATAGGATAATAGTAAAAGGAAGTAAAGGACTAGATAATATGCTTACAGACAATCGCAGAATTTTACCGCATTTAGGTGCATCTTTGAAAGCTATTTGGACGCATCGAAAAGAGCTTTCTAGGTTAGCAGCGTTACCAGTACTTCTTAGCTGTACTATAATAATAATAAAGTTGTTGCTACTAGATGGTGATGGTGACCTCTTTACTTTTCAGCAGCTTATTCAAGGCGCACAGATAACGTCATATTTTAGTATAGAAAATGTGAGGGAAAAAGGTATTTTTAGCATTATGGTATATGCAGGTGCAGCTTTTATTTTTACGACTTATATTATGTCGGCAGTTGTTGTTCTAGCTTACCGTTTTTTTCTGAGAAAAGAGCGACCTATTAGTTTATTTTCAGGTTATTTTGATACACTAAAACCTCTAGGTGTTGGGGTATGGAGTTGTTTAGTATTTTTTTTATTAATAGGGGCGATTTCGCCGGTTATAATAGGCATTTATAGACTGCAATATTTGACAAATTGGCAAATGGTAGACTTCATAGATATTGTATTTATAATAAGCATTTTAGTATCTATTTTCCTCTTTTATATCTTATTGCGCCTTATGTTTGTTACCCTATATGTATCAATAGGATCTGGTTTTAGTTGTTTTCGTAAAAGTTGGGTAGAGACAAAGAGGCATTACTGGGGTTTGTTTTTAGTTCTTTTTTCTTTCTTCCTAATGGAAATAATAAGGAGCATTATAGGTTATTCTATAAGTTATATTTTTGGGTTTTTTGATTACTTCTTGTCAGGTGAATTCGCGTATGCTTTATATGGTTTTTCCATAATTTTAGACTTGGCTAAAAACTTTATTATTTGGTTTTGGGGAATATCTTTTGTAGCTAGAATATGGGAAATCTGGAATAAATAGTATTTTAATTTAATAATTTTATGAAGCCTTTTTCTTTAAAAAAGTGCGCTAATACGTGTACTTCCAAAGGAGTTTTTATCCAGCTCTATTTTACTAGAAAATTGTTTGTTACAATTTTTTCTGTTTAAGGGGTAACCTTATTTTTTTGCAATTTATAGAAAAACACACTCGCTGTATTCCTATGAATGTTCGTTAATTCTGCTTCTATTTTAGCTGCTATACCTATAACAAAGTATTATATCAACTCAATCTGATTGTTTATCATTAATTTTCAATGACTTACATGAATACTTCTATTCTGATTTTTTACTTGTTTGAGAACATGGAATAAAAACATCTGAATATTTATTGCCATTGAAAAATGCAAGGATATAGGAGCTTATGAAAGATTCTTGTTTCAAGTTAGTAATTATAGTCAATCCTGTGAGTATTTTTAATTAGTAGGAGATCAGGGAAATTTAGAAGAGTAGAAGGATATCTAAAGGATGCCTTCATTGAAGGGGTTGCTAATAACATTGCCGATGGAGAGGGGAAAGGTAACAGTTTTCTTAAATCTGAAGGCCATGATGCAGAAGCTGTGCAAGAAGTAGAGTCGGATCAGAGAACTAGCTCCAGTGTGTATTTTAGAGCAAGAGAAAAAGAGGTAAGTCATAATTTTAGCATGCTAGAAATGGAATATCCCTTATGATGTGATAGAAGATCGAAGAGCACAGGCATTTGTGAGAGATTTTTTTGAAGGAGGCATGAAGCTAAAGTCTTAAGGTACGGAGCTTTCTTAAAACATAGGAGAACCTACCAGTGACAGTGGTGCTAACTAAAACTATATTAAGCCATCTTCAAGGTTTTGTAGAGTATAAAATTTTAGAGATGAAAGAGAATTTTAAAGAAAAAGAGAATAAAAACTTATAGACAGCATGTTTATTAAAGAAAAAGTAAAAAACTTTCTTGCCAATATATAGTAAATACACTTACAATGGAATAAAACAATAACAAGGGGGGGGAGTATTATGTTTACTAAATCTAAAGAGAACCATAGAGTTCTACCATGTTTGGGTGAGTCTCTACATGCTGTTTGGGCTTATCGTAATGAGTTATTCTGGCTGTCATTTTTCTCAGCATTTATTATCTATATTATACATATAGTAGTACCAGTACTACTAGTAGGTGATCAGGTTACCTTTAGTCAACTTCTCCATAAGTCAACGGTAGAAGGGCCTTCTCATATGGCAGGTATAGTCAAAGATAGTCTTAGTAATTTCAGCTTTAATATAGGATCTACTGGCATAGTTTCTCTTTTAAGCTCGTACATTTTAGCGGTATTTGCTGTTCTATCCTATCGTTTTTTCTTGAAAAAAGAAAAGCCAGTTAGTTTGTTTTCAGGTTATTGTGATATGGTAAAACCTCTAGGTGTATGGGTTTGGATGTGTCTATTTTCTTTTTTGGCTGTTTTAGCAATTTCTGTGTCTGGAATGATTATTGCTAGCGGACGAATTTTGGGTGGAACTCCAATGAGAGAATTTGTGGGCATCTTAGGCATTTCAGCATCTGTTTTTTCTTTCTATGTTTTGTTTCGCTTTATGTTTGTCTCTTTATGTATAGCTGCGGGGTTTGGTTTTGATAGCTTTCGCGCAAGTTGGAGAGCTACAAAGGGACATTATTGGAGTTTGTTTATGGTGATGTTTGCTTTAATTGTAATACATCTTCTTGGAACCTTTTCAAGTACTGTCGTGAATTATGTTTTTGTGTTTGTGAACTACTTTTTGTCAGAAGAAATTTTATACGTTTCTTATTTAGTGGAGAAGGTTGCAGACGTGGCTATTATGTTTGCTATGTGGCTTTGGACTCTGGCTTTTATGTCTAAAGTATGGATAAGCTGGAGCAAGTAATCCTTTAATTAATTTTTTTGTGTACGTGAAAGGGCAGAGGTTTTTCCTCTGTCTTTTTGTAAGTTGATGGAAATACAGTGGCATTATAATGGGTGAAAAACTTACTATGAAATCGGTCACAGCTCAGCGACATATTACTCATATTATTCTTTCTATGATAGGAGCTGGATTTTGCATAGGGTTAACTAATCCATTACTTGAAGAACTTTTGAAAAATTTTCGTTTTGATGATTGGTATATCAATATTCTCGCTTTTATAGAGGCTATAGGTTTTTTGTTTATGGCGCCTTTTATTCCATGGCTTCTAAAGCACTTTAAGCATGATCTTTTGGTTATTATGGGTTTGTTGCTTATAGGAGGTGTACTTATTATTATCCCTTTTATGGGTGACTCTCCTTGGATATTTGCTTTTAAATTTTTTATGGGAGTGGGAGAGGCTCTAATATTTATTGTAGGCGCTACATTAGTCAATATATTGGCTGAAAAAAATCACCGAGGTGCCATGATTGGTTTTTTTGCAGCTAGTTTTTTTGGAGCAGAGGGGTTGTCTCCCTTGCTTCTAAGTATTCTACCATATAAATTGGAGACAATGGCTACAATAGTAGTTCTTGCTATGGTTATATGTATGATTCCTTTATTGTTTAGTAGGTGTAATTTTGTTCATTTTCGAGATCCTATAAATGTTATTCAGGCAAAGCGCTTAGTAGGAATTCCTATTATTATTATTATGGCATTTATGCAAAGTTTTAATCAAACGGCATTTGAAGAAAGCTTTTCTCTTTATGCTGACCAGATGGGACTCAAAGAGGGAAATATTATGCTGATGAACACAATTCTTCTTATGGGAGGTGTTTTTCTATGTGGGCTTGTTGGCATTCTTATTGATAAATATGGTCACTATAAGGTGGTTTTAGGGTTAATGATTATTATTTTTACCTCCTACATTATCATATATATAGAAGGTCCAATTATTTATGGGTCTTGGATGGTTTTCTTTTTCTTAGGAGGAGCTGTTTTAAGTATGTATATGGGGGCTATGGTTATTATGGCCCGTATATATAAAGGCATGAAACTTGCAGGTGCTTTGGCTGGATTTTTAATAGTGTCTACTGTGGCTGAGCTAATAGGTGCGTTCTTTTTGGGTATAGGTATGGATGAAAGGGGAGCGCAGATATTTCCTTTATTAATGCTTTATATGAATGGTATTTGCATTGTTTCTTATATATGGTTGCTTCTTTACAAAAGCAAATCAATCACTTAAAACTGACTAACAAATAGGCATAATCGTATTTAACCTCTTCATGGAGAAATAGGAGTGTGCTATAGTTTCCCTAGATGAAGAATACTTATGCACGCACCAAACGAATTTCTTGAAAATTATTTTCCAATCCTTTTATTTATGGGGGTCGCAGCGTTTGTGTCTGTGGTACCTGTGACACTGGCTTTTCTTCGTGCAAAAAGAAATTCTTATGCTGCAAAAACATCTGCCTATGAATGTGGTTTTTCTCCTATGTCTGATACAAGACAGCGCTTTGATATACGCTTTTACCTTGTAGCTATTTTATTTGTTATTTTTGATTTAGAAATTGCCTTTTTACTTCCATGGGCCGTTGCTTTTAAAGGAATGGAGCTGTATGGTTTAGTGTCTATGCTTTTTTTCTTAAGTGTTCTAATCATAGGTTTTGTTTATGAGTGGAAAAAGGGAGCTCTAGACTGGGAATAATCATAATAGTGGCGCAGAAATATGTCTGATAAAATTATTGACCCCGCTTCCTTATCACCAGAAAAATTAATGGCATATTTTTCTGATGAAGTTCAGGATCGAGGGTTTTTTGTAGCGAAACTAGATCAATTGGCAGGTTGGGCTCAAAGTAGTTCTTTGTGGCCAATGACCTTTGGTCTTGCTTGCTGTGCTGTAGAGATGATGCATACAGCAGCTAGTAGATATGATTTAGATAGATTTGGCGTTGTTTTTCGCCCAAGTCCAAGGCAGTCAGATGTAATGATTGTCGCTGGAACACTATGTAATAAAATGGCGCCAGCTCTACGAAAAGTATATGATCAAATGGCAGAGCCTAGATGGGTAATTTCTATGGGTTCCTGTGCTAATGGGGGGGGATATTATCATTATTCCTATTCTGTTGTGAGAGGCTGTGATCGTATTGTACCTGTAGATGTTTATGTACCCGGATGTCCACCAACAGCAGAGGCTTTGTTATATGGTGTATTGCAACTTCAGCGAAAAATCCAGAGACAAAGTGGTTTTACGCGTAAGCGTATAGGAAAAATTCAATCCTTATGGAAAAATAATAAAATTTTTAAAGGGAGTAAATAGTGCCTAATCTTATTGCCTTAGGTGATTATATAAGTTCTTCCTTGTTAGAAGCCGTGCAAGATTGGCATATAAAAAATAAAGAGCTAACGCTTTATACTACCTGTCAAATGTTGCCTAAGGTGCTGGTGTTTTTACGAGACAATAAAAAATGTTCATGCAAACAGCTTATGGATATTTGTGGTGTAGATTATCCAAATCGGGAAATACGCTTTGAAATTGTGTATCATTTGTTGAGCTTAAAGCATAATCATCGTGTGCGTGTAGTTGTTCATACAGATGAAAAAGATCCGATACCAACTGTGACAGAGATTTTTCATTCTGCTGATTGGTGGGAACGCGAAGTATGGGATATGTTTGGTATTGTTTTTAAAAGGCATCCAGATTTGAGAAGAATTCTTACAGACTATAACTTTAAAGGGCATCCTTTGCGTAAAGACTTTCCTCTTACAGGCTATACGGAAGTTCGATATGATGAACATCAAGGAAAAGTTGTTTATGAGCCAGTGAAATTAGATCAGAATTTTAGATCATTTGATTTTCTAAGTCCGTGGGAAGGTATGACGACGGAAATGAAAGATAATATAAAGCAAGCACAAAAAAAATTAATACCTGATGAAAATATTTTTGAGAAAAACAGTCAAAATGAACAAATCAAAACTAAGTAATAGATAAATGGAAAAAAAATCTAAGCAATATAATGAAGAAATTATCACCGATACGGCATACAAGAGTGATAAAAAAATTCAGAATTATACTATGAATTTTGGTCCGCAGCATCCAGCAGCTCATGGGGTGTTGCGTATGGTAATGGAATTAGATGGAGAGATTATTGAACGTGCTGATCCTCATATTGGCTTTTTGCATCGTGGTACAGAAAAGCTAATTGAGCATAAAACATATTTACAAGCCCTACCTTATTTTGACAGATTAGACTATGTCTCACCGATGTCTCAGGAGCACGGATTTTCCCGAGCTGTAGAACAGTTACTAAATATTCAAGTTCCACTAAAAGCTCAGTATATAAGAGTATTATTTTCTGAAATAACACGTATATTAAACCACTTGTTGAATATTACGACGTATGCTCTAGATGTAGGGGCTATGACCCCATTTTTGTGGGGGTTTGAGCAAAGAGAAATCCTTATGGGGTTTTATGAACGCGTTTCTGGAGCTCGATTGCATGCTGCATATATAAGGCCAGGCGGTGTTTACCGAGACATGCCTAAAGGGTTGGCAGAAGATATAGGAGAGTTTTGTAATAATTTTCCTAAGGTTTTGGATGATATAGAAAGCCTTCTCACAGAAAATCGTATTTTTAAGCAACGTACGGTGGATATAGGTATTATGTCCACAGATAAAGCCCTAAGCTTTGGATTTTCAGGACCAAACTTAAGAGCATCAGGTGTACCTTGGGATTTGCGTAAGTCTCAGCCGTATGAAGTGTACGATAAACTTTCTTTTGAGGTGCCTATTGGGAAAAAAGGTGATTGCTATGATCGTTATTTAGTACGTATGGAAGAGATGCGGCAATCTTTAAAACTTATAGAACAGTGTTTGAATAAAATGCCAATACATGGGCCAGTTATGTTGGAAAATTGTAAGATAACACCGCCATCTAGAAAAGAAATGAAGCAGAGTATGGAAGCTATGATTCATCATTTTAAACTATATACAGAAGGGTACCATGTTCCAGAAGGACAAATATATTCAACGGTTGAATCTCCAAAGGGAGAATTTGGCATATATTTAGTTGCAGATGGTACAAACAGACCCTATAGGTGTAAGATAAGGTCTCCAGGGTTTGCTTCTTTACAAGCTATAAATTACTTGAGTAAAGGACATTTTTTATCGGATACTGTAGCTATTTTAGGTTCATTAGACATTGTATTTGGGGAGATTGATAGATGATTCGTGCTCAAAAAAAATCTGTCTGTGAAAAAGTCTTTCAGTTTACTAAAACAAATACTATTAAAATTGCGGCTATTATAAAAAAATATCCAAAAGGAAAGCAGAAGAGTTCTATCTTGTCGCTATTGTATATAGCGCAGGAACAAAATGGTGGGCACCTAAGTGTCCCATCTATGGATTGTGTGGCAAGTATTTTGGGCATTCCACCTATTCAAGTGTATGAAGTTGCAACTTTTTATACGATGTTTTATTTACAACCCATGGGTAAGAACATAGTTCAGGTTTGTACAATGACCTCTTGTTGGTTGCGTGGTAGTGATAAAATTTTGTTAGCATGTAAAAAAAACCTAGGTATAGATATTAGTGAAATGACAGGAAATGGTGATTTTACGCTTTTGGAAGCTGAGTGTTTGGGAGCTTGTGTAAATGCGCCAGTTATGCAAATAAATGGTGAATTTTATGAGAATATTACAGTGAAAGAAGTAGAAAAAATTTTAAGAAACATGAAAGAAAAAAATCCTGTGAAAGAAAAATAAGGATTTTTATAAGGAATGTGCCTAGATGACTTTAGAAAAAAAAGATAGAATTTTTACAAACCTTCATGGAGAAGAATCTACTACCTTGAAATCTTCCATGGAACGTGGTGATTGGGAAGGAACGGATCAGCTAATTAAAAAAGGATCAGCGTGGATTGTAAGAGAGATTAAAAAATCTGGATTGCGTGGGCGTGGTGGTGCCGGATTTTCAACAGGGATGAAGTGGTCGTTTATAAAAAATAGCAGGAAGCTGCCCTCATACTTGATAGTTAATGCAGATGAAAGTGAGCCGGGAACATGTAAAGATCGTGATATTATTCGTCATGAACCACAAAAGCTTATTGAAGGTACTTTATTAGCTAGTGTAGCTATAGGTGCTAAGGTGGCTTATATCTATATTCGGGGGGAGTTTTTTCGTGAAGAAAAAATACTACAAAAAGCTATTGATGAAGCATATGCTGCAGGATTGTTAGGGAAGGATGCTGCTAAATCTGGGTATAGTCTTGATATATACTTACACCGTGGTGCTGGCGCCTATATTTGCGGTGAAGAAACAGCGTTGATTAGTAGCCTTGAGGGGGGAAAGGGTTTCCCCCGGTTAAAGCCCCCGTTTCCAACTGAATGTGGTTTGTATGGATGTCCTACAATTATTAATAATGTAGAAACTATCGCAGTAATTCCAGAAATTCTTCGTCGTGGGGGAGAATGGTTTTCCTCTTTGGGAACAATTAATAATACTGGCACAAAAATTTTTTGTGTTTCAGGTCATGTAAATAATCCATGTAATGTGGAAGAAGAAATGGGCATACCTCTTAAGATGTTGATTGAAAAACATGCAGGGGGTGTGCGAGGTGGCTGGGATAATTTATTAGCAGTTATTCCAGGGGGATCTTCTGTTCCTTTAATACCAAAGTCTGTGTGTGATACGGTGTTGATGAATTTTGATAGCTTGTGCTCACATAATTCAAATTTTGGTACAGCAGCTGTTATAGTTATGGATAAATCTACAGATTTAATTAAAATGATTGCACGATTAGCAAAGTTTTATATGCATGAGAGCTGTGGCCAATGTTCTCCTTGTCGTGAAGGGACTGGTTGGATCTGGCGTATGATGGAACGTATGGTTAAAGGTGAGACTGAAGAGGCGGATATTGATCGTCTAGAAGAAATTACCTATCAAATTGAAGGCTATACGATTTGTGGACTAGGGGCAGCAGCAGCTTGGCCTATACAAGGATTGATTCGTCATTTCAAACCATTGATGGTGGAAAGAATGCAAAATAGGAATAAAGGAGCAGCTTGAGCATGGATAAAATAAAGCTCACTGTTAATGATAAAGAAATTGAAATTAATGCTGGGTTAACAGTTTTGCAAGCTTGTGAAAAAGCAGAGATAGAAATTCCTATTTTCTGTTATCACCCAAAGCTTTCTATTGCAGGAAATTGCCGTATGTGCTTGGTGGAGGTGGATAAAGCATCTAAGCTAATTGCTTCTTGTGCTGTACAAGCAGTAGAGGGCATGGCTATTAGAACTAACACAGATATAGTAAAAAAAGCTCGTAAAGGGGTCCTCGAATTCTTATTAATAAACCACCCCTTAGACTGTCCTATTTGTGATCAAGGAGGAGAATGTGATCTCCAAGATATAACTTTTTCTTATGGACCAGATGTTTCACGTTATGAGGAAAGCAAAAGAGCGGTGGAAGATAAAAATATAGGACCGCTTATTAAGACTGTGATGACACGATGTATTCACTGTACGCGATGTATACGATTTAGCAATGAAATTGCGGGAACGCCAGAGCTAGGTTCTGTAGGGCGTGGTGAAGATATGGAAATTACAACGTATATAGAAAAGGAGCTGACGTCAGAATTGTCAGGAAATATGATCGATATCTGTCCTGTAGGCGCTTTAACATCAAAGCCTTATGCATTTCAGGGACGTTCGTGGGAACTAAAGAATACCCAATCTATAGATGTACATGATGCAGTAGGATCAAATATATCTGTAGGTAGTAGGGAAGGTTGTATAATGCGTATATTGCCTCGTTCTAATGAATTTATTAATGAAGAATGGATTTCTGATAAAGTACGTTTCTCCTATGATGGTCTTCAGTCTCAAAGGTTAGATAGCCCTTATAAAAAGTTAAAAGGGCAACTGCAAACATGCACTTGGGAAGAGGCTTTGGAGGAGGCTTCCTGTCAGATAAAAAAGAGAGAAGGAAAAGAAATAGCGGGTTTAGTAGGACCTCTTATGGAATGTGAGAGCATTTTCTCTTTTAGAGAACTTCTAAAAAATATAGATTGTCAAAATATGGATTGCCGATTAGAAGGGGAATTTATAGAGAGAAGTTCTCGAGAAAAGTATCTTTTTAATACAACAATTGATGGGATTGAAGAAAGTGATGCTGTTTTATTTGTTGGAACAAATCCACGTATAGAAGCCCCTTTAATAAATGCTCGGTGGCGTAAACGCTATTTAAAAAAAGGGTTATTGGCGGGGTTAATTGGTGAGGCATGTGACTTAACTTTTCCGTGTGATCATTTGGGCGATACAGCTCAAAGTTTGCAGGATATTTATGAGGGGATACATCCTTTTATTAAAAAATTTGAAAAAGCAAAAAACCCTATGATAGTAATAGGTATGGGGGCTTTGACTCGGAAAGATAGCCAAAATATCTACAACTTATGCCGTGCTATAGCCCATAAATATGATGTTGTTATGGAGACTAAAAATAATTTTAATATTTTGCATACTAAAGCATCAATTGTTGGGGCTTTAGATTTATCTTTTGTACCAGAGAATAATGCTTTAGATGCAGCAGAGATTTACCAAGCTGTTAAATCTGGAAAAATAAAAGTTCTTTATTTACTTGGAGCGGATGATATTCCTCTAACTCAAAATGATGTAAAAAATACGTTTGTTATTTATCAAGGACATCATGGAGATAAAGGTGCACACCTAGCAGACTTAATTTTACCAGGAGTAGCCTATACAGAAAAAGATGGAACCTATGTAAATACAGAGGGGTGTGTTCAGAGGGCTTTTAAGGCTGTTTGGGCACCAGGTGAAGCAAAAGAAGACTGGAGGATTCTAAGAAATCTATCAGAAGTGATAGGAAAAACTTTACCTTATGATACATTGGTTGATCTGAGAGAATGTATGAGCCAGGCTAACTCTATATTTAAAGAAGGTAATCATAAAGTTACTAACTATATAAAATCCTCTAAAAAAAAAGAAGCAGACTTCCAGAATTTAATATTTTTACCAGATCCACTTAAGTCTTCTATAAATAATTTTTATATGACAGATGTTATCTCTCGTCATTCAAAAACAATGGCACTATGTACAGAAGCTTTTGATAAAAAATCAGAAAAGGAGAAAAATAGGCATGCTTAAAGCTATCCTTGCGTATTATTCTGACTGGGAAGCATCTATTTCATGGCTGCCATCTGTTTTTGTATTACTTTCTTTTATGATTATTTTTATTCTGATTCTTATTTTATCAGTTGCTTATTTAACTTACGCTGAGCGAAAAATTATAGCGGCAATGCAATTACGAAAAGGCCCAAATGTTGTAGGCCCTTTTGGATTGTTACAACCCATAGCAGATGCTATAAAATTACTGAACAAAGAAATAATACTACCATCACGAGCTAATAAAAAACTCTTTTTGATAGCACCTCTTTTGACTTTTTTTCTTAGTTTATCTGCTTGGGTAGTTATTCCTTTTGATATACATCTGGTGTTTTCTAACATTAATGTGGGGATATTATATTTGCTAGCTATTTCTTCTTTAGGAGTTTATGGCATTATTATTGCTGGTTGGGCAAGCAATTCCCGTTATGCTTTTTTAGGAGCTATGCGCTCTGCAGCTCAGATGATTTCCTATGAAGTATCTATGGGTTTAGTTATTGTCTCAATTATTTTAACGACAGGGAGTATGAACCTGACAGAGATTGTTTTAGCTCAGAAAAATATGTGGTTTATTTTACCGCACTTTCCTATATTTGTTATTTTTTTTGTATCTATTCTTGCAGAAACAAATAGAGCACCATTTGACTTGCCTGAGGCAGAAACTGAATTAGTAGCGGGATATAATGTTGAATATTCTTCTATGCCATTTGCTCTTTTTTTTCTAGGAGAATATGCCAACATGATTCTCATGAGTGCTATATCTACTATTTTATTTCTTGGTGGGTGGTTGCCATTGATTGACTGCTCAATTTTTTCTTGGGTATCAGGCCCTATGTGGTTTTCTCTTAAAATAGCTTCTCTACTTTTTTTATTTATTTGGATAAGAGCAACATTTCCACGATATAGATATGACCAACTAATGCGTCTTGGCTGGAAAGTATTTTTACCAATCACATTAGGATGGGTTATTTTAACTGCTATAGTTATAAAATATAATGATATTATAACCTACCTTATAGAGGTAAAAGAGTAGAGAGTTCCCTAAAAAAATGAAAATAAATTTTAAAAAAATTGCTGCAAGATTTTCTCTTTATGAACTAATTTATGGGCTTTGGATAACTCTTAAATATTTTTTTAAGCGGAAAGTAACGTTGATGTATCCTAACCAAAAAGGACCATTAAGTTCTCGATTTCGGGGAGAACATGCATTACGTCGTTACCCCAATGGTGAAGAAAGATGTATAGCTTGTAAGCTATGTGAAGCTGTTTGCCCAGCCCAGGCTATTACTATTAAAGCAGAGATGTGTGAGGATGGTAGCAGGCGAGCTACACAATATGATATTGATATGACGAAATGTATTTATTGTGGGTTTTGTCAGGAAGCATGTCCTGTGGATGCTATTGTGGAGGGGCCAAATTTTGAATTTTCTGTTGAAACGCACGAAGAGCTTTTATATAACAAAGAAAAGTTATTAAGTAATGGTGATAGGTGGGAATCGGCCTTAAAGATACGTATCGAACAAGAAGAGAAAATATAAAGTAAGGGTTGTACAGAGTGCTAGTTATAATAGAAAAAAGGGTGAATAACAAAAAATGATCGAGTTTTTTAACAGTCTTAGTTTTTCAAATTGTATGTTTTACATGTTTAGTGGTGTAATTATTTTGTCTGCTGTGGCTGTTATTTCTGTTAGAAATCCTGTATACAGCGTTTTATTTCTTATAGTGACCTTTATAAATGCCGCAGGACTATTTATTTTACTAGGGGCAGAGTTTATTGCTTTTCTTATGGTGATTGTTTATGTGGGAGCAGTAGCTGTTTTGTTTTTATTTGTAGTAATGATGCTTAACATAAGAAATCGTCCATTGTGTACAATAAATAGACAATTGAAATATACGGCTATTTTTATTTCAGGTATTGTTGGCATAGAGATTTTTTTTCTAACGAGGAATTGGGGAAAATTTTCAGGAAAAGAATGTATTAATAGGGTTGTAGAGAATGAAACTGTGTCTAACACAGAAATGATAGGGCAAGTATTGTACACAGAGTATTTTTACCCTTTCCAAATAGCAGGACTTATTCTATTTGTGGCAATGATAGGGTCCATTGTATTAACGCTTAGGAAAAGAGCGGGGGTTCGACGACAGGTGACCTCCAAACAGTTATATCGTACAAAAGAAAATTCTCTTATTTTAACAAGTCCAAAAATAGGGGAGGGTGTACAGTGAGCATAGGAACTTATCATTATGTTTTTATAGGAGCTATATTATTTTATCTTTCTTTGCTGGGTATGATTATTAATAGAAAAAGTTTAATACATTTATTGGTATGTTTGGAGTTACTTTTATTAGCTGTTAATATTAATTTTGTAGCATTCTCTTCAGCTTTTTTAGGTATAAGAGGCCAAATATTTACGGTATTTATTTTGACTATTTCTGCAGCAGAGATAGCTATAGGACTTTCTATAATAGTTGTTTATTTTCGAAATAGAGGTTCTATTCTTGTAGATGATGCAACCACCCTTGTAGATGATGCAACCACCCTTGTAGATGATGCTCCAAAAGGTAAAGGAAGCATACATGACATTTCTTAATGTAGCTGTATTTTTAAGTGTTTTCTTGCCTCTTATAAGTTCTATATATACGATAATAATAGGCCGTTTTGTGCTTGGAAAAGTAGTTGCTATCCATGCAACTGCTTTCTTGTTTTTAGCTGCATTTTTTGGCTGGTATGTAGGAGTTAATTTTTACATAAAGAATGTTGCAGAAATACAGATACATTTATGGCAGTGGATAGATATTGGCTTTCTAACTGTAAATTTTGCTCTAAGATTTGATATGTTAACAGTTGTTATGGTTATTATGATAACAACTATATCAGCGCTGGTTCATCTTTATTCAATTGGATATATGAAAAAGGATAAAACACTAGATAAATTTATGAGCTACATGGGGTTGTTTACTTTCTTTATGCTCTTTTTAGTAGCTTCACCAAATTTAATCCAGCTGTTTTTTGGATGGGAAGGTGTGGGGTTTTGTTCCTATCTTTTAATAGGATATTGGTATCATAAGGAGAAAGCAAACAATGCTGCTATGAAGGCCTTTGTTGTTAACCGAATTGGTGACCTTGGTTTTTTACTCGGTATAGCAGCATGTTTTTATTTATTTGAATCAATAGATTTTAAAGTTATTATAGAAACTATTCCACTTGTATCTGAAAAAAATATAGTAGTGCTTCATATGTCAGTTCATACATTAATGCTTGTAGCTTTGTTATTATTTTTTGCGGCTATGGGGAAATCTGCTCAATTTGGATTGCATACCTGGTTGCCTGATGCTATGGAAGGGCCTACACCAGCGTCTGCTTTAATTCACGCTGCTACCATGGTAACGGCTGGAGTTTTTTTGCTAGTAAGACTTTCCCCTTTGTATGAAGCGGCTTCTTTTTCTCTGGAAATAATAGCTATTATAGGTCTTATTACCGCTATATTTGCAGGAACTGTAGCAGTGGTACAAAATGATATAAAAAGGGTTATTGCTTATTCTACCTGTAGCCAGTTAGGATTTATGTTTTTTTCAATAGGTGTGAAGGCTTACGCTATAGCTATTTTTCATTTAGTTACACATGCTTGTTTTAAAGCTCTTCTCTTTTTAGGAGCAGGGTCAATTATTCAGGCCATGTCTGATGAGCATAATATGAAGAAGATGGGAGGTTTATTTAAGTATATACCTAAAACTTACGCGGTAATGTGGATAGGAACTTTAGCTTTAATAGGAATTCCATTCTTTTCAGGGTACTACTCTAAAGATGCAATTATGGAAATTGTTTTGGTTTATGGTGGAACTTTAGGAAAAATAATTTACTATGGAGCTCTCTTTTCCATTTTTCTCACAGCGCTTTATGCTATGCGCGTTATGATGCTAGTATTTCATGGAAAAATAAAGGCGCATGAAAAAATCATTGCACATATTAAAGAATCACCAATGGTAATGCTTGTCCCTCTATTTATTTTAGCTATAGGGTCTATTTTTGTAGGTGGAATATTGAGTGTTGAATTTGTAAATGATTCCCAAAATTTCTGGGGAAGGTCTATTGTTTTGACATCACAACTTAAACTTATTGAAAAAGTGCCCCACATACCATATATATATCTTATTCCACCCGTGGTTTTAGGTTTTTTAGGGATAATTGTTGGGTGGCTGTTATTCGAAGAAAAATTTATCTGGAGAGATGTTTTTAAGAAAAAACTCTATAAGATTCATCTATTCTTTTTTGAAAAATGGTATATAGATGAATTTTATGAGCTTTTTATTTGTAGGCCATACCAAAAAATAGCGATGATATTGTGGAAAAAGGGAGAGGATACCATTATAGAGGGAATAGGGCCAAAGGGTATAAGCTATATTATTTTAAAGGCTGGAAGACTGTTATCACGGTTACAAACGGGCTATTTGTGTCACTATATATTAGGAGCTGTGATAGGTATTGTAGGCATATTATGGATTTTTCTAATCTAGTATAGGGAACATTAATGATAATCGGAAAAAAAAATGCTATATAGTGATTTACCTTTGTTGACTATGCTTATTTTTTTACCGATGGTAGGCGCTTTTTTTGTAGCGTTATCACGGTCAGAAAAAACATATGAAAAAAATGTTTGTAATATTACTCTTATTACATCTGGAGCTACATTTTTATATGCTATAATTCTTTTTTTAAAAGCAGATTTTTCTTCAGAAAAATTTCAGTTTATGGAACAAGCAACATGGTTACCTAGCTTGGGGATTCAATATGCTATAGGAATAGATGGAGTATCTATCCTCTTTATTTTATTAACTTCTTTACTTATTTTTTTAGCACTATGTATATCTATAAAAAAAATTACTTTTAAATTAAAAGAATACTGCATAGCCTTTTTAGTTCTAGAGACATTTATATTAGGTGCTTTTTGCGCTATGGATTTATTTTTATTTTATATTTTTTTTGAAGGTGTGTTACTTCCAATGTTTTTTATTATAGGTATATGGGGAGGTAAGCATCGAGTACACGCTACTTGGAAATTTTTTCTATATACGTTACTGGGATCTCTTCTGATGCTTATTGGCATTGTTTGTTTATATCTTGAGTTTAATACTTCTAGTATTTACGCTCTTTATGGTCAAAATATAGAATTGAAAATGCAATATTGGATATGGCTTGCTTTCTTTGCCTCTTTTGCAGTGAAATTACCAATGTTTCCTTTTCATACATGGTTGCCGGATGCTCATGTTGAAGCTCCTATGGCAGGGTCTATCATTTTAGCAGGTATATTATTAAAGATGGGAGGTTATGGTTTTTTTAGACTTTCTCTACCTATTTTGCCCGAAGCATCTCAATATTTTTCTACCTTTATTTTTACTCTTAGCTGTATAGCTGTTGTATATACATCCATGATAGCTTTTGTACAGAAAGATATAAAAAAGCTAATTGCATATTCTTCTGTAGCGCATATGGGCTTTGTTACAGTAGGGTTGTTTACATTTACAATTTATGGCATGCAAGGAGCTATATTCCAGATGCTAAGCCATGGCTTAATTTCTGCTGCTTTATTTATGTGCGTTGGTATTTTATATGAACGCACTAATAGCCGTGAACTTGAATTTTATGGAGGTGTTGCAACTATATTACCAGTCTTTGCTGTTTTAATGATGATTTTTACATTAGGCAGTATAGGGTTTCCGGGAACTAGTGGCTTTGTTGGAGAGTTACTTGTTATTATAGGCGCCTATCAGGTAAGTGGATGGACAGCTCTAGGGTTGGGAGTAAGTGTAATATTAAGTGCATTGTATGGTCTTTTATTGTATAAAAAAGTACTGTTTGGGTCTATAAAAGATACATGTAAATTTTTGAAACATTTAACATATGGTGAGCAAACAATACTAGCAGCATTAGCAGTTCTCATTGTTATTTTTGGCCTTTTTCCCCAATGTATACTCGATTTGATAGAGCCAGCAGTAAAAGTAATTTTAGAAAAAACAGAGATTTCAACATTTTCAACTATGCTAAATTCAAAAGTGAAGTAGATATAAGAAAAGGAGATATTTTTTATGGGCGCACCCATTTTTGCAGAAGTCTCTTTTGTAATAGTAGCTTTTGTCTATTTGTTTTTGAGCTTTGTTCGTGATCAAAAAAGAATAGCGCAGCTTTTATCCTATATAACACTGGGTATATTAGTTTCTCTTTTTCTATATTTTATAGGAGATCTAGAAAGATTTATTGGTAATATAGGAGGTTTTTTTAATGTAACAAAATTAGTAATGTCTTCTAAATTATTAATTTTATTTGTTTCTATTGTCCTTCTGTCACTTGTAGGAGGAACATTTTTTTGGAAGGATTATTTGTTCGCTAGAGCAGAGTTTTTTGTTATTTTTTTATTCATGCTTGCAGGTAGTTTTTTAATGATAGAGGCTTTTGATTTCTTGTCTTTATATCTAGCTATGGAATTACAGGCACTTTCTTTGTACGTGCTTCTTGCTTTTAAAAAAGATGATCCAGCTGCTATAGAGGCAGCTGTTAAATATTTTGTGTTAAGTTCTGTTGCCTCAGGCGTGTTTTTATACGGTGTGAGTTTTATATATGGCGTTGTAGGGGATACAAATTTTTTATTAGTTTATGAGGCACTAAATAGTATTTTAAGCGTAGAGGGCTCAGAAAAAACGATCATTTATATTGGAATGGCTTTAGTTTTAAGTGGCTTGGTGTTTAAAATATCGCTTGTTCCTTTTCATATGTGGCCTCCTGATATTTATCAGGGAGCTCCTATTTGGGTAGTGACTTTGTTAGCAACCGTTTCAAAAATTGTAGGGGTTACGGTTATTATAAACCTTCTCACAGGGCCTTTTAAAGCACTGTCTGACCAGTGGGAATTATTTTTTTTAGTTTTGGGTTTATTATCTATAGCTATAGGGTCTTTATCTGCTTTGGCACAAAATAATCTTTTACGATTTCTAGGTTTTAGCACTATTGCGCATATGGGATTCATTTCATTATCTATGGCTGGAGGGGATTATATGGGATTGGAAAAAGCATATGTATATCTTATAATTTATGTAGTGATGATTTTAGGCTTTTTCTCCTTATTAATGGAGGGAAAATACAGGTTAAAATATATTGGAAAAAAATTAGAAAACTTGGATGATTTTGCGGGGTTTTCAAAAATTGCTCCAGGTATGTCATTTATGTTAGCGTTATTCCTATTCTCTTTAGCTGGAATTCCTCCATTGGCAGGATTTTTTGCTAAGTTGTATGTAGTAATAGTGTTAGTGAGAGAAAATTTAACAGTCTATGCTGTACTGGCTTTGCTCTTCAGTATCTTAGGAGCTTTCTATTATCTCAGGCTAATAAAATTTATGTATTTTGATGAACCTAAGGATAAAAATTTTACGTGCTTAGAGTTTGATTTTAAGACATTTATATTTTTTAGAGTGCCGAGTCTTTTATGCATGCTCTTTATAATTTTCTACGCTATTTGGCCAAATAGATTAATAAATTTTGTTACGTTTATATTTGAATAAAGGTTATTTAGCTGATAGAGTAAAATGCATATGCACTGTGTAGAAAAATTTATAGATTCGTTTGACTTCCATCACTTTTCTTGCTTGGAAAGCACAAATATGACAGCAAAAGATTTTGCTACAAAATCGACAACTTTTTTGAACAAAGGAATTGTTCATGTGTTTTACACAGATGAGCAAACTGTAGGTTATGGTAAGGCTAATCGAACATGGTGTATGAAGGTAGGGAACGTAGCAGTTTCTTTCTTGTGGATTGATCCTGAAGTAAACTCTGTGGACATTACACAACTCACATTTGTTATGTCTTTAAGCATAGGAAAAACATTTGAAAGTTTTGGTATTCCTAAAGAAAATATTCAATATAAATGGCCAAATGACATTTTAATTTCGGGTAAAAAAATAAGTGGAGTTTTATTAGAATCATCTTTTTCCGGTTTTAAAGGAAATCAAAAGACACCATATATAGTAGCCGGTGTTGGCATTAATATACAACAGGCACCAGATAAAGAATCTGTAGTTTTTCCAGCTACCTCATTAAAAGAAGAGGGATATGAAACACCAACAGCCATTAGATTCATAGAAAAATTATCTCTTTATGTAAAACGGTATTATAATATTTGGCAGGATAAGGGTTTTAAGATTATACGGGATTCTTGGCTAGAAAATGCCTGGTGTAAAGAAGGCACAATAATTATAAAAACAAATGATAAAAAAAAGTTAGAGGGGAAGTTTTTAGGATTGCAAGAAGATGGAGCTTTGCTTATTCAATGTGAAAAAAAAAATGAAATATATACATTTTATTCAGCGGATGTATTTAAAACATAAAAAAAATTAGCAAGAAGCTGTTAAAAATAGAAAGGTATATTTTTATGATGGATGAAACTAGATTTCAAAAAGGTTTATACTTTGTTCCTTTAGGAGGAGCGGAAGAAATAGGTATGAATTTCAATTTATATTGCTACGATGATGCGTGGTTAGCAATTGATTTGGGCATCACTTTTAGTGATAAACCAGGTGTAGACATTGTTTTACCAGACCCTTCTTTTTTGGAAGAGCGCAAATCTAAACTTGTGGGGCTTGTTCTTACTCATGGACACGAAGACCATATAGGCGCTATTCCTTATTTATGGAAAAAATTACAATGTCCAATCTATGCTACACCATTTACGAGAAAATTGGTTGAAGGTAAATTGAAAGATGCAGGTTTATTAAATCAGGTAACTATTCATACACTACCGTTATCAGGAAATGTAAAATTGGGGCCCTTTGATATTAATTTGGTTAATATTACGCACTCTATTTTAGAGCACAGTTTAATGTATATTAAAACGCCACTAGGTACAGTAGTTCACACGGGTGATTGGAAGTTTGATAATGAGCCATGCTTAGGAAAAAAGACTGATGAAGATGCCTTAGCTGCTTTAGGTGAAGAAAATATTTTAGCTATGGTGTGTGATTCAACGAATGTATTTGAGAAAAAATCTGCAGGATCAGAGGCAGAAGTTTTTGAAGGATTAGATAAAATATTTAAAGCATACACACACGAGCGTTTAGTTTTGACGTGTTTTGCATCTAACTTGGCTCGTGTACATACTATAGCGACACTGGCAAAGAAATATGGTCGAAAATGTGCTTTAGCAGGTAGATCTTTTAAACGTATGATAGATGCTGCTCAAAGCAGTGGTTATATGAATGATCTGCCAGATTTTATAGGTTTAGATAAAATAAATAAGCTTCCAAGAGAACAGGTGGTTTATATTACAACAGGATCTCAAGGGGAAGAGAGAGCTGCACTAAGTCGTATAGCGCATGGAGTATATAGAGATATTTATCTTGAGAAAGAAGATGTTATTGTATTTTCTTCTAGGCGCATTCCAGGTAATGAAAAGAAAATATCACAGCTAAAAAATTTATTAGTTAATCAGGGCTATGAAGTGATTTTTCCAAACAGCCTTTTAGGGGATATAAAACTGCATGTTTCGGGGCATCCTTCTCAGGAAGATCTAGTAAAAATGTACCAATTAATTAAACCGAAGATAGCTATTCCTGTACATGGAGAAGCTATTCATTTGAAAGCTCATAAAGACCTAGCTCATACTCTTGGTGTGAAAGAGGTCTTTGTTCCACATAATGGAGTTGTTATTCAGTTGGCAGAAAAATCAGGAATAGTAGGAAAGGTATATGCGGGAAGGCTACTAATGGATGGTAAAGATTTATTACCAGAAAATAGCCTTATTTTAAGGGAGAGACAGCAGATGGCTTCTTATGGATCAGCTGTTATAACGCTTGTTTTTGATTCTAATGAAGAGCTATATCAAGAGCCAATTGTCACATTGCAAGGGATTGTTAGTGAAGAAGACTCTAGTAGAGCTGAGCGTATTTTAAGTGTAGTTATTCAAGATGTAATAAATATGGTAAATGATATTCCTTATGCAAAACGGGAAAAAGATAACCTTGTAGAGGATCTTGTTTCTGCAGCTGTTAGAAAATCTATTAATAGATTGCTCTATAAAAAACCTGTTACAGATGTTCATATTGTTCGTATTTAATAGAGTAGACAAACTGTATTTGTTGCAAGAAATATTTTTTTTTAGGTTTTGAGATATTTATATTCGAAAATGTTACCGCTCAAAATCATTTATGATCGCCTCCTTTTATAAAAAGGGGCTTATCTCAGAAAAAATAAAAAATTTCATTTTTTAATAAAGCTTAAATAGCATATGCTTTTTATGATAGAAAAGAATTTTATTATTATTTTTTTATCCAAAGTAGTATCCCTAATGTTATAAGAGCACCGCTTTGAAAAAAAATCCTCCAGTGCATGAGTTTATTGCTTTGTTTTTTTGAAAATTCTCCACCTATAAAAGTACTTCGCAACCCAGCTAATAAAGTTATAACTGTGCAGAGCATGAAAAAATATAGGAGAATTTCTAAAAAAATCATAGGGCTTCAACTTTTAAATCATAGTAAGCAAAACCTTGAGAAGTTATATAAACAGTGCCTAGAATTGTGCGATAAGCAAGAGTTTCTTTAAATTTTTTATGTTCATCAAGTAGTTGTTTTGCAATTTGGAAGGTCGCATAACTTAAAAGCTCTATGGCAGAGGGTTGATGATATAGATAAGCATGAAAACTTTTAGAGAGTTCTTGGGGAAGTATTTTTTTAGGTATTATTTGAAAAATATTAAACTTTCCATCTTCTTTATGAAGAGTGGGAATATTATTAATCCAGTTAAATCCAAAGAATTTATCAGATTGTTCAATATGATTAAAAATATTTTTATTTTTAAAAATTAGGGGAATATATAAAGATAGGGGAGAAACATTAATTTTTATATTTGATATCCTTTCTAAGGAAAGACTAGTTGTTTTTTTTAGTGCAGATATTAAGGGATCTTCTTTCACGTTTGGTGGCAGTAACAGAGTATAAACTGTTTGAGAACTATAAGCTTCCAGTATTTTAATTTCATTAAGGGGGGAGTTTGTCATAAACCAAACATTCTGAGGGCGTATATGAAAAATAAATTCAGGATTTGCATTTAGCGTAAGGAATTGACAGTCAAATGTAGAAGATTTTTGTAATAATTTTATAACATTTTGTGTTAGTAGGGGGCCAATTGCAATGTGTGGGTGCAGGTTTCTAAGAACAGAAAGAGCGTATTTAAAATCTTTTTTTGTAGATCCTGTGTCAATAGGGTAAAGCGTATAAACTTTATGGGGAGAAGGATTTTGAAAAAGAGCAAGAGAGAGAGACTTAAAAATATTATCAGAAATATTCTTATATACTTTAGAAGAAAAGGGCAATAGAACAGCTATTTTATAAGATATTTGAGGTTCTTTTCAGAAAACTTGAGAAATAGATGTTTGTTGCAGTACCTTTTTAAAAGGAACCTCAACTCCTTCTTCTTCATCCAGTTGTAATTTTTTTAGGATTTCTTGTTTCTCTTTGTAAGCAATTTTTACTCTTAATTTAGCCTGATCTTCAGCTGTTACTTGATCTTCAGCGCCTATAAGAGTACTCTCATGGTGGGTTTGAGAACAACCACTAATAAAGAGTGTAAAGACTAATAATGCTAGAACAACCACGCGATGCTCAAAAAATTTCTGTAGAGATTTCTTCTCTTGAGGGAACGTCATCCTTTGATCTTCCTTTTCAGCATATTATGCCGGGATTAAGTTTGGTTGCAACCCCTATTGGAAATTTGGCTGATATAACTTTACGTGGGTTAATGGCTCTAAGCTCAGCTGATTTTATTATCTGTGAGGATACGCGTCATACAGGAAAATTTCTTCAGACATTTAATATAAAAAAGAAAAAAATTTCATATCATGATCATAGTGATGATCAGAAGCGTTTGAAAATATTGAATTTTCTTTCAGAAGGTAAAAAAATTGCATTAGTAAGCGATGCAGGCATGCCTTTAGTCTCAGATCCAGGGTATAAATTAGTGCAAACTGTTGTGGATGCGGGGTTTCCTGTCCAGTGCTATCCGGGGGCAAATGCTGGCCTTGCAGCCTTGGTTGTTTCTAGTTTGCCAACTAATGCCTTTCTCTTTTTGGGGTTTGTACCTTCTAAAAAAAAAGATCGTAATTCTGCTTTAGAAAAAATAAAATATAATGAAGCTACCTTGATATTTTATGAAACAGCATTGCGTTTGCCAGCTTTAATGTTGGCGTGTCAATCTGTTTTGGGAAACAGAAAATGCTCTATTTCTCGAGAAATAACAAAACGTTATGAAGAAAACAAGAGAGGGACACTGGAAGATATTTTACGGGCTATAGAACTCACACCACTTAAGGGAGAGTGTGTATTGAGTGTAGAGGGTTGTAGAGATATAAATCTCTTGCCAAGGTCAAAAATTATTCAAAATTGGAAAGAAGAGCTAAAGACTCTCCAAGAGGACAAGCCCCTTAAAGAAGCAGCAAGAATTATTGCCAAGAAGTATAATCTTTCTCGTCGAGTTGTCTATCAACATGGATTAAGTGAGAATAAGAACGACCTATCTATTTGAGATTTAATTATTATTCTTATAAGGGTTTTGATTAGTTGAGCTATTAATTAACTCATGATAGATATGAAATGTTTTTTTTATAATAGAATGGTCGGAAAACTCACTTTCTGCTCTGGCTCTACCCTGCTTACCAAAACGTTTGCGCATGTTAGGATCTAGAATTAGCTTCTCAATAGCCTCTGCTAAAGCAGAAAAATTTCGTACGGGGACAACAAATCCATTTTTATCATTTTTGACTACATCACGGCAACCAGGTACATTTGTTGTTACAATAGGACGACCTGTAGAACAGGCTTCTAAGAGGGATTTTGGCAAACCTTCTCTGTAGGAAGGTAGCACTGCAATATGAGATTTTTGATATAAGTTAGCAATGTCTTTTCTGGGACCAAGGCATTCTATGGCTGTATTGGCTAGTGTTTTCTCTAGGTCTTTTGAAGTAAGAGAATTTGGGTTTTCGGGGTCAATCTCACCAGCTATCTGGAAGTGTACATTAGGGTAGTGTGGCTTTAAGCTGCAGGCTGCTTGTACGTATTCAGCTATACCTTTATCCCATAAAAGGCGAGATACCATTAATACCTTTATAGGCATTCCTGGTTCAGGTGTATAGGGAAAAGCATGGAGGTCTATACCAGAACCAGAAATAAGACGTAGCTGCGTTTCAGGAAGAATATTTTTAAAGTTATTGAAATCTGTAGGATTTTGTAGAATTAATTTTTGCCTGGGTGTATTAAGAAGAAAGGCCCATAGAGTAGTTATAATTTTTCTTAGGATTTTTGCTTTTCGTGATGAAGAAGTAAATATATAACCCATACCACCTAAGGCATTAACAATACTTTTCATGCCGGCTAGACGAGCAGCAATGGTACCATATAAAACAGGCTTTTGTGCTACTTGATGGATGATGTTTGGCTGGAATTTTTTATAAATCTTATATACTTCATAGATAAGAAGAAAATCACGAAATATGTTAAGACCTCCACGACGCATATGTTTAAGATGGTGAACATGAATGCCCATATTTTGTAATTGGCGAATATTTTTTCGAGCATCACAAATAAGATGAACTTCAAATTGTTGCTTTAGAGCCTTTGTTGCTAAATTTAATCTATGGCTTAATAAAGCTTTTGTGTTGGCTGTAAAATAAAAAATACGTGAGGTCATTTAGCCGTTCCAGTAGAGATGTTTTCTTTAAAAGAGGCTAGTTTATTAATAGATTTACCCTCCTTATTAAAAAAATGAAGATGGTTTTTGTCAATATTAATTCCAACTTTTTCTCTAGGCTCAAAGATTTTTGTGCCAGGTGCGCGCACTAAAACTGAAATATCTTTTGATAAGGTTATGTCTACATATGTCTCGGAGCCTAAGTGTTCTACTATATGTACTATACCACTAAGATGAGATTCTTTTTTAGAAGAAAGGATTGTCATATGTTCTGGACGAATACCAATTTCGCTTAGGTTCTGTAAATCTATATTTTTAATATCTATATTAATAGATAAATTTTTTCCCAGGTGTAAAGAGTGGTTCTCTTTTTGAACACCTATTTTTTTGATAGATAAGAAATTCATTTGTGGGGAGCCAATAAAATTTGCAACAAATTTATTCGTTGGAGAGTTATATAATGTAAGGGGGTCTCCAATCTGCTCAATACATCCATGATTTAATACAACAATCTGATCAGCTAATGTCATCGCCTCTACCTGATCATGAGTTACATAAACCATAGTTTTTTGAAGATCTGCTTTTAATTTTGCTAGTTCTGTGCGCATTTTTACACGCAGTGTTGCATCAATATTTGAAAGAGGTTCGTCAAAAAGATATACTTCAGGATTTCGTACGAGTGCTCGACCAATAGCTACACGTTGCTGCTGTCCACCAGATAGTTGCTTGGGTTTTCGGTTTAGTAGCAGGTCTATATGTAAAATTTTTGAGACTTCTTCAATTTTCTTTTTAATTTCAGACTTGTTATGTTGAGAAAGCCTCAATCCAAAGGCCATGTTCTCATAAACTGTCATATGAGGATAAAGGGCATAAGATTGAAATACCATAGCTAAATTTCGTTTAGCTGGGGGCACATTATTCATACATCTCTTTTCTATAAATATTGAGCCACTAGTTGGAAATTCAAGACCAGAAATAAGACGTAATAGAGTAGATTTACCACAACCTGATGGACCAACAAAAACAGTTAGTTTCTTATCAGGAATAGTTAGATTAATATCGTGTAATACTTCTACGCTACCAAAGTATTTTTTAATGTCTTTAAGAGTAATTTCTGCCATGAGATGATCCTATTTAATCCTAACAATTTTTAGAGGCTATAAAAAAGCCGTAAGGTTTAAGCCTCAATGTTCTTGTACCTTTATCAAAACATGTTTCAGTTTCTATTATAAGTGATAGTTGTTTAGATGGAAGGATAACATTTTCTGTAGCAGTTCCACAGTTAAAAAAACAAAAACGTTGTTGATTATTATACTCTCGAGTAAAGGAAAGAATATTTCCTCTAGCCTGAATGTTTGTAATAGACCCTAGCTGTAGAGTACTATCTTTCTGATATAAATGGCATAAGGTTTTATAGGTTTCTAGCACACTGCCTTTTACAGAATCTTGTACGCTTACAGAACATGATTGATGATTTTTTGGAATAGGCAGCCATGGTTTTACCAATGATGTTGAAGGCTCAAAAAATCCGGCATGTTGCTGATTTTTATTCCAAGGCATAGGCGTTCGACAGCCATCACGTCCTTTAAATTCTGGATAAAATGCAAGGCCATAAGGATCTTGCAATTCTTCTAACTTTAGTTCCGCTTCCTCCAATCCGAGTTCTTCCCCTTGATAGATAATAGGTGATCCACGTAAACTTAAGAGAAGAGCACATAATAATTTAGACAATTGAGGTTTTAGGGCATCAGGAGAATTAAAGCGTGTAGCTGCGCGTACAGTATCGTGGTTTCCAAAAGACCAAGATGGCCATCCGTCACCAATTTGCTCCTCTACTTCTTCAATCGTTTTTTTTATATATGATGCGGAAAAATTTTTATGAAGAAGGTTGAAATTATAGGCCATATGAAGTTTATCTTGACCTCTTGTGTATTCACAAGCTTTTCCTACAGAATCATCATCGCTTATTTCACCAATAGAGACGGCGCCATAAAGGTTTAGTAATTTTCTAATTTTTTTCAAAAAAATAAGATTTTCAGGTCTTGATTTATCATAGATATGATATTGAAAAGCATAAGGGTTTGTGGGAAAAATACCTATATCTAGGTGTTTACCTTGAGGGCGAGGGGGATTATTGCGTAGTTCTTTGTCATGTACATAGAGGTTTACTGTATCTAATCGGAAACCATCAACGCCCTTATCTAGCCAGAATTTTGTTACTTCTAAGACAGCTTTTTGCACATCCAAATTATGAAAGTTAAGGTCTGCTTGAGAAGTTAAAAAATTATGTAAATAATATTGACCACGATAAGGGTCCCATTGCCATGCTGATCCACCAAAAACAGATAACCAATTATTAGGTGGCATGCCATCAGATTTGGCATCTGCCCAGACGTACCAGTCTGATTTTGAATTTTTTTTATTTTTTCTGCTTTCATAAAACCAGGGGTGTTCTGTAGAAGTGTGACTTAAAACAAGGTCAAGAAGGATTTTAAGCTCCATAGAGTGAGCAGTTTCAATGAGTTCGTCAAAATCTTCTAGGTTGCCAAAAAGAGGGTCAATATCTGTATAGTTTGATACATCATACCCAAAGTCTTTCATAGGTGAAGGAAATATGGGTGAAATCCATATACCTTTTATGCCCAAATCTTTTAGATAAGAAAGTTTTTTTGTAATACCTTTTAGGTCGCCAATACCGTCACCATTAGCATCAAAAAAGCTACGAGGATATATTTGATACAAAATATCTTTTTTCCACCAGTCCAAAGATTGTTGAGTCATATAAGGTGTCCTTTTAAAATTTTTTGATTAACCTTTAACGGCACCAGCAGTTAAGCCAGCTACAATTTTACGTTGAAAGACAAGAACAAGTCCAATAAGAGGTAACGTCACTAAGACAGAAGCAGCCATAATATTTCCCCAAGGGAGTTCATATTGATCGGCACCACTCATTAAAGCAATAGCAACAGGAACAGTTCGTTCAGAAGAACTAAGTGTAAAGGTAAGTGCAAAGAGAAATTCATTCCAGGCAGCAATAAAGGCTAAAAGACCAGTTGTTACCATGGCAGGCTTAAGCAAGGGTAGAAATATTTTAAAGCAAATAGTTATTTTTGAAGCTCCGTCTAATATAGCGGCTTCCTCCAATTCTTGGGGTAAGTTTTTCATAAATGTGGTAAGCACCCAAATAGTGAAGGGAAGAGTAAATATCATATATACAAAAACAAGAGAGTAGGCTTTATTATAGAGTCCCATTGATTGTATAAGCTCAAACATACCAGATAAAACAGCCACTTGAGGAAACATAGATATAGACAGTATAGAAAATAAAAGTGATGTCCGTCCGCGAAATTGACAGCGTCCAAAAGCATAAGCTGCAAGAACAGAGAGCAGGAGGCTCAAAAAAACGGTGCTGCAGGCAACAAAAATAGAGTTTAATATGTTTATTCCAAAGGGTTGTTCTTTGAAGAGTCCAGTATAATTTTCCCAAGCCATCTTTTGAGGAATAAGGGAGACAGAGAAAAGATCTGCCCCTTGTTTAAAGGAGGTAACAATAGCCCAAAAGAAAGGAAAAATACAAACAATGATAATAAAAAGGGAAGAAGCATACAGAAAAAAAGTTCCAAGCTTTTTTTTCACCAGGTGCTTTGGTAGCCCAATAATTTTTTTATCTTCATAATGAGTATTCATTTTTTATGCATCCTGTTGAATTTTTTTGCCAGCATATAGATAAATTATGGAAATAAAGGCAATGATAATAAAAAGAATAGTGGAAGCGGCAGATCCTACCCCAACATTTTGGAAGTCAAATAATTGTTGACGAGCATAGACAGACATAGACATTGTCTCTGCACTACCACTTGTAAGCACATAAATTAAGTCAAAGATACGTAAAGCATCTAGTGTTCGAAAAATAACAGCAACAATTAGAGCTGGCATGAGCAAGGGGAGAGTTACTTTAGTAAAAAGCTTAAGAGGATGAATACCATCTACTTTTGAAGCTTCATAGCATTCTTTGGGCAACATTTGTAAGCCAGCTAAAAGAAGGAGAGCCATAAAGGGGGTTGTTTTCCAAACATCCACCATTACAACGGAGAAAAAAGCTAGGCTACTATCTGCTGTCCAAGCTAGAGGGGTGCTAATAATATGCAAGTTCAAAAAAATAACATTCATTACACCATAGATATCATGTAGCATCCAGCCCCACATTTTAGCAGACACAACAGTAGGAATAGCCCAGGGGACAAGCACGGCAGTTCTTACTATAAACCTCCCTCTAAATTCTTTATTTAGAAGTAAGGCAACACAGAGGCCGAAAATTGTTTCTAGGCTTACAGAAATGAGAGCAAAAAGAATTGTATTTCTTAGAGACTGTTGCCACTCTGAATCACTAAGGATGAAAGCGTAGTTTTCAAAGCCAATAAGCCCTGCACTAGCAAGATCATTTAGGTCAGCATCTGTAAAACTTAGGCTAATAGTTCTAAAAAGGGGCCATGCTGCAACACATAATAAGACAAGAATGACAGGTGCTAAGAATAGCCAGGCATGGTAAGATTTTTGAGCTAAAAAATTTGTTTTAGGAGGACAGGTACGCCGAACTTTAGGTATACTTTTTGAAGGCAAATCTTCTTCAAAATTAGATGATACGGTTGTATGCATAGTCATATAGTATTCTTAATATGCTGCTTTTTCAAAGTAAAGTTTATTTACGAACTTGTTTTTTAGGCGTTAAGTTTTTCATTTTTTTAGCCAAAGTATCTAGAGCGTTACTGGTGTTAGCTTTGCTTCCTTGACTAAGAGCTTTGTGAAAAGCATTCCAGATAGCTGCTGATATTTGGTTATATTTACGCCCAGTTACTCTTGATGGGCGTTGCACAAAATGATCAGTATTGCTACCAAAATATTTCAAGTAAGTTGTTTTTCTTGCAATAGATTTATCTGCATGAAGAGCATTTCTTGTTGGTGTATAACCTCCTTCAATAGCACGTCTTTTTTGTTCAGTATAGCCAGTTAGACATTTAACCATAGCTGCCGCTTTCTTTTTATCAGGGGCATATTTTGAAACAGCTAATTGCCAGCCGCCTAAGGCACCAGCATAGTTACCAGTTTTTCCACCTTTTGGAAGAGGAGATAGACCAACTTTTCCTTTAATCTGGCTATTTTTAGCTTGAGCAAGATTATAAGAGTACGGCCAGTTACGCATGAAGACAGCGTTGCCAGATTGAAAAGTGCCACGAGAGTCTTCTTCTGCATAGTTTAGGACACCTATTGGAATTGTTTTTCCAATATTTGAAGTAAAGAGTTTCAGAGCTTCTTTAGCTTTGAGGCTATTAACTGTAACATTGCCATCTGCATCATAAAAATTTGTTCCAAAGCTTTTTAGCCATTCCATAGCATTAACGGTAAGCCCTTCATAAGCTTTTCCTTGAAAAACATAACCCCACATATTTTTGTTGCCAGCAGCTCTTTCAGCTTTTTGAATATATGCAGCAGTATCAAAAAGTTCTTCCCAGGTTTGAGGAACAGGTTTGTTATATTTCTCAAGCAAATCTTTTCTATAATATAAGATACCAACATCAATAAACCAAGGAAGAGCTAGTACTTTTTCATTTATAGTATTATTGTTTATCAAAAGGGGTATAAATTCTTTGGTCTCTGCTTCAGACACATACGGGCGAAGGTCTACTAAATGAGATTCTAGTAAAGCAGGCCAAGTTACATCAATTTGAAAAATAGAGATGTCTGGAGATTTTCCTGCAAAAAATTGAGAATAAAGAGAAAATCTATTGTTTGAACCATTCACAGCAGGGACAGCCTCAGCATTGAAACCAAGCTTTTGAGAACATGTTTTTACACCAGCCATACAAAGAGAAAATTCTTTTCCCACGCTACCACACATTATTTTTAAAGATCCATCGTTGGCAACAGCAGCTGTACTGGATAAAAGTGCTAGGGTAACTAAAGATAGGAATATATTTTTCATGTAATTAACTCATTTAATTTTTACTGTCTGATCCTAATAGGATGAAAGGTATTTGGCAAGTCGAGAAATTTATCTGTGGTAAAGAAACATTAAGAAAGAAACTTCCAATTATTAAATCCTTGTATGATATTATTGGGACTATCATTTTTAATGAGTACATTATTAAGTTGTTTCTTTTGATGTTTCATTATTTTAGTTACATCTCAAAGGTTTTATTGAAAATATAATCATCTTATTTACCGTTATCCATCAACTGTGAATAAAACTTTAAAATATAAAACCTCTAAATTATGAACAGTTAATGTTGTTAAGGCAGATTTTTTTAAATTTTTTTTGAAAAAATATGTTTTAGTTGTTTTTAATTCACTACTCATGATACAAGAAAAGCTTAAAATAAAATTTTTATACAATAGGATATAATCCCAAAATTAATTAGGAATAAATCATGACTACCGCGGCTATTCGAAATATTGCTATTATTGCTCATGTTGATCATGGAAAAACTACCTTAGTAGATAAGCTTTTACAGCAAAGTGGGGCTTTTGAAGCACATCAAGAAATAGTAGATAGAATAATGGATTCAAATGTACTTGAAAAGGAACGTGGAATTACAATTTCAGCTAAGTGTACGTCTTTGATGTGGGAAGGTACAAAGATCAATATTGTGGATACGCCTGGGCATGCTGATTTTGGTGGAGAAGTGGAACGTATTTTGGATATGGTGGATGGGGTTATTTTATTGGTAGATGCTGCAGAAGGACCAATGCCTCAAACTAAATTTGTTTTAACTAAGGCCTTGAGATTAGGTTTAAAACCAATTGTTATCGTTAATAAGGCAGACCGTCTAGACGGTCGTCCAAATGAAGCTCATAATGAGGTTTTTGATTTGTTTGCAGCGCTTGATGCTTCAGATGAACAGCTTGATTTCCCCATGCTTTTTGCGTCAGCTAAAGAAGGATGGGCTATAGAAAACATGCTAGAAGAACGGAAAAATTTAGAGCCTCTGTTTAAGTTAATTTTAGACTATGTGCCAGCGCCTAAAGTTGATCCAACAGCCTCATTTTCTATGATTGTCTCTTTAATTCATAGCGATCCGTATTTAGGTAGAATGCTAACAGGTCGCATAGCTAGTGGTACAGTAAAAGAAAACATGCTTGTTAAAGTTCTTTCTACTAGTGGAGAAGAACTTTTTCAAGGAAGACCATCTAAGCTGCTTACCTTTGAAAATGTGAATAGAGTAGCTGTAAAAAAGGCAGTAGCAGGTGATATAATAAGTATTGCAGGTTTAAAAGATGCCACGGTTTCCAATACTCTATGTGACATGGAAGTCAACCAGCCTTTGCAAGCTCTACCTATTGACCCACCAACACTGATGATGACTTTTTCTGTGAACGACTCTCCTATGGCGGGATTAGAAGGAGATAAAGTAACTTCCCGTATGGTTAGAGATCGCTTGATGCAAGAGTCAGAGGGTAATATTTCTATTATAGTAAAGGAGACAGAAGATAAAAATGCACTTGAAGTAGCTGGACGCGGAGAACTCCAATTGGGGGTTTTGGTCGAAACTATGCGACGAGAAGGATTTGAGTTATCTATTAGTCGCCCACGAGTTGTTTATCAAACAAGTGAGAGTGGTGAGAAGCTGGAGCCTATAGAAGAACTTCAAGTAGATGTGGATGGTGAATTTGTAGGAGCTGTGGTTGAGCAAATGGGTATGCGCAAGGGTGAAATGATGGATATGTGCCCCTCAGGTGGTGGAAAAACACGCCTTACTTTCTTGGTGCCAACGCGTGGTTTAATAGGATATCAAAGTGAACTTCTTTCGCAAACGCGAGGAACAGCTGTTATGAGCACTATATTCCATGGGTACGAGCCATATAAAGGTAGTATCGAAGGTCGTAGAAATGGTGTTTTAATATCAACAGATGCTGGAGCAGCTGTAGCATATGCACTTTGGAAAATTGAAGAGAGAGGTTTTATGTTTATAAAGCCAGGAACAGCTTTATATAAAGGAATGATTATAGGAGAGAACAGGAGACCGAATGATCTGGAAGTGAACCCTATAAAAGGTAAACAACTTACAAACATTAGAGCGTCGGGTAAAGATGATTCTATAGACTTAACACCTCCACGTTTAATGAGCCTTGAGCAGGCTATGTGCTACATACAAGATGATGAGCTTATAGAAGTAACACCTAAAAATATTCGTTTGAGAAAACGCTATTTAGATCCAAACGAGCGTAAACGTGCTGCTCGGAAAAGCTTAAGTTGAAGGGACTATAGGGTTCTATTACCGGTTAAGGGAGAGTAGATATTCATGTACTCTAGGAGGACGTTTTTTAAGAGGTCCTTTGTGTGTAAGATAGTAGCCAATTTTCTTAAACCCTTTTATTAAAAGCGTTGCTACTTTTTTATTGCGTAGAGTAGAACTACTTTCTCCCATAACAATAACGATAAGGCGGTTATGTCCGCGCTTAGCGCTGGCAGCAAGGTTAAATCCTGCAGCCCTTGTATATCCTGTTTTAAGCCCATCTAGGCCGAAAAATTTTCCTAAAAGCTTATTATGGTTATTATATCGTGTGCCACGGTGTTTAAAGAAACGTGTTGAAAAGAGATTATAGTATTTTCCATAGTGTAAAATAAGAGCTTGGGCAAGCTTTGCCATATCATAAGCTGTTGTTTTTTGGTGTTTGTTTGGTAGACCAGAGGGGTTATAGAAGGCAGATGAAACCATGTTTAACTCTCTAGCTTTAATATTCATTAATTTAGCAAATTTTTTTTCTGAACCTGCCATTTTTTCCGCTAAGGCTACAGCAACATTGTTAGCTGATTTTGTTATCAAAGACAAAATAGCTTCTCGGACTGTTATGTACTCTCCAATTTTTATATATAAGTTTGAAGGTTCTTTTTTAGCTGCATTTTTAGATATTCTAACTCTATCATGCCATTTGAGTTTTCTATTTTCAATATGTTCAAAAGCTAGAAGGATAGTCATCATTTTTGTCATGGAAGCGGGGTAGAGGCGTTCATTCATATTTTTCCCAAAGAGAATACGACCTGTATAAGCATCTATGACTATATGTGATTTTATGCGTTTAGGATTAGATTTTTTTATGTAGCTTTTCTGGCGAGCGTCAGCAGAATCTAAAGTTAAGAAAAAGGTAAGAAGTGTAAGAAAAAAAAGTGTAATAAAGCGCATAGATAATAGGCAGTTATTTTTTATAGCATACAGCTAAAAAGAGCTTATGCCAAGATTTATAATAATATTTGTATGTCACATAAAACTTTGAGGGTCAATATCTATAGAAATTTTTGTGCTACTAGGATGTTTTATTTTTGAAACCCAACGGCGCAGAAAATTTTGTAGAAAAAAACCTTTTGGGGCTTGAATTAAAAAGCGCCACCTATATTGACGTTTTCTCTTTGCCATAGAAGCTGGTGCTGGCCCTAATACTTGCACATTTTTGTTGTGTGGCGGAATGCATGAAAAAAGGTGTTGACATGTTTGACGAGCTTCTTCTTCTTTTGAAGAGGAAATAATTATGCTTGCTAAATGACCAAATGGAGGTAGGTTTGCTTGCTCTCGTTTTTCTTGTTCTAAGGCATAGAACGCAGCATCATCATAAGATTGAAGAGCTTTCATGACAGGATGATTTGGATCAAATGTTTGTAAAATAACTTGCCCAGGTTCATCTGCGCGGCCAGCTCTACCACCAACTTGCTGAAGAAGTTGAAAAGTTTTTTCACTAGCACGCATGTCTGTGGTGCTAAGCCCCAAATCAGCATCAGTAACGATAGTAAGTGTTAAATGGGGAAACGTGTGACCTTTAGCCATTACTTGCGTGCCAATTATTATATCAACTTTTCTATCAAGGATATTTTTGAACTTTTGAATAGCATCTTTTTGATTAGATAAAGTATCACTTGTCATTAAAGCTATACGAGCTTTTGGGAATAAAAAAGAAATTTCTTCCTCTAATCGTTCTACTCCAGGCCCAAAGGGAGATAAGGTATCATCTTCTTTGCAGGAAGGGCATTTTTTTGGATATACACGTGTATATCCACAGTGATGACAAGATAGAGAAGATTTTGCGCGATGTTCAATAAGCCATGCAGTACAGTTAGGACATTCCAAGCGTTTTCCACAGCTAAGACACAGGGTAAGGGGAGCATATCCACGACGGTTTAGAAAGATAAGTGTTTGTTGCTTTTTTTCTAGGTTTTTTTTAATTTCTTCTTGTGTAGCAGAGGCGAGATAAAAAGTACGTTTATGCTCTCTTTGTAGCTTACGTAGATTAGAAGCAGCCTCACGCATATCTATTAAATGGATAGCGGGCATGCTGCTTTTTCCATACCGCTCGGTGATATAGATAGCTTTATAGCGCTCTTTTTTTACATTTACTTGAGTTTCTAAAGAGGGGGTTGCAGAGACCAAAATTATAGGACAGTTTTCATATTTAGCTCTAACAACAGCCATATCACGTGCATGGTAAAGAGTTTGTTCTTCCTGTTTATAGCTGGTATCATGCTCTTCATCAACTAGGATCATATCTAAACTTGGGAAAGGCAAGAAAAGAGCTGATCGAGTGCCTACAACTACTTTTATTTCACCCCTTAAAATTTGTAGCCAAGTGTCACGGCGTTTTTTAGGGGTGAGATTAGAATGCCAAATTGATGGCTCGAAGCCAAAATGACGTTTGAATCGATTAATCCAATCAAAGGTTAAATTGATTTCTGGTTGTAGAATAAGGCATGTTCTCTCTTTTTTTAGAACATTTTCAATTGCTTTGAAATAAACTTCTGTCTTTCCAGATCCTGTAACCCCTTGCAATAAAATAGGCTGGAATTTTTTATGAGAAATAAGTTTATTAAGAGAACTCCAGGCTTTTTGTTGAGGCTTAGAGAGTATAAGATTTTGAATGTTTGGGATTGGTGCCTCTGGCAAAATTTGAATTAAGTGTTTTTCTGTAAAATGAACGCATAAAAATAATTTTAAGACATTTCCTAAGGGGGCTAATGTATAACCAGAAACCCAGTCTATAAATTTTATAAAGGAAGGAAATAGAGGAGGAATATTATATATTTGAGTAATATTCTTTAATTTAAAGGGTGGATTCTTTAGAGAAGAAGTAGGGTTGGAATGCCAGACAATTCCTATTGTTGTTGTGCGGCGAAAAGGAACTTCTACAAAAGTTCCAGGCTGCAGAGGAACAGAGCTTTCATAGGTAAAAGTCATATTAAGAGCCATAGGTATAGCTACTTGTATGTGATGAGAGCTCTCTTTAGGAGAGGATAATGAGCTGGGTTGTAATTTTAGCATAATCTCAGTAGGGTAGGACAGTTGTTTTCTTTATGATAGAGAATATGAGTGCTGATCTCAACAACTCTTTTTAATTAATAAAAAGCGAGATAGAGGTATAAATTATTTTAGATGCCAAAAGAGTTAATAAAAAATTCTTCTGAGAAAGTAGATAAACTAGCTGTTCTTATGGGGCAGGTAAAGTCAGAATTCGGTCCAAATCTCCAAGCTGTTTTGCAAGCATATTATACATATCTAAAGATTGAAAAATCTTTGGCAATGTCTACGCTAGAAACATATCATTATGATTTAATGAATTTTTTTTCATTTCTAAAAAAATATTTAGGAGAGATTGATTGGCAGTTAAAGCTGCTGATTGATTTGCCTATAACAACGTTTAGGGCATGGCTTATGGTTTTGGCTCAAGGTGAGAGAGCCAAACCCTCAATAGTGAGAGCGCTGTCAGCTTTAAGGGGTTTTTATGTTTTTTTAGATAAAGAAGGGCATGGTCAAAATAAAGCTATGAAACATCTAAAGGGGCCAAAACTTTCAAAAACATTACCTCGATATCTAGAAATATCTATTGTGGAAGATTTGTTGAAAGAGGCTCAAAAGCAAGCAGTACAGCCTTGGATTGGGGCACGAGACAAGGCTCTTTTGGTGCTACTCTATGGGTGTGGATTGCGTTTAAGTGAAGCTCTTAGCTTAACTTGGAAAGATATATTTGGAACAGATGGTAAACAACAGGAACAGGTTTTGCATATTGTTGGTAAAGGTAACAAGGAACGCATTATTCCTATTATTCAGTATGTTATAGACGTTTTATATATCTATCGGCAAAAGAGTCCTTATGTAACAGAAAAAAATGCACCTATTTTTGTGGGTGTTCGGGGAAAACTACTGAATCCAAGAACAGCTCAAGGAATGGTAGAAAAATTACGTCGGATATTAAAACTGCCAGATTCAACAACGCCACATGTATTGCGCCATACATTTGCAACACATTTGTTAGAAAATGACACAGATTTGCGTTCTATTCAGGAATTGCTTGGGCATAGCTCATTATCTACTACGCAAAAATATGCTCACTCTTCTTTTGGGCGATTGAAAGAAGTATATAAAAAGGCTCATCCACGGTCGAAGAAATAAAAAAAAGAGAAAAAAATAAAAATTGTGCCTCCAAATAAAATTTTATGCTTTTGGTTTAGTGAAGATAATAAACTCAAGTGGTTTAAAAAAGATGCTGTTTTTGATAAGCAGGTTAAGGATGCTTTTTTAGATACATACAAAGCAGTAAAAGATGGGCTAGTAAATTCTTGGGAAGAAACGCCCAAAAATCTTTTGGTATTGGTGCTTTTATTTGATCAATTTCCTCGAAATATGTTTCGTAACAATAAAGGGTCTTTTGAAACTGATATTTTGGCCCTAAAGATTGCTAGAACAGCTATAGGTTTAGGCTGGGATAAAGAGCTTACAAATACTCAAAGAATGTTTCTCTATATGCCATTTATGCACAGCGAGCTTTTAGAGAATCAAGAAGACGGTTTAAAATTATTTAAAGATCTAGAGGAAAAAATGACAGTAGGCTAGGCTATTCAACATCTTAATATTATTAAAAAGTTTGGTAGATTTCCTCATAGAAATAAAATATTGAATAGGAAAAGCACGCTAGAAGAAAAGGCCTTCCTTCAACAGCCAGGGTCTAGTTTTTAATTATTATTACATTTAGAGTAAAAATTAATAAAGACCCTTGCTTATAACTTAAATAAAGTAGCAAGAATCTACAAAAAACAGACTCTTTATACCTGCGCTGTATTCAAAATACATAAAAATCTCTCTATATTGCTTAAATATATAGAAGGCCTTATCAAAAAAACTAATTTTTAGATTTTTAAGTTACGATTCATCTCTTTCTAAGTATAAAAAGAGGCGTTCTTTAATTTATGTGAAAGGGTCCTCTATGTGCTTTACAGATCCTTATGCTAAAGGACATCTCCAAAGCAAATGCCAAGGGCCCGAGCTGTTTTTATAAGGGTGCCTTCAGGATTAACTGACTGGTATTGTGCGATGGCGTCCTCTAGGGGAACACTAAGAACGCAACGGTTTTGCCAGGCTACCATGGTGTCAAATTTACCTTGAGCTATCAAATCTACAGCATAGGTGCCAAAAACAGTACCAAATAGGCGGTCTCGTGAATTAGGTTGAGCACCGCGTTGCACATGACCCAGTGTAGTAACACGTGATTCAGCGCCAGTAAGCAATTGAAGTTCATCTGCTATATACTGACCAATACCTCCAAAACGCTTTTTTCCAGTAACAGGGTCTGCTACAGTTTTAGCACCCCCTTCTTTTGTTTTGACAGATTCAGCTACGATAGCTAGAGAAAAACCACGCCCCTTTTCACGAGTTTTTTGTATTTTCTCAGCTAGAACATGAATGTCATAATCTATTTCAGGAATTAGGATTATATCAGCACCACCAGAAATCCCTGCACTAAGGGAAATATGTCCAGCATCTCTACCCATAACTTCCAGAATCATGAGGCGGTCATGGCTAGCTGCTGTGGGTTGCAGCATATCTAGAGCCTGTGTTGCTATATCCACAGCTGTAAGATAGCCTATAGAATTTTCTGTACATCCAATATCATTATCAATCGTTTTAGGGATGCCTATGATGTTTAGATTTCCTTTTTGTGCTAAATTTCGCATAATCTTAAGGCTGCCATCTCCACCAATGCAAATGAGAGCATCAAGCTCTAAATTCTTATAATTTTTAATAAATATTTTAGTAGAGTCTCCAAATGTACCATTAGGTAAAGGAAAATTAAATGGGTCTCCTTTATTTGTGGTGCCTAAAATAGTGCCGCCCAAACGCAAAAGAACGTCACCATAGCCACAGAGAGTTTCATCCAATTTTATATAGTCTGGGGTTTCTTGCATTAATCCATGGCCCCCATTTTTTATGCCTAAAACTTTCCAACCATAACCACGAATAGCTCTGTAAACAACAGACCTAATGATAGCATTTAATCCAGCGCAGTCACCGCCGCTTGTTAGAATACCTATAGTTTTCATAGTTTTTTAGAAGTCCTAATTAGTAGTGAAGAAGAAATATTTTATTTTTTTAATGAAAGTTTGCATCCATCGCCCCAATATAGCATAGTAAACATATTTTGAATGGAAAAATAGTTGTGAAAAGGATAAATAAAGTAGATATAGGTAGTGAATGCCAGAGCTTCATAATCTAAAATATAAACTTGCAAAATTGCAGATGGAACACAAAGACATAGATGATAAAATCAATGATCTTTTGCGTGGAACGTTACCTGATCTTATTAGAATTCAACGGATGAAAAAAGAAAAACTTAAAATAAAAGAGCAAATTAGTAAGGTGGAGAGTCAGCTTCTTCCTGATATTATTGCTTAGAGGGACATTCATCTATATTTTTAGATTCCTACAAGTGATTAAATTTTTCCCCCTCCAGAAACCCTATTTTCAATTACAGCAGATTTTGCACAGATACTCATCGGAAAGTGCGAGTTTTCTAAGGAAGCTATTTCTAGATTTTTTTATTATATTAAATAAGTATAAATACCTATAGTAGAGAGTTATAAGGTAAATTTTTCAGGGTATAAAAATAAGAGGATTAATTTCTGAAATAGGTGGGATAGTTACACCAAACACGCGTATAGAGCTAATTTAGAATTATTTTAAATTATAAAATTAGATGAGAAAAAAGAAGGAGAGTATTTAATGGCAATCATCCCAGGTGGGGCCAATCCCGTAGTCTACAATAAGGGGTGTTTTTAGTGAGATCACTTTTTCCATAATAGGTTTTACTAAAGAAATAAGTTCTTTTTCATTTTCTTTTCTTACCTCAAAAATGAGTTCATCATGGACTTGAAGAAGCATCTTCGCGGGTATGTCAGATGAAGCTAGGTTCTCATGAATCTGAATCATTGCCTTTTTTATAATATCAGCTGCTGTACCTTGCAGTGGAGCATTTATAGCTTGCCGTTCGGCCATTTTTTTAATTCTTTGATTTTTGTTATTAATATCAGGTGTATAGCATCGACGACCAAAGAGTGTTGTAACAAACTCTTGGTTTTGAGCTGTTGATATTGTTTTATGCATATAAGCCTGAATGCCAGGGTATGCTTTGAAGTAGGCGTCCATGTAGAATTGTGCATCTTTAGCAGGAATTCCTAGCTGTTTGCCTAAACCAAATGCGCTAATACCATAAATAATACCAAAATTAATGGCTTTAGCTTGCCGGCGAATATCAGAGCTAATTTGATCTAAAGGCAAGTTCAGCACTTCAGAAGCAGTTTTTGCATGAATGTCTAAGCCATTTTTAAATGCTTCAATGAGAGGTTCTATATTGGCTACATGTGCTAGCAAGCGAAGTTCAATTTGGGAGTAGTCAAAAGAGAGAAGGGAAGACCCTTTAGGAGAAATGAATGCTTGGCGAATAAGTCTCCCTTCTTTTGTGCGAATAGGAATATTCTGCAGGTTGGGATTAGAGGAAGAAATACGTCCGGTTGAGGTAGTGACCATACCATAGGATGTATGTACGCGTTTTGTTTTTGGATTTACTTGATCTATAAGAGCATAAGTATAGGTGCTTTGGAGTTTTACTAGTTGCCGCCAACGAAGAATGTTATCGGCAATTGTATGCCCCTGAGTGCTGAGTATTTCTAGAACTTCAGCATTAGTTTTATAAGAACCAGACTTGCCTCTTTTCCCCACAGGTGTGATAGAGAGTGTTTCAAAAAGAACTTGGCTTAGTTGCTGGGGAGATGCAAGATTAAAAGTCACTGTTGCAGTTTCAAAAATTCTTGATTCAAGAACTTTTGTTTGTTTATCTAGCTCTTGGTGCACATTTTGTAAGTGTTTTATATCTAGTAGAATACCTGTTTTTTCCATAGTAAAGAGTACGTCAATCAGGGGGCGCTCTAGCTTTTCATAGATAGAGGTTGCTTTATATGTAGGCAGCATAGGTAACAATATGAGAAATAATTGAGATGTAATAAAAGCATCTTCAGCGGCATAAAACGCAGCTTGGTTGATGGGCACCTCATCAAATGTTTTTTGTTTTCGACCATTTTTTGTTAGGTCTTTAAAACTTGCCATAGTATAGTTAAAATAACGCTTTGCTAAGGAGTCGAGGCTATTGCTAAGCGTATTTCCACTAGCAAGATAAGACATAAGCATCGTATCTGTATAGCCTATAATTTTCAGTTTATGACGAGCTAAAATATGCTGATCATACTTAACATTATGGGCAATTTTCAAAATACTGGGGTTACAAAAAATAGGAGCGAGAACAGATTGAACTTGATCTAAAGGTAATTGATTATGGGCGGATTTATCCAATAGATCTATTTTATGCAGAAGAGGAATATAAGCTGCTTTATTTTTTCCAGGAATGGATAGAGAAATACCTACAAGTTCTGCTTTTTGAGTGTCAAGGCCAGTAGTTTCTGTATCTATAGCTACCTGCCCAGCATAGTGAATATCTTTTCCCCACAACTCTAATTTCTGCTTAGAAATAATGATTTCTACATCAAATTTTATGCTTTTTTGAGAAACATCCGCAAGAGAATCTACGGTTATTTTTTCTAGAGAGTTACTAGTTTTGTTAGATAAAAGAGGTGTTGATTTAATAGAATCTTTTTTTTCTTCAAAGCCAAATCTTTTAATAAGGGTTGTGAAATTTTGTTTTTGCAAAAATTTTTGTGCTCTTTCTGTTAGAAGGTCTTCAATAGGAAGCAGCTCATTGATGTTTATAGGGAGAGGAACTGTATCACATAAAGTAACAAGCCTCTTAGAAATTTCTGCAGATTCTCTATTACTCATAAGCTTTTCACGGCGTTTTGTTTGAGGAATTGTATGAGCTTGGTCTAAGAGTGCTTCTAAGCTTCCAAACTCATGGATTAGTAAAGCCGCCGTTTTAACACCAATTCCTGGAACTCCAGGGATATTGTCTGCACTGTCTCCAGCCAAGGCCTGAACATCAATTACCTTTGATGGGGGAACACCAAATTTCTCTACTACTTCACTAGGAGTAATAGGCTTATTTTTCATAGGATCATACATAGAAACAGTCTTACTTACTAACTGCATAAGGTCTTTATCAGAGGAGATAATAACTACATTTTTATCTATATTAGTATACGCTTTGGCATAACTAGCAATGAGATCATCTGCTTCAAATCTTTTATCCTCCACATAAGGAAGGCCAAAGGCGTTGCAAGCTTCTCTGATGATAGAGAACTGAGGGATAAGATCTTCTGGTGTTTCTCCTCGGTTTGCTTTATATTCTGGGTAAATATCTTGGCGAAATGTAGAGCGTGAAGCATCAAAAACGACAAGTAAAGGATGGTTTTTTATTGTTTTCCATAGGCGAAAGAGCATATTTGTAAAGCCATACACAGCTCCCACTGGTGTGCCGTCAGGGCGTAAAAGTGGTGGCAGAGCATGATATGCTCGGAAGATATATCCAGAGCCATCAATGAGGTAAATTTTTTCTTTGGACGTAGTAGACATGTGGCCTCTTCTTGTAGACTATGAATACCATTTAGTATCATATTTTTCAATTCTCAGAAAGAGGACAATTGGGGTAAAAAATATAGACCTCTATAATAGCCTATAGAGTATTGATTAAATATAGATATCGCGAAGGCAGTTTTAATAAGCATATTTTTCAAGAGTGGAGAGCCTAATTATTTATATGTTTAGATTACTCTGACATAAATCTGTATAAACGGTACCTTCAACCTTTGTTTTATTTTATAAACTCTAGTATACTACTTTTATATAAGAAGAAAAAATAGTCGAATAGAACAATGACTCTAAGTAAAATAAATCAAGATCTTGAATATTTCCAACAGGAAATGGAATATATTAAGTATATGTCTACCTTATTTGCACAGCAGTATCCTAAGGTGGCACGACGATTAGAACTCACTAGTGATAATATAACAGATCCCCATGTTGCACGATTAGTGGAAAGTTTTGCTTATGTATCAAGTAAATTAAACCGTGAAATTGAGGATGAATTTCCACGCATCACAACATCTTTACTTAGTGTTCTTTATCCGCAGTACGTTTCTCCTATACCATCTATGTCCGTGGCGCAATTCCAAGTAAGTCCAGAGTTGGCTAGTTCTACTACAACAGCAAAAAAAATACCAAAAGAAACCTCTCTTTTTACTCAGGCAGAAGGAGGGGTTACGTGTCGGTTTCAGACTTGTTATGCTATGGATCTATGGCCTATTGTTATTGATGATGTGTCTATTTTGCCATCTAGTGCATATACTTTTAGCCCAACACAAATCGATCAAATTTCCTCAAAAATTTTACGCATTCGTTTGAAATCATTGTCGCTGCCATTTGGCAGTCTGAATATGAATACCTTACGCTTTTACATTCAGGGGAGTATGGATAAAAGGCAGGTATTATTGGAGGCTTTGTTTCGTTCTAGTCAGCTAATTGCTCTGGCAAAGGATACCTCAATGCAGCCAATTATTCTGCCGCAATCTTCTTTGGGAATGGTGGGGTTTAAAACAGAAGAATCTGTATTACCTACAACAGAATTACTGCATGATGCATATCGCTTGATTCAGGAATTTTTTAGCTTTCCATCTAAGTACTTCTTTTTTGATGTAAATGGTTTGGATTTCACTTCTTTTGCAAAAGAGGAAACAGTTGATCTGTTAATTGGTATTAATGCGGAAAGTTTATCACAGGGGTTTAGTGTAGATAAAGGAAACGTTTTATATGGTTGCACGCCAATAGTTAATATTTTTAAGACTTTAGCGGAACCTATTTCTTTAAATCATCGTCAGAGTGAATATCCGCTTATTAGCAATATTCGAGATGAAATGACACAAGAGGTGCATACTATTCTTTCTGTGCATAGCTTTGACCCAGATACAGGGAATACATCCTATCATGCTCCATATTTCTTTTTTTCAGATAAGGAAATACAAAACAATCAAAAACTTTTTTGGACTTCCCGTCGTACATCATCTAATGTATTGAATATGCCTGGGACGAGAGTTCAGCTTGGTTTTGTAACTCTCGATCTTAAGCCGGCTACTTTAGGAACAGAGACGGTTTATGTAGATACTCTATGTACAAATAGGGAGTTAGCTGCACAAATTATAGGTAATACGCTTTTGAATATTGAAGAAATGGCTTCATTAGGAGATATAGTATGTTTAGATGCACCTACGATGCCTATATACCCAGAAAACGAGGGTGCTTATGGCTGGAAATTAATTACTCAAATGGCCTTAAATAAGCTTTCTTTTTCTAGTGACCCAAAATCTTTAAATGCTTTAAAAGAAATGCTATTAGTACACACGCAACTTTCAGGTTTTGAAATGTCTCCTTACATAGATACAATGCTATCTATGCGTACATTCCCTGTAGTTCGCAGGTTTGGTCAAGATGCTTGGCGTGGGTTTGTTAAAGGACAAGGTGTGGAGATCATTGTTCAAGATAATTACTCAGAAGAATACAATCCATTTCTAATGACGGCGGTTTTGCAGCATTTCTTTAAATTATATGTAGGGTTTAATACATTTGTGCAACTTAGTGTAAAAAAACGAGGAACAGATGAGATATGTGTGCAGTGGCCGGCTCTAGAAGGGAGCGTACAAATAGCTTAAGGGATCAGCTATTTGAAGAAGTTTATACTTTTGATTTTCATCAGGTGGTGAGGCTTATAGAGAGTTTCACACCTGGTTGTGTTTCTTTAGGGGAGGGAAGCGACCCTTCAAAAGAGGCATTGCGTATTTGTAGCCGAATTAGTTTTTCTTTTGCTACGGCAGATTTACACAGTTTTCTACCAGCTAATAGGACAGTGCCTATGGAGGGCAAGCCACAGTTGTCTATTAATTTTTTAGGGTTGGCTGGTATTTCAAAACCACTTCCTACGCCATATGCTTATCGCTTTTATCAGCAAAATCGCTGGGAAGATACAGCTACTAAAGATTTTTTAGATATATTTAATCATCGGTTTTCAAGCTTACTTTACCGAATACATAAAAAATTTCGAGTTGAACTAGCTAGCACTAACTTAGAAAACACTATGTTTGGCAAGGTGCTCTCTTCTATATCAGGTATTTATCAGGACATAAGTTCATTTAAGAACAGATTAGATGTTTCTGATAGAGCTCTTTTGGGATATTCTTCATATTTTTGGACAAGTGCACATTCGGCATATGGTTTAAAAAAGATTTTGAGTATGTATTTTAAAATTCCTATAGTTGTTGAGCAATTTTGTGGTGAGTGGGTGCAGGCTCAAGATTCTGAGTGGAGCCGCTTATCTTCTACAAAGAATATATTTAATACATTGGGAAAGACAGTTGTGCTGGGTACAAAGGTATGGGACCAAAATGCGGGGATGAATATACATTTAGGGGCTGTAGATTATAAAACTTTTCTAACTTTTTTACCCTCAGGTGGTAGATATAATTCATTTTGTGATTTGATATATATGTATATAGGGGATCTATGCAATATAAGGGTAAAATTTATTATTAATAAAAAAACCGTGCCAAAGGTAAAATTAGGAAGTAAGTTTTGTCTTGGATATACTACATGGATGCATGCTAAACCATTTAAGGAAGATGATAAACAAGTGCAAGTGAACTGTAAAAAGTTAGCATATTAAAAGAAAAACAATAGTTGATATCCTTTCTATTTTGCCTACTATGAGTATATAAAAATAAAAAGAGGAGAGTCATTATTTCAGACACACAAACGGTTTTAAAAACAGAAAAAAATGTTTTTATCTCTATGACATCACCTTGGGGTGATGATAAGCTCATTATTACTAAACTTGAAGGATATGAGGCTATATCAAAGCCGTTTGAATTTCAGTTGGAAATGTATGCGTATGATTCTAGTCTTAACTTAAATGAACTAGTGGGAGAGACCGTAACAATAACAGTTAAAATTAACAAGAAGAAAAGATATTTTAATGGTGTTGTAGGTCAGGTTTCACAAGGAGATAGCTATACTTTCTTGCAGCAAAAAGCATCAAATAAAAAGAAAACCCCTACTATTTACACAGCGAAAATTTTTCCAGATTTTTGGAAATTGAAGTTCACTAATGGTTTTCAAATTTATCAAGAAAAAAGTATCAATGATATTGTTAAGAAAGTGTTGAATAAAAATAATGTTCAGTTTAAAAACAAAAGTAACGAGTGTGGGAGTGCTTCAAAACTTTATTGTGTTCAATATGATGAAAGTCTATTCAATTTTGTATCAAGATTATTGGAAAATGCAGGCATTTATTATTTTTTTGAGTTTTCTGAGAGCAAACATGAAATGGTTGCTGGGGATAGTAAGAGTGCTTATGCAGATTGTAAAAATACACAAAGTGTATCTTTGGTGCGTACAGAGTCGACCTCACCTATCTATAATGTGATTTATGGCTGCTCATTTTCGGAGCAGTTTACCCCAAAAGAAGCAGAATTGAATGACTATAATTTTGAGCAACCTAGATCAAAATTAAAAGTGCATAAGGAAAAAGATACAGCAAAAGGGGGCTCTATTTCAAAATACCCAGGTGGGTATAAAAAATACGCAGAAGGTGAAAGTTTAGCTAAACTTAGGTTAGGAACCTTAGATCAAGTGAGTAAACTTATGCAAGGAGCTTCTACTGTATCTGATTTTTCAGCTGGTCATAAATTTAAGTTAGAAAATCACCCTAATTCAGATTTTAATAAAGAGTACGTTCTACAAAGAGTGTATCACCATATAGAGTTAAATCCAGAAGAGGATAAGTATGTATACTATAATGAATTTGATGCTTTTTCTGCAGATATAAACTATCATCCTTCTCAAAAAACAGAAAAGCCTAAAATTTTTGGAGCGCAAACAGCTATTGTTACAGGTAAAAAAGGGGAAGAAATTTGGGTAGATAAATATGGTCGAGTGAAGGTTAAATTTCATTGGGATCCAAGTAGTTGCGAAGATGAAAAATCTTCCTGTTGGATTCGTGTAGCACAAGGATGGGCAGGAAAAAATTGGGGCATGCTTTTTATGCCAAGATGCAATCAGGAGGTTGTTGTTTCTTTTTTAAATGGAGATCCTGACTGCCCCCTTATTACAGGAAGTGTTTATAACGGTGATCATATGCCGCCATATTTACCAGACATGCCAACTATGTCTACAATTAAGTCTAATACATCAAAAGGTGGCAAGGGGTTTAATGAACTTCGTTTTAATGATAAGAAAGATAGCGAAGAAATCTTCATGCATGCCCAGAGGGACATGAATATTGAAGTTCTAAATGCTTTTACTCAGCTTGTTCAAGAAGGGGATGAGATTTATACTGTTAAGAAGGGAAATAGAACAGTTTTAGTTCAAGGGGAAACTTCTGAAGAAAACTCTTCTACTGTGAGTGAAGGAGATGAAAGTTCTTCAGGAAACAGCGAAAACGCTGAATCACAAAAAGAAGTAGATAGTGAAAAATCTATAGAGAGTAAAGCACGAGAGCAAGAAAAAACAGGTTTAGAAGAGGCTAAAAAACAAGCTGAAAAAGCTAGTTCTGCAGGAAAGAGTGGTAGTCAACAATCTTCAGGGAATGATACTCTTGTTATAAACCGTGGATCACGGTTTATATATCTTCAGGCAGAAGGAGAAGGAACAGGAAATCATCTTATTGAAATAGTACGTGGAAATTGTTCTGTGCATATACTTGAGGGAGATGACTTGCTTGAAATAGAGACAGGTGATCATAAAATTAAAATAGATAAAGGTAATGTAGATATAAAGTTATTAGAGGGTAATGAGACAAAAAACATTAAAGGGAAACTAACTCATGAAATTACTAAGGATTATTCGCTAACTGTGGGAGGAAATCTTTCTATAAATGTTGATGGACAAATTAGCATGAAAGCAGGCAAGGGTATTGTAATGGAAGCAGATAAAAATGTTAATGTTACAGCAGGAACAAGCTGTAGTATAGAAGTAACTGAAGAATGTAGTATTAAGGTGGGGGAGTCTCTTTCAGTTAATACAGGCACAGATACTAAGATTGTTGCGACTGAAGGCATAAGTATGTCTGCTGGTGAAGATGTTAAAGTTAATGCTAGTGAGAGTATTTCTCTCTCCTCAACGATGGGTATTAGTGCTGATGCTGGAACGGATATTTCTCTAAAAGCAACGACTAGCATTACTGCAAATGCAAGTGGAGAAATATCCATAGAAGCAGGAGCAGCTTGTACAGTTAATGCAACAGGGACGCTTTCTTTAGATGGACTTTTAGTAACGATAGGATAAATAGAGTAATTAAATGAAATCATTTATAGAAAAAAAGTCTTCTAACTATAATGATAGACTTAATAATATTAAACCATCTATGATTTTGATTCATGCTACACAAATGAAAAATGCAGAAGAAGCTCTGGAGAGGTTATGCGATAAAAATTCTGGGGTAAGTGCTCATTACTTTATACATAAGTCAGGAGAGGGATATAAGTTAGTAGATGATGAGTATTGTGCGTGGCATGCTGGAAAATCCTGCTGGAAAGGAAATGACGATATCAATGATAGGTCTATAGGTATTGAGTTAGATAATGCTTGGGATGAATATACAAGAAAACAACTAGAAACGCTGGTTGGTTTATTGAAAAATCTATGTAAAAAGCATAAGATAAATTCTCAAAATGTATGGGGCCATAGTGATGTTTCACCTCATAGAAAAGAAGATCCAGGAGTAAAATTTCCTTGGAAATGGTTAAGTGATTCTGGTTTTGGTTTCAATACAGAGGAAAAAAATAGCTCTTTTTCTCAGGTATCAGAGCAGGAGGCTAAAGAAATACTGAAAGCTATTGGTTATAATAGCTTGGGTAATAGGGCGTATTTATTTAAAGATATTTTATTGGCTTTTCAACGTCATTTTATCCCAAGCAATTGCACATCTGAGTTGGATACTTTAACTCAAAAGACGTTACTAGGAGTCAAAAGACATTAGTGAAGTACCCGTAAGTCCGGAGAAGAAGATGTTTTTATACTACCGCTGTGGAGCCGTAATCTTGATAAAATATCTTCTAGATTTTTTAAAATTTCTTGGAATTCTTTGTAGAACTTGTTTTTTGGATCATTTTTTGTAAATAGTTTAACATCTTCTGCTAGTTGAATAAGAAGAGGTTCAAAAGGTTTAAAATCTGGTAGAACTCCTTGATCTAGCATATAGCAAAAACTGGATATTTTTTTTCTACAACTAATAAAACGATAGTGTAATTCTTTTTCTTTTTTCATTCTATTTAACCTCCTCAACTCCCATCTCTTCCCTTAAAGAGAGAGGGGCTTAAAATTAATACGCTTTAGTTGAAATTTTGAAAAAATACCTCAAGAAGGCTATAATTACTATCACACCAGCAAGCGTAATAATATCAGGATTTATATCAAGATTAATGGCAAAAACGTTAGTAGTTTGATAGAGAGCAAACGGTACAGAAAGAGCAACGCCCATTAAAGATTCACCAGCAATAGCACCAGAGGCAAATAGCATCCCTCGTCTATCTGCTACCTCGGCATCTAAAGCAGACATTTCTTTCTTTTTTTGTTTTCTCCTAATAGCTTTTGTGGTTATTTCTTTTAGAATTGTTCCTATGAAAAAAGCTATAGTTACATAGATAGGGAGGTATAAGCCGAGAGCGACAGCAAGAACAGGAAAGTTCCAAGTGCTACCTGATGACTTAAGAAAGGCATTTAAGATAATAATGGAAACACCAATAGCCATACCAATTAAAATAAAATTCCAAGGAAGGCCGCCAAGAAAAACACCTTTTGCAACAGATGCCATAAGAGTGGCTTGTGGAGCAGAAAGAGACTGGGCTGGGTCCATACCTTCGCGAGGAAAAGATCCTCCTATACCGTATGCTTCATAAAGAAGGCTTAAGATAGGCGCAATTGCGAGTGCACCAGCGACGGCACCAACTATTAACATTGTTTCTTGCTTCCAAGGTGTAGCACCTAGCATATGGCCTGCTTTTAGGTCTTGCAAGTTGTCATTGCCAACTGCTGCTGCTGTTGCAACTATGGCAGCAATAATAACAGAAATAGCTGCAGCACTTAAAGCATCATCCTTGTTTATAGAGAAGTCAATTTGAGTGCTTAAGATAGCTAAAAGAACCAGAGATACAGCTAAGATAGCTGCAATAGCTACACCCGACAAAGGGTTAGAAGATGATCCAACAATACCTGCCATATAGCCAGCAATTGAGGAACAGACAAACCCTGCAACAAGAGAAAATAGAGTGACAAAGGCTGTAGCTGACCAGAATAAAAGGGGTGTTACAGGCATACTATTTTCATCCATTACATAAGCGAAAAGGATAGCAATAGGGATAGAAAGAGAGACAGTGCTACCAATTATCCATGTCATTGGGATATCATGTTCTGTGCGTACAATTTTTGTACTTGATTCTTTATGAGAATCTTTCAAAGCTTGAAGGGATGTTTTAATGCTTGCTGAAATAGGCTTCATAAGAGAGATAAGAGCCCAGACACCTCCAACGATCATACTACCAACACCAATATAGCGTAATTTTGTTGACCATATAGTCATGGCAGAAGAGCTAATGGATTCAGCATCAGGGAGGCCATAGATACTGCTAACGATAGGTAGAATAATAACCCATGTTAAGGTTGCTCCAATAAAGAGGCATATACCAATACGAATACCAACAATATATCCAGCGGAAATTATAACAGGAGACAAGCCACTACCAAAACCGGCAATAGAGGAACCTACCTTAACCCACTGAACAACTTCTTCGCCAATTATTTGAAAACCTGATTGAAGCACTTTAATAAAAGCAGCCATAAGACCGCCAGTTAAGAGTAATTTAGTACTTATGTTAGCAGTTCCAGAATCTTTTTTGCTAGCCATATCACCAGCTTTAAGAACTTCTGCTGTTGCAACACCTTCAGGAAATTTAAGGCGGGCTTCAACAATAAGGGCTCTACGTAGAGGAATAGAGAAAATAACACCTAGTATACCACCAATGGCAGCAATAGCGGTCGTTTGTAGATAAGGAAAGCCTTTCCAGAAGCCCATAAGAACTAGAGCTGGAAGTGTGAATATAATGCCTGCAGCGATTACTTCACCTGCTGAAGCAATGGTTTGCACAAGGTTGTTTTCCAATACATTTGAATTTTTAAAAAAACGAAGAATAGACATAGATATAACAGCTGCAGGAATGCAAGCTGAGACTGTTTGACCAATTTTCAAACCAAGATAAGCATTAGAGGAAGCTAAAACTACAGCGAGAAAAATACCAAGAATAAGTGCTTTTACTGTTATTTCTGGGAGGTTTTCATCCGGAGAAATATAAGGTTTATCGGGTGCAGACTGAGTTTCTGGTCTGAAATCTTGTTTAGACATATTTTGTATTCCCTGTTATTTGATTTATAGACATTAGGGGTATTCTTCTTTTTCTACTGTTTTGCATGCGTAGATAACATGCTATTGGTTTGCTTTTTGATGGTTTTTTGTAAGAGATTGGATGCAGCTACTATTTTTGATCCATTAGACCCTCCTCCTTGAGCGAGATCAGGGCGACCTCCACCGCCTGTGCCCCCAAGTGTTGGCGTAATTTCTCGTATGAGCTCGATGGCATTGAGTACGGGTATAAGGTTTCTGCCAACGCCTATTACGCAAATAACTTTTTCACCCATTTCACTGAACAAAGCTATTACAGCAGTATTGTATTTAGTTTTCAGTGTATCTACGATCCCTTTTAAGTCTTTAGGAGAAACATCTTTCATCTGCTGAGTATACAAAACTATAGATCCAATCAGTATCTCTTGTAGCATATCCGTAGTGTCTGATAAAGATTTTTGTTTATTTTTTTTAATTTCTTTATTTTTTTCTTTCAACATACTTTGAAAAGAGGCTATTTTTTCAGCTATATGCGCAGGCTTTACGTTAAGGAGGTGGATTGTTTTTTGGAGATACTTACAACTCTCTTGCACATGGTGAAGAGCGCTCGCACCAGTAGCAGCTTCTATACGTCGAACGCCTGCAGCTATGGAAGTATCACTAATAATTTTAAAAAAACCAATGTCTCCAGTATAATTAACATGTGTTCCACCGCAGAGTTCAATAGAATATTTTTTTTTGTCAGTTTTACCCATGCTTACCATACGAACTTGGTCATCATATTTTTCATTAAATAAGGCTATGGCACCAGCTTCAATAGCTTTTTTAGGGGACATAATGACTGTTGATACGGAGTAATTTTTACGTATTTGTTTATTAATTTCTTGTTCTATAGCATCTATATCTATGTCAAGCAAAGCTCCTGCATGGGAAAAATCAAATCGCAATTTAGCAGCTTCTACCAAAGATCCTTTTTGCATGATATGTTTACCTAAGCGGCGGCGTAAGGACTCATGCAATAGATGTGTCGCTGAGTGGTTTGCTCGTAGCTTATCTCGGCGTTCTTTATCCACTTTTAATATAATAAGATCCGTTGTTTTAAAGATACCTTTTTCTACTTTTACTTTATGGACAGTCAGATTACCTAAAAACTTTTTAGTATCAAGAACAAGAAGAAGATCGCCATTTTCTGTCTCAATTATGCCTCTGTCGCCAGATTGACCACCGGACTCTCCATAAAAAGGTGTTTGATTTGCAAGCAACCAACCTTCATCTCCTATAGAAAGCTGCTCGACAGATTTTTTATTTTTTATTAAAGCATGAATAAACCCTTCACTTTGAAGCATTTTATAACCAGTGAAATCAGATAGGCCAAATTTATCGCGAAGTTCGTACCACAGCGTATCAGTAGTGTGTTCTCCAGAGCCTTTCCAAGCTGCCCTTGCTCGGGATTTTTGCTTACTCATAGCTGTATTAAAACCAGCTTTATCAACGTTTATATCAGATTTTTTCAAGATATCTTGTGTTAAGTCTAAAGGAAAGCCAAATGTATCATAAAGCTTGAAAGCGACATCTCCTGAAAGAGTAGCTCCTTTAGAAAAAGATTTTGTTTCTGCTTTAAGCAGTTTAAGCCCACGACCTAGTGTTTCACGGAAGCGTTCTTCTTCTGACTTTAGCGTTTCTTGAATTAGGGCTTCAGCTCTATTTAGTTCAGGAAAAACACCACCCATAAGAGAGGAAAGTGTAGGGACAAGTTTATGCATTAATAGGTCATTAGGCATCATGTCATGAGCATGACGCATAGCTCTACGCATAATGCGACGCAATACATAGCCGCGGCCTTCGTGAGAAGGAAGAACACCATCAGCAATTAAGAAGCACGAGGCGCGCAAGTGATCGGCAATAATGCGTAAAGGGATTTTGTAAGCTTTTAAGGGATCCACTTGTGCTATCTCAGCAGCGCTATAAATAATGCTTTGGAATAGATCAATATCATAGTTGTTTGAGACGCCTTGTAAGACGGCTGTTAGCCGTTCTAGGCTCATGCCTGTATCCACAGAAGGTCTTGGTAAATTTATGCGGTCACCTGTAGAAAATTTTTCATACTGCATGAAAACAAGGTTCCAGATTTCTACAAATCGGTCGCCATCTTCATCAGGAGAACCAGGAGGTCCCCCTGAAATGTGGCTGCCATGATCATAAAAAATTTCTGTGCAAGGGCCACAGGGCCCAGTGTCACCCATAGACCAAAAATTATCAGAGTTGGAGATACGGATAATTTTTTCTTCAGGAAGGTTTGCTATTTTTTTCCACAGAGCTATTGTTTCTTCATCTTCAGCATAAACGGTAACAAGTAGTTTGCTTTTATTAATTCCCATTTCTTGGGTTATGAATTTCCAAGAAAACTCAATAGCTAGGTCTTTAAAATAATCGCCAAAGGAAAAATTACCAAGCATCTCAAAAAAAGTATGATGGCGAGCAGTATAGCCAACTTGCTCTAAGTCATTATGTTTTCCACCTGCTCGCACACATTTTTGGGATGTAACTGCTCTATTGTTGGCACGAATATCCTTGCCCGTGAAAACATCTTTAAATTGTACCATGCCAGCAGTTGTGAAAAGAAGAGTGGGGTCGTTGCGTGGAATAAGAGAGCTTGACTCAATAACTTCGTGACTATGTTGCACAAAATATTCTATAAAAGCAGATCGTATATCGGTTGTTGTTAACATGTATCTTTGCATGGTGTTAATTTATACAGAGGGTCTTTATAAACGCTAGACCAGCAGTTGCACTTTTGTCTAGTAAAAAATTAAGAATCTGCGAGTAAAGTTTATTTAAAACAAACCATTTTTATATTCATTCCTTTTTTATTTTTTACTTTATTTTATTTTATTTGTAGAAGTTCTATTTTAAACTGTTAATATGAGGGGCAGTTATTTCTAAGAAAAAAATGATAAAAAATATGATGTCTATAAAAAAAGCTTTTGAAAAAACTGAATTTCTATTTGGACCCCAGGCTAGTTATATAGAATCTTTGTATAAGATGTATTTAATGGGTGACGTAGCTTTGCCGGATTCTTGGAAAATTTTTTTTTTAGAAATTGATCCTAACAAAGAAGGGTATCTGTCTACACCGAGCACTTTTAAAGAAAAAAATTCTTATTTTTTAGAAAGACAAGAAGGCGTATCACGAGAAGTATTAGATTCAATAAGGGCTTTAATGCTTATTCGCGCCTATCGTGTGCGAGGTCATTTGTATGCAAATCTAGATCCTTTAAAGCTTAAGGAGAAAAAGGAATTTACAGAGCTAGAACCTAAAAAATATGGATTTAGGGAAAAAGATAGAGATAGGAATATTTATATAGATAATGTATTGGGGCGAAAAGAAGTCACAATGCGCGAGATACTGCAAATGTTAAAAGAAATTTACAGTGGTACAGTAGGTGTGGAGTTCATGCATATACAAGATGGAGGTCAAAAATCTTGGATTCAGGATAAAGTAGAAAATCTTGTTTATAGAAAGCTAAGTGCTTCTTCAAGGATGAGTATATTGGATAACTTGATGCGTGCAGAATTCTTTGAAAAATTTTTAAATATTAAATATCCAGGAACAAAGAGGTTTGGGCTTGATGGAGGAGAGAGTTTTATTCCTTGTTTAAATACAATTATTGAAAGATCTTCAGGACTAGGTGTTAAGAGCATTGTTTTAGGCATGGCTCACAGAGGACGTTTAAATGTATTAGCTAACACCTTAGAAAAACCTCTAGAGTCTATTTTTAACAAGTTTCAGAGTAATGCTTCTCACCTAGCTAGTACGTATGGAGATGGAGATGTAAAATATCATATAGGGGGCTCTTCAACTCGCTATATAGCAGGAAAAAAAATACATTTATCACTCATATCTAACCCGTCACATTTAGAGGCAGTTAACCCTGTTGTTTTAGGAAGAGTAAGAGCAGAACAGGATGCACAGAATGATACCTCCCGGCTACAAGTAATGGGGATTCTTATTCATGGAGATGCTGCTTTTTCTGGGCAAGGACTCGTAGCTGAAAGCTTAGATTTATCGCAGCTAAAGGGGTATAAAACAGGTGGAACTATCCATGTTATTATTAACAATCAGATTGGATTTACCACGTCACCTATTCACTCGCGTTCTTCACCGTATTGTTCAGACTTAGCGAAAACAATTCAAGCACCTATATTTCATGTAAATGGAGATGATCCAGAAGCCGTAAGTTATGTTGCATCTTTAGCAGCAGAATTTCGACATAAATTTTCAAAAGATATTGTTATAGATATGTATTGCTACCGTCGACATGGGCACAACGAAGGGGATGAACCAATGTTCACCCAACCATTGATGTATAAGGCCATAAAAAACCATCCAACAGTATACTCACTATATAGAGAAAAGCTCATAAAAGAAGGTGTAGTGATATTAGAAGATACTGAGAAAAATGAAAATTCTTATAAAGCAGTTTTATCTAAAAAATTTGAACTTAGTGTTGTATATAAGAAAAAAATAATAAAGGGTCTTAAAGGTAGATGGAAAAAGATAGAATTTTATAATAATGAGGAAAATCAAAGTCTGGGAAAGACGGGAGTACCGCTGAAAATTTTAAAAGAAATTGGAAATAATCTTGTAAAATTACCAAAGGATTTTATGCCGCATTCAAAGATTCAGCGATTTTTGCAGACACGAAAAAAAAGGATTGACTCAGGTAAAGCAATTGATTGGTCTACAGCAGAAGCTTTAGCTTTTGGGACACTATTAGCAGAAAAAAATAGCATACGCTTTAGTGGTCAAGACAGTGGTAGAGGTACATTTTCTCAGCGGCATGCTGTTTTATATGATCAAGAGAATAATAATCCTTACATCTCTCTACAGCATATAAAAAAAGAACAAGGTTCTTTTGAAATTGTGGACAGTCCTTTAGCAGAAGCATCTATTTTAGGATTTGAATATGGTTATAGTATAGTAGATCCACAGACATTGGTTTTATGGGAGGCACAGTTTGGAGATTTTTCTAATGGTGCACAGGTAATTATAGATCAGTTTCTATCTTCAGGAGAAAGCAAATGGATGCGTATGGGGGGACTAGTTCTTTTGCTTCCACATGGGTATGAGGGGCAAGGAGCAGAGCATTCTTCAGCTCGTATAGAGCGTTACTTACAGTTGTGTGCTGAGGAAAATATGCAGGTTGTAAACTGCACGACACCAGCAAACTATTTTCATGTGTTGCGCCGTCAATTACATCGTTGTTTTAGAAAGCCCTTGATTGTTTTTACGCCAAAGTCTTTGTTGAGATCAAAAGTATGTATATCTGATTTGATAGATTTTGGTACCAATAAACAAATGCAGTTAATAATTGATGAAACTAGCGAATTCATTAATCCTGGTAAAGTAAAAAGAATTATTTTTTGTTCAGGTAAAATTTACTATGATTTGCTAGAAGAGAGAAGAGAGAGGGATTTGAATACTGTTGCTTTAATTCGGATAGAACAGTTGTATCCATTTCCAGAAGAATGTATGCAGACAGTTTTAAAAAAATACAATAGAGAAGCAACTGTAATTTGGAGCCAAGAAGAGCCACAAAATATGGGTGCTTGGTATTTTATGGACCGCCGTATCGAAAATGTTTTAGCTAGCTTAAAATTTTCAAATCCACGCCCTTCTTTTGTGGGAAGAAAAGGCGCTGCAGCTACAGCTACAAGCATGCTAAAGAAGCACCTTATGGAACAAAGAAAAATTGTTCAACAGACTCTCACAGGAGTTTTAGATAACTACATGAAAATATAAAAATTTAGCAAATTAGGACAAGATAATTATGGCAAAAAAAATAGAAATAAAAGTACCTGATCTAGGAGAATCTATAGTAGAGGCAATTATTGCATCGTGGCTGAAGAAAAAAGGGGAGACTGTAAAGAAAGATGAACCTATCATTGAATTGGAGACAGATAAGGTAACACTGGAAGTCATGTCTCCTTGTGATGGCGTGCTAATGAACCATGCTTTTCATGAAGGTGAAGTGGTGAATATAGGGCAAGTGCTGGGGGTAGTGAAGGAAGGAGGCCTGACAACTACTAAGGATATAAAAAAAGGAAAAAAGATGTCTGCTCAGATTTTAGTAGAAAAAAAGAGAGCAGCATCCTCTGATTTTCGTGTGGAAAAATCAGGGCCCTCAGTAAGAAAAATAGTGAGAGAAAAAGGAATAGAAACTAGGGAAATAAAAGCATCTGGAAAAGAAGGAAGGTTAAAAAAATCGGACATATTAGAGGCTATGCAGACAATAGAAGAACTTCAAACACCAGTAGATGCACCTGTGTCGCCGTCACAAAAAGATAAACAGGGTAGAGAAGAGCGCCTACCTATGTCTATTTTACGACAGCGTATAGCAGAGCGGTTAAAAGCATCTCAAAATACAGCTGTAATGCTTACGACGTTCAACGAGATTGATATGACAGCTTCCATGGCTATGCGGAAAAAATATAAAGAATTATTTGAAAAAAAGCATGGCGTGAAGCTAGGGTTTATGTCTATGTTTACTCATGCTGTTGTACATACTCTAAAAGAGATACCCGCTCTTAATGCAGAAATAGATGGAAAAGAAATTGTATATAAGTATTTTTATAATATAGGTATTGCTGTAGGTACAGAGAAAGGACTTGTTGTACCTGTTATAAATAATGCAGATCAACTCTCTATGGCAGACATAGAGAGACTACTAAAAGAAAAGGCACAACGAGCACGAGAGGGAAAACTAGCTATTGAGGATATACAGGGAGGTACCTTTACCATTTCCAACGGTGGTATTTATGGATCTATGCTTTCAACACCAATTATAAATCCACCACAAACGGGAATTATTGGTTTGCATAACATTCAAAATCGCCCAGTAGCTATAGAAAATAAAGTAGAAATTCGCCCTATGATGTATGTGGCACTTAGCTATGATCATCGACTTGTTGATGGTAAGGAGGCCGTTACATTTCTTATACAGGTAAAAAAATATATAGAAGATCCAGAGCGTATGCTTTTAGACTTTTAACTCCATTAGTTTTATAGAAATATTTGTTGAGATAGAGATGGTGAAATTTTACCTTAATACTTAAAATCTTTGCCAAAAGGTGCTTTCTATTTTAATTAATTTATGGAATTTTAATATATCATGCTGCTTATGTATTTGAATTATTATCCTTTTAATTTTAGGGGATTGTCTAGAAAAGCAGTTTCTAAAACAGAGATTTTTTAAAGCATTAAGTTCTTTCTTCTGCTACACTGCCACTCTTATGACAAAAGAAAAACATTCCTTTCCATCAGTTCTTAAGAACAATAAAATTCAACGATCTAAAGAGCATCCATTTGAAATTGTTTCTGATTTTCAGCCAACAGGAGATCAGCCACAGGCAATAGAAAAATTGGTAAAAGCATTTTCAAAAGGAGAGAAAAATCAAGTTTTATTGGGTGTTACAGGGTCGGGGAAAACATTTACTGTTGCAAATTTAATTCAGCGCCTTCAACGCCCAACTATTATTTTAGCACCGAACAAAACTTTAGCAGCGCAACTATATACAGAGATGAAAAACTTTTTTCCTCAT
>JAJRRM010000015.1 GCA_024279475.1 Alphaproteobacteria bacterium | reverse complement strand
TGGTTATAAGCCTCTTTATATAAGCATCGTATTAGCAGCCTTAACAGCTCCTATGGGAATAATTTCTCCTTTTGGTGCCTTCTTATCCAAAAAAATGGGTCCCCGTTTACCCATCGTAGGAGGGCTTTTCTTTTTAATTCTTGGGGGAGTCCTATTTTCACGGCTAGATAGCCATAGCACAGTACTCTACATCGTAACTGCTTTTATACCGTTGGGTATTGGACTTGGCTTAGTCATTTCTTCTGCTTATGCTGTAGTGGCTAAATCTATTAAACCAACAGAACTCCGTAGAACTTATGCTTGCTTTTTTATGTTCTCTACATTAGCAAATGCACTGGGTGTTATTATTAACACAGAGTTTTTACTTTATCTGGGTGGTAGAAAAATAGTTTCTCTGATTCGAGAAGCAAGCTTAGTTCTCACAGCGCCTGAAGTAGTAACTGTTAAAACAGTAATGGGAAGACTTCTCTATGATTTAGATAAATTTAAATCCCTTAATCATGCTCTATCCCTCAAGCTAGTAAAGTATGTAGACATAGCCTTTTCAGATCCTATGTCTATACTCTTTCTTACTATTGCTGCCTTTTCTCTTTTCGTGGCTATCTTAACGTATATTGCCTTTAACACTAAAAAAATATAAAATACCTATATATAATAAGGAATACTCTTAGAAATGCTAAATGACTAAGTTATTAATTTTCTTAAAATATAGAAGTTTTTTACAGCTTCCCTATTAAATTTATATTCTTGCATTGTTAAAAAGTAGTTTAAGATACTGCCTTAAGTCCTGCGCATGCGTAGGTGAAAAAAATATTGAGGATTAAATAGGAGCGAAAGAAACATCCTAGTTTTCTTATTTATCCCGAATTTTCCTCGTGCCAGGATCTATAACATCACGCCAACGATGATATACAAGAGCACTGATAACACCCCGAAGTGTGCGAACCTCTTGCTTAGTTGGATCACAGCGCTGAAATATATTACGTAAACCTGCTAGCATCTCTGGTTTTTTTTCTTGAACTCTCCAAAAATTTGCTAAATCTAATTCTTTTTCCAGATGAGAGATATACCCCTCAAAATCCTCTTTACTAGCAAATGTTGCTTTTCCTTTTCTCAAAAATCTTCCCTGTTGTGGAAATTTAAGCGTAAACTGATACCACTCATATGCCAGTAAAAGAACGGCCTGAGCTAGATTAAGAGAAGCATGACTTGAGCTAAGAGGAATATATACAACAGCATCACTCAGAGTAATTTCTTCATTAGTAAGCCCCGATTTTTCTGTGCCAAAAAGAAAACCCACTTTAATATCTTTCGCACCTAATGAAGCTATTTCCTTTCCTGCTTGCCCAGCACTTAGCATCGGTTTTATCATATTTCGTCTGCGAGCTGATGTGGCATAGACACGCTGCAGATCGGCTATAGATTCTTCTATAGACTCAAAGACCTTTACTCCCTTTAAAATATGATTTGCCCCTGAAGCCATCTGACGACAAAAATATGTATTCCAAGTTTCTTTAGGACGCACAAGACGCAAGTCCACAAGGCTAAAGTTTGCCATAGCTCTAGCTGCAGACCCTATATTACCATCTTGCGTAGGATCTACTAATATAACGCATGGCTTTGTTATATTTGGTATGTTTTTATTCATTGTTCTTTGTATTATATAATACTTTGCTACACAAACGACGCCAAGTAGTACCTGTAGGACTATCTTCCAGTTCTATCTTCATAGCATGCAGTGTATCTCTAATAGAGTCTGCCCGAAAAAAGTCTCCCTCTAAACGCGCCTGCTTGCGATCCTTAATAAGTTTCTCTACCTGCTTAACTGTTTCTGCACCTGTATTGTGAGGATTTTGAAACCAGCATTCTGGATCTTCACTTAGCAAACCCAGCACTCTTCCGCTAGCTTTAAGTGCGGAAGCTTTTTCCATACGATTCACATTACCAGTTGCTTTATGAACTTCACTAGCTAAAGTATGAAAATGCGAAAATACTAAGGGTGTATTTAAGTCATCATCCAGGGCATCCCATATCACTTGTGGCACAAGATCTTTCTGATCTTCCAAATTTTGATTGCCTAAGCACCTCAACGCACCATAAAATGTATCCAAGCTTCTACGCGCTTGAATCAATAAACTTTCTGTCCAATCTAACGGTTGGCGATAGTGGGTACTAAGTAAAGCTATTCGTATCACTTCCCCTGAATATTTTTCCAATAAACCACTAACTGTAGAAAAATTACCTAAAGACTTAGACATTTTATGGTTATCGATAGTAAGATGCCCATTGTGCATCCAGTACTTAGCAAAAGATCCTTCGGGTGTAGAGCATATACTTTGAGCTCTCTCATTTTCATGGTGAGGAAAAACAAGGTCACAGCCACCTCCATGAATATCGAAAGAATGTCCTAAAAAAGCCTTAGTCATAGCTGAACATTCCAAATGCCATCCTGGCCTGCCCCTGCCCCAAGGACTTTTCCATCCTGGCTGATCTTCTGTAGAAGGCTTCCATAAAATAAAGTCTGCTGCCTCTTTCTTATACGGAGCCACCTCTACTCGAGCACCTGCAATCATTTCATCTAGAGTGCGCCCCGATAGCTGACCATAGCCTTTATAGGTACTCACCTGAAACAATACATGCCCCTGCTCTTCATAAGCATACCCTTTTTCAAGAAGCGTCTTAATCATTTCTATCATATTACTTACATTTTCTGTTGCCCTTGGCTCTATATCCGGGGGTAGGGCTTTTAAAGAAGCCATATCCTCATGGTAGAATTTCGTCGTTTCCTTTGTAAGTTCTTCAATAGAAATACCCCGTTCATTAGCTTTTTTTATAATTTTATCATCAATATCTGTAATGTTTCGCGCATATGTCACCTTGGGGTATCTCAAGCGCAGCAAACGGCTTAGAACATCAAAAACAACAACTGGGCGCGCATTACCAATATGTGCTCTGTCATAAACTGTAGGGCCACATACATATAAACATACATGATTTTTATCTATAGGCTTAAAAAGCACTTTCTTTCCTGTAAAGGTATCGTGAATTTTCAGCATTTTTTACTTCATCATCCGTCTTAAACGTTGCTCTATCCGCTTTTTACCTAAAAGCAGCATCAACTCTTTCATTTCAGGACCATGATCCCTATCTGTTAGAGCTAACCTAAGGGGCATAATAAGTTCTCGTCCTTTTAAGCCTGTAGCCTCCTTCATAGCGCTTATCCATATTTTCCAGCTTTTTTCATTCCATTCTCCTACCGGCATCAACTCTATAGCCTTCCTATAGAAATTCTCTGGCAAATCTGGCAGTATCCACGAAGGATTATCAGGCAGCTGCTCCCTCAACGTAGATTGCCAAGCAGCTATATCTTCTAAATTAGAGCTGTTTTTTGCAATAACTTTCCAAACTAACGCATCCAAAGAATTGTACCCTGCTATCTTCATCCGTTGCTTAATTTTCTCAAGAGAGAAATTCTGTAAAGCCTCTTGACTCAACCTCTTTAACTCCTCTGTGTCAAACTTTGGAGAAGAGGTGGAAAATTTTGTTATATCAAATTCTTCCACCAACCTCTCTAACGTTGGTACAAAATGAATGGGACCTGATGTTCCCATCGTCGCTAACAAACTTGCCATAGCCATAGGTTCCATATCGTGAGCGATGAGATCTTGCAAACTTTGACTGCCCAAACGCTTAGAAAGACCCCTTCCCTCCTTATCTGTAAGAAGTGGTAAATGTCCATATTTTACTACTGTACTATCTCCGCCCAATGCTTCCCGTAATTGCACCTGAATTGCTGTGTTGGAAATATGATCATCCCCACGTAGTACATGCGTCACTTTCTTATCCATATCATCCACAACTGTAGCTAGAGTAAAGACAGTTAATCCACCAGATTTAATAAGAATAGGATCACTTAAATTCTCTGCCTGAAATTTTAAAGAGCCATGGATCATATCCTCCCACGTTATCTCCCCCTTCTCTAGTTTAAATCGCCAATGGGGCGTACGTCCTTCTTTTTCATAGGCTGCTTTTTCTTCATCTGAAAGAATTAAAGCCCCTCGATCATATTTTGGAGACTGCCCTTTAGCCAATTGACGTTTGCGTTTAAAACTCAATTCTTCTGGCGTTTCATAACAAGCATATAGTCTTCCAGAAGTTTTTAGTTTCTCCTTTGCTTCATCGTAGAGAGACTGCCGTGAAGCCTGATGAAAAATTTCATCCCAATTAAGGCCAAGCCATTGAAGGTCTTCCTTTATACCTTGCATATATTTTTCTTTAGATCGTTCTGTATCTGTGTCATCAATGCGCAAGATAAAAGTCCCTCTATAATGACGAGCAAACAACCAATTAATAAGAGCTGTACGAGCATTCCCCACATGTAAACATCCTGTGGGTGATGGTGCAAAACGGGTAATGGGAGCCATTGGAGCGTTTATCATTTTTTCCTTAAAATTTAGTATTTATATTCCAGCTATACACTTACACTTGTACACCAGGGTTCTTAAAAACTCAAAGATAATATATACAGTTTCACAAAGAGATTTATATAGCTTATATGCTTTAAATGAAACAAAAAAAAAAGACTATTTTCCTATGTTTTTATAAGAAAAAAGGCGTTTTTAGTTAAGAAAGTTACTTAGACAACAACCAGTAAGATTATAGGGAAATTAAGAATCTCTAAAGCTTTTTTCAAAAAATCTATAAGAGCATAGTAGTGCTTAACAACATACTTACATGCGTTGGAAGAAAAACTTATGACTACCTATCAACAATCAAAAAAGAGTTTTCTTTATGCTGTTTTTCATCCTTTTTTTCGCTAACCCTTGTCCTTAAAATACTTGTTAATGATTGCCCCCCTCATCCTTTTACTTACCTGAGTCAAAACACTACCTTACTCCTTTGCACTTTCATGACACCAACAAAACATCCCCCCTTTTTGTGCCTTTTAAGCAACACAAAAAAAGAAAATACATCCCCAAGGAAGGACCCCTAATTGACGGTATTACACAAGTATGCCAATAATCTCTTGTGAAACCAAAAAAATTTGGTCAACAATAATAAACTAATTAGAGGTTAATATAATGAAAAAATATCTTACTTTAGCTGCTGTTGCTTCAGCAGTTGCTCTTACTACTGCCGCTTCAGCTCAATTTGAAGTTGGTATTGGTTTTTCTGCTGTAAACTTTGGTGGCTCTACTAAAGACAGCACAGGTGCTGGGGACCGAAACATTGCAAAACCTGTTGCTGCTGGTGACATTTCTGTTGCCTATAGTATTGATCTAGGTAAATGGGAAATAACTCCATTAGTTTACGTCCAAACTGGTGGCGGTAAAATAAAATATAGTGATTCAAGCAACATCCATATACACCGCAGAGTTGCTTATGCTGGTCTTATTCGTGGTGGATTTGAAATTGCTCCAAAATCAGATGTCTACATTAAAGTAGGTACTAAGCGTGGTAGATTTGTATATCATAACAGTACTGCGGGATCAAAAGCAACTGACAAATGGGGCTTTCTAGGTGGTTTAGGCTTTATGACGCAATTGTCTGAAAAAATTGCTCTTGACCTTGGTTATGAGCATGTAGTTTATGGCAGCGTAAAGAGCAATGCTGCGACAGGTTCAACTACTACCTACAAAACAAAACTTAATGAAAGCAATTTTCGTCTTGGTGTAGCTTATAAGTTCTAAGCTAAGCTAATCTAAATTGTTTTAAAAAACTGCCCTTCGGGGTGGTTTTTTTTGCCTTAAAACTTTTTGATATATTTAAAGTTCTATTAAGCGCTAAAAAAAATTATAGCTTAAAATAAAGAGACCTGATTGACGGTATTAAATAAATATGCCAATAATAGCCTGTAAAGCTAAAAAAAATTAGTCAACAATAATAAACTAACTTAGAGGTTAATATAATGAAAAAATATCTTACTTTAGCTGCTGTTGCTTCAGCAGTTGCTCTTACTACCGTCGCTTCAGCTGAGTTTGAGGTTGGTGTTGGTATTTCTGCTGTAAATTTTGGTGGAGATACTAAAACCAATACAGGCGCAAGCTCTCGAAATATTGGAAAAACTGTTTTTGCTGGTGACGTTTCCGTTGGCTATGGTATTGACCTAGGTAAATGGCAAATAACTCCATTAGTTTACATCCAAACTGGTGGCGGTAAAGCAAAATATAGTGATTCAAGCGAAATCCATCTACACCGCAAATATGCTTGGGCTGCTCTTGTTCGTGGTGGATTTGAAATTGCTCCAAAATCAGATGTCTATATTAAATTAGGTGCTAAACGAGGTAGATTTAAATTTCATAACGATACTGCGAAATTGAAAACTACTAACGAGTGGGGTTTTCTCGGTGGTTTAGGCTTTGTAACGCAATTGTCTGATAAAATCGCTCTTGACCTTGGTTATGAGCATGTAGTTTTTGGCAACGTAAAGAGCAACTCTGTAACAGGTTCAACTACCTGCTACAAATCAAACGTTAAAGAAAGCAATGTTCGTCTTGGTGTAGCTTATAAGTTCTAATTCAAGATTTTTAATTTCTTTAAAAAAACCACCCTTTTGGGTGGTTTTTTTTACCTTAAAACTTTAGGATAGCTTCAAAATTCTATTAAGGGCTTCCTATTAGAAATAGTTACAGCTTATATACAGGAGGAAAAAACATTTATGTTTCTGAACTCTTCTTTTTTATGGCTCTATACCTTCTTTAAACGATCAATATAGAAATATAATCTATAAAATACGCTTTATTTTCACTTTAATCTTTTATTTAATATAGGAGGTTGTTCAAATATATGCCCTCACACACTTCTATAAAGATACTCCTCAGAGAAACCCCCTGGAATAAGTTGAATACAGAGCTATTGAGGCCTATTAGGATGAAGCAACGTTGGTGTAAGTTGCCGGGGCTTAAAAGCTCTAAGAAGATTGGGATTCAGTTATAAAAAAAAATAAATATTATAAAGAAAGAGATGAGCAAGTACGTTTAGGTTTTAAAAAACAAATAAAACCTATCCCTATAGAGGAGAGAATTTATATAGATGAAAGCCGGTATAGACGCTTTCATACATAGATCCTATGGTTGCTCTCCCAGAGGTACAAAGATCTATGGAGAAATATCTTATTCCAGAATTAAAAAGAGGAGATGTTATTATTATGGATAATACCTCTTTCCACAAATCAAAAAAACGAGAGATCTTATAGAGACAGCTGGTTGCAATCTCTTATATCTCCCTCCCTATTCTACAGCTCTCACCTTTCCAACTATACAACAGGCTGTTGGACATATAATTTTTTTGATCAACAACCCCAATTTCCTATTAAAACTCTGCATAAAAAAAGAGCCCCTGAGAGCTCTTTTTCTTTGAAGTTCTAACTTCTCTACAATAGATTTTTTATCTACGTCCCTTATTTTTAGCTTGATGGCCCTTATTTTTATTATTACCTTTTTTTGCAAAGCTCGTCGCATGGCCCTTATTTTTAGCTTGATGACCACCACCACCACCACCACCACGGGCTTCTACCTGAGACGGCATTGCAAAAGCAGCAACTGTTAACGTAATGATTGATAATGTTTGTATTTTATTTAACATAGTATTCCCCTTTAAGTTTTATTAACACTATTGTAATTATATAAAAAATAAAAACTATAGTCAATATACTACATATAAAATAAAAATTTTCTACTTTAAGTAGAGTCACTGCTATGCAGAACTCTTAAACATATGATTGGATAAATATCTTACTCTAGAATAGAAAAAGGCTATATTATTTCTATGGATAGGACTTCTTTCCATAAATCAGATAAAACTAGATCACTTATAGAGGCTCCTAATTTTTTATATACCCTCCCTATTTTCCTGATTTAAATCCTATAGAAACCGCTTAGTCTACTCTTAAGAATTATATAAGCAACATAGAGAGTTTTTAACGTACAAAGAGACGCAGAAAAGGCAGTTTTTTTAATTTAGCTCTGCTAGTTTCGTGAATTGTAATACTCATAGTGCCGCTAATGATGAATATGGCGCCAATGAGAATTTGCCATGCGGGAATTTGAGCAAAAAAGATGAAACCAAAAAAGGAAGCAAAGATAAGCTCTGTATATTTGAAAGGAGATAGAGCCACAGCATCTGTGGCAGAAAAAGCCATGTAAAGACACACCTGAATCAGGTTTGCTCCAATACCTAGCAGAATTAGGAAAAAAATCTCTTCCCATGTTGGCCCTTGCCAAACAAGCAAGGCTGGTACAAAACCTAGAATAGTTGTTGCTAGACCAAAATAAAACATAAGCGTCCATTTTGAGTCATGAGCCACCATTTTTTTTGCATAAACATCTAAAATAGCAAACATGATAGTAGCAGCGATAGGAATGAGGATATATACATTAAATGCCCCCTCTGTTGGATTGATGATGATCGCTACTCCAATAAAGCCTATCACAGTAGCTATAACACGTTGCCAGTCTAAATGCTCTTTTAAGAAAATAATAGCTAAAGGTAAAAAAAATAAAGGTTGTGTAAAGCCAAGTGTAGCAACTGTACTCAGAGGCAATTTCGTTACACCCCAAGCCGCAAGACCCAAAGCGATAGCCCCTATAAAGCCACGAGCTACGTGCATACCTGTTTTGGAGGTCTTAAAATATTTTGTGCCTTTAGAAAGCATGAATGGAAGAAGAACAAGCGTTGAAAATAAAAAACGAAAAAAAACAATTTCTTGAACATGAAGTCGCTCACCAAGAAATTTGATAAATACATCATTTAAACTGGAAGATATGGTTATCATAATCGCCCAAAAAGCTCCTTGTAAATATCCTTTTTGAAGAAACCAGGGCCAAAATCCATGAAGTTCTTCAACAGGGAGAACAGTGTCTATTGATTTCTTTTTAGAAGCAGTTTGAGTCGATTTAGACATGATAACTCCAATAATTTATAAAAGATCTTATATGTATAGACCACATACTAAAAAGAGCAAGAAAAAATGATAGAGTGAGCACAAAATGCTCTGAAAAACAAAGATATTTTTATTATGGAATTATGCAAAAATTAGGAGTTATACACAGTGTTTTATATAAAATGTTTACATAAGGATTTAGAAACCTTCCATATGTCGTGTTAAAACTTAGAAACGAACATAAAAAAAGAGAGTTATAGAGTGTATATATGTTCTTTTTCAACCTGTTTTACTCTACATAAAGCAAGAACATTATACTGTTAAAGAAGCTAACTTTAATTGCTGTGTTGATAACGCTTAATTCTCTCTTCTGTTATGCTATGGATCTAAATGATAATGAGAGAATATTAAATGGAGGCGGCTGTAAATCTCCGCATTCATCAGGAGATAGGGAGGTAGATATTGCAAGAAATAACATTTTTCCTCAGTTTAAAAAACTGGACGGCACCTCATCAGTGGTTCACTTTCGTTCGCTTTTCTATCTCTCATTTTCTGATTTGTGAAAAATATTTTTTCTCTACTTATATGAGATACTTGTAATACAAAAAATATGATTGTTACAGAAGTTGCACTTTCTGCTAAAAACATGATATAATCATATAAATTAATAGGAAAAATAAATGACCAGTGTACGACTTGGAGATAACCTTGATACCAGGTTAAAATATTTAGCAAAGACAACCGCCAGATCAAAAACTTTTTATATAAAAGAAGCTGTTCAAAAGTATCTAAATGAGCATGAAGAAACTCTTCTTGTATTAAATACAAGAGAAAAAATAAAAAGAGGCGTGGAGAAAACTTACACCCTAGACGAAATTGAAGAATTATTTGATTTAAAAGATGACGAATAAAGAGTGGCATATAGTTTTTTCTAGCAAGGCTAAAAAAGATCTTGGTAAACTTGACCATCACGCTCAGAAACGCATTAGAAATTTTTTGAGAAACAAGCTTCTTACACAAAAAACGCCGAGAGATCTTGGAAAACCCCTTTCTGGAGTGCTTACAGGTTGCTGGGGCTATCGTATTGGAGACTATAGACTGATTTGTGAGTTTCAAAATGATACTATAATTATTTATGCTCTTAGTATTGGACACAGAAAAGAAATCTATAAATTTTCTAATTAATTTCATAAAAGGCAACACGATCTCTTCCTCCAAATTAAATACCCAAAGTCTTCCCCTTTATGAGAAATGCTCTTACCAGAGACCGATGAATGAAGTAAAACTACTATTCTTCAACAGCTGCTAGCTTAACCACTTGATCTTCTGCAGTTAGAGCATCGATCATCTCATCTAACCCCTCTCCACCAAGAATAGACTCTAGCTTGTATAGGGTGAGATTAATGCGATGATCCGTTACACGACCTTGAGAAAAATTATATGTACGGATTCGCTCCGATCGATCTCCCGACCCCACTTGACTCTTGCGATCTGCTGCTTGCTGAGACATTATTTTTTGACGTTCATACTCATATAGTCGTGCACACAAAATCTTCATGGCTTTTGCTTTGTTCTTATGCTGTGATTTATCATCTTGCTGCTGCACGACAATATTTGTTGGTAAGTGCGTGATGCGAATCGCACTTTCTGTTTTATTCACATGCTGCCCCCCAGCCCCTGAAGCTCGATAAGTATCAATACGTAAATCCCCTTCTTTAATATCCACATCCACATCTTTTACTTCTGGCAATACAGCTACTGTAGCTGCTGATGTATGAACTCTTCCCGAAGTTTCTGTCTGTGGAACACGCTGCACGCGATGCACACCAGATTCAAACTTAAGGCGCGAAAAAACATCTAAGCCTATAATAGATATGCTAGCTTCTTTAATACCTCCTATATCTGTTGAACTTATACCTAGCACCTCTGTCTTCCATCCTTGATATTCTGCATACCGTTGATACATACGTAATAAATCTCCAGCAAACAGGGCTGCTTCATCACCACCTGTTCCCGCACGAATTTCCAAGATAGCATTCCGTTCATCATCTTCATCTTTTGGTATAAGCAGCACCTTCAGTGCCTGCTCTTTTTCCACTAGTAGTATTTGAAGAGGTCTCTTTTCCTCCTCTGCCATAGACCTCATTTCTTTATCTATGCTTGAGTCTCCTAACAAACTCTCTAAATCTTCCAGCTCTTTAAAAACATCTAGATATGCTTGTGCCTCTTCCACTACGACTTCAAGATCTGAGAATTCCTTAGAACGTTTTGCATATTCTCCCATATCCTCCATAATAGCTGAGTCTGCTAATATTTTTTTCAGATTTTCTCTGCGATCCAATATTTTTTCTAACTTATCTTTCATGAACAACCTTTTTTCTATCTTTATCTGATAAAGGGGATCCTCTCTAAAGTCAAGAAAAGGGCTAGTAATAGTATACTTTCCTTAATTTTTTACCTCTATAAAAATAATAAGGAGGAGGATTCTCTAAAAATCCTAGAAACATAATCCTTGATTAATAAGAGTAAGTCCTGTACACAGTGAGTTGCAATAAATCTTCCAGCCTATAAAAAGAGATTCTCTGCTGTTCTTATTAACTGAGAGTATTTATCCTTACAACTCCTATGACGTTTTAATTATTTACATGAGCTTATTCACAGACTTTGATATTGACCCCCGCCTTATAAAAGCTTTGGCTGATCATAGCATAACAACACCTACTTTGGTGCAAGAATCTTCTATTCCCTGTTTCCTTAAAGGAGATAATTTTATTTCTTTAGCCTCCACTGGATCAGGAAAAACTATTGCTTTCCTTGCCCCTTTAATACACAAAATTCTACAAGTTCAAAAAAAAACACGCCTGGCTAAAGCTCTTATATTGGTACCAACCCGTGAACTTGGCATGCAGGCTTTTAAAAATTTCAAGCTCCTAGCTGCCCATACAGATCTCACATCGGCACTTGTTATAGGTGGAGATGGTTTTATAGAGCAAAGTAGAGTACTTCGTCGAGGCGCAGACGTTATAATAGCCACTCCTGGTCGCTTCTTAGATATGTGGGATCAAGGTAGATTACTTCTTTCCCATATACGCTACCTTGTTTTAGATGAAGCTGACCGCATGACTGATATGGGGTTTTACCCTGACTTACGCCGCATTGTTAGCTTACTGCAAATGCCTTTACATTACAGTTTATTTTCAGCAACGATGCCCGAACCAGTAACAGAACTTATTAATAGTTTTGTCTATAAACCAACGATATTCAAAATAAATAATCCAAAACAGTCCGCTGATACTATTAAGCAATTTTTAGCTAAAGTTGATATACCTAAGCCAATTCTCCGCAAAAATCCTAACTATGAAGGCTTTGTAAAGCGCGAATTACTTCGTTATCTTCTGCGTCAAGAAAATCCTGAAAGCGCCATTATTTTCTGTAATCGCAAAAGGGACATCAGTACCTTGTACAACTCTTTTATACGTCATAATTTTAGCTGTATAGCTCTTCATGGTGATATGAGCCAGAGTGAACGTTTTAAGAGTCTCGAAGCTTTTACAGCGGGGAAGAATAAAATTCTTATAGCTAGTGATGTAGCAGCTAGAGGTCTGGATATACCTAATGTATCTCATGTATTTAATTTTGATGTTCCTCTGTCTACAGATGATTACATTCACCGTATTGGCCGTACGGGACGTGCTGGAAAGTCTGGTCGTGCCTTCACGCTAACTCTATGCGAGGATGAATATAATAAGCTTAGCAACTCTGTAAAAAAATCGATTGAACCTGCGAATCTAGATACCTTTATCGTACCAGACCCTAAAAATATAAACAGTTCTAGAGGCCCTAAAAACAACCGTTCAAAATACAATGAAAAACGTGATAACACCCAAAATCTTCCTAAAAATAATCATAATAAAGCGCAAGATACTAAGCAAATTCAAGAGCCAAAGAAAATACCTGCAACCTCTTTTCTTAAAGAAAAAAACATTCAGCTTGATGAACCTTCTGTCCAAGGATTTGGTGAAAATATACCTGCTTTTCTGTTGCCTGAACTTATAAAAAAATAATAGAAAATTATGATCTCAATTATTTAGAAAGTAATATGATGAGATAAGTTTCTGGACAGTTAAATTCAAAGAATGTGTTTATGAATGATTTTAAAGGGGAGCATTATCGAGGAAAAATCATTTTAGGGTGTGTCCTTTGGTTCTATAAGTATGTATAGCTGCCGAAATCTTGAAGAAATACTGTAGAGAGAAGTGTTGAAATGGATCACACGGCCCTGTTAAAAACTAAACTTGAATAAAAAGTTTTAATCAACGGAATAATAGTTATATGAGCTACCTCTAGAGTTATTATTAGAAAAAAGTAGATTTTTTCTCGGAAATATATATAATATCGTGAGGAGATTACAAATATGCCTCATTTTATTTTTTTATTATGTTTATGTTTATATGTGCAAGAGAGTAAAGCTGTTAGGGATAGCGGCAGCTTGGATGCCACAGAGGAAGCCTCTTTAGCCCATACAAATATTACTAAACCTAACCCCCAACACTTACCCTTGGAAAAGCTTTCTAAGAAAATTCAAGCAGCATCTCAAGGATATGATGCATATGCATTCCAAAGTCTGTTAGAAGAATTTAACAATCTAGAGGGAGAGGAGGCGACTTGGAAAGAGGTAGCACATAAACAGGGCGTAGAAAGATGGCCTTCCCAAAACTCATGGAAAATCGCCGTAGGAGCACATTTATTTCTACGTACTGCGATTAATGACCCTCACCTAAAATTATTGCGAAATGGTTTGAGACATCTTCTTTCTTGGACCTCTGGGGAAGGAGTTTTAGAAGATGTTTATCCTGAAGCTATTACCACAATCCATAAAATTATACAAACACACCCCTATATTCATCGGAGAACTGCTCTTTATGCCTTAACAGTAGCAGCTTATCTTCAGCATCCCCTTGCGCGTCTTTTTCTAACAGAGGCCCTTAGATGTTATGAGAGTAAAGACGCTTGTTTTTTTAGCAGTAACCATATCTTGGTTAAAACTGGTTTGTCTTTAGAAAAAGGGAGAGAAGCTCTTCATCATTTCATTGATGTTCCTGATATTGAGGCTTTTATTGATTTAAGAGCTGCGAGAGATTTGGAAGATCCTAAGAAGTTAGAAGAGAAAGCTCAATTAGATCTCCCTCTCTATAACGTATTATTAGGAGATTATCTATATGCTAAGGCTCAAGCTTCTCTTCCTTACTCTAACTATGAAGTAGATCCAGTTATTGAGCAATATATAATTGCAGCTAACAGAGGCGATTTCAAAGGTTGCCTTAAAGCTTCTAAATTAATGAGTGCTATTTTTACTCAAGGAATAAAGAGCTCTCAACCTTTAGATTTAAGGGATGACTATCTGCTTTCTTCTGCGTTGTATGGAAATGAGGAAGCTTACATGTACGTTCATATTGGGGATATTATGGATGAAAAGAGAATACCTGGTACTAAGGAGGCTATTTTCAAATTTGTAAAAAGGTTTTTAACTCCTAAACGTTAGGTAATAGAATGTTTCGTATTTTTGTTGTTTGTCTGAGTTTATTTTTAACACCCGTACTGGCTTCTGAAACAGAGCTTGAGCTTTTCTCAAGTGGTCAAGGTAATACTATTTTAGTACGTCATAGAAGTCAGGCCATGCTGATCGATGCGGGAAGCAGCGAGATGAGATTTCCTGCTGCCTATCGGGAAAAAACAACCACAACTCAAAAGATTCATCTGCTCGAACCTTCTTCTGAAGACAAAACTAGAAGAACAAGCTCGTTATTCGAAAGACTTAGAGCAAGCAAATTAAGGACTAATCGTGATGATGACGAGGACTCAAAAGAAACATCCTCTGGAGGGGCTTCTTCTGAGGAGGATATGGGGGCACAACAAGGTGGTAGTAAGAAAAAAAGCGCTAGGAGCAGAAAACAAGTAGCCACTTATAAGGTCGATCTAATTGAGAAGATCCGCAGCCGCCTTAGAAAGGAAGATGATGGTATCCTACATCTTAAAACACTGGTGGTTACACATCCTGATAAAGATCATTACAATCTTATTCCAGACATTTTCTCTGAGGAAGACTTTCATATTGAAAATTTAGTTCTTGGAGGACTTTATAGAGAATATAATCCTGCGTTTAGGGCTTGGCTAAATACTTCAGAAAAACATTTTACTAATCCCCCTATTTTTACTGGTAGAGCTGACGGAGGAACAGGAGATGGAAGTACTCTCCTTAACGAAGCGGAGAGAATGTCTGAATCTCCAAGAGGGTATGCTCGTCCCTATTACTCCGCCATGGAGGGGAAAACACCGACAGAGCTAAGGATTGAAAAAGCTTTAGAATGGACCGCTGAAGGGGGGGGAGAAACTCCTCCAATGTTTGAAATACTTTCGATGAATGCGGGGCATGCCTTAGAACAGAACGCTGCTAGAGACCTTTCTATTGTACGCAGAGCAAACAATGACAAAAACGTAAACTCCATAGTCTTGCGTCTCTCAAAATTAAAACATTCCGTTCTTTTAACTGGTGATGCAGAACAACCAACCTGGGATCATATTAGTTCTATTCAACAACTACTTCCTGCAGGTGCACGACCTCTTGAAACAGATTACGTTATTTTAAGTCATCATGGGAGCAAAGAAGGAGGAGCTACACCGATAGATCTCTTAAGAGACCTCTTTAAACCTAAAGCATGTTTTATTAGTGTCGGAAGAAACACGGGATATGGGCATCCTTCCCTATCAACTATTTCTGGTGTTTTGTCCTTAAGCAGTTTGTTAGAGGAGCAAACGGTTCATCCCATTAGTTATTTTAGCTCTAATAAGGATAAGAAGCGTAATAGTAAAAGTGATAATAAGCATAGTAAGCGTACTCATCGTAGAAAGCATATCTCTAAAGCTCTTTTTTCTACCTTAAATAATGGAGACCTCCTTCTTGATCTGAATGAAGATGCTTTCATTGTGAGATCTTCTCAGATGAAGGAAACTATTTTATCTGAGGAAACCGACTCTTCAGGAGGGGGAGGGAAAGCCCATTCTCCAGGAAACTTTTTGGTTAACTATAGTGAGGTTTATGTTCCTAAAGAAGCTATGTCAGCTACTGTGACTGAGATAGCTAATCAGTTAAAGACTGAAAGTACTAATCTAATCCTTTGGGAGCTAACTTCAAAAAGAAATATTAAGAAAACAGCTGCTCAAGAACCTCAAAATACAGACTTTGAGCAGCAAGTTAATCTGCTTGTTGATAAAACAAACAATCGATTGTATTACCTAGATGAAATTTATGAAGAGGAAGAAGACGAGGACGAGTCAGAAGGAGGAGGTGGTGGTAGTGGTAAAGCACCTACAGCTGCTGCACAAACTAATTCAGGAGGTTCTTCTTCTAGGGTAGACGAGTGATTCTGAAGAATCTTCCTACTATTACCCCGGTGTTTAAAATTTGATATGTCTGGATACGCGCTCGGCAAGCTGTGTGATGTAAATAATCACTGCCAGGACCAAAGCACTCCTGTCTGCTCTTTTCATAACCCATTAATTCAGTTAAGTATAACATAGGAGAGGCTACAGCTTCTCCACGCTTTAAGTACTCTGAGATATTCTTTTTCTGTTAAGTGCATAGGCACCCGGTCATCTTTAGATATTCCTGCTAGTGTGCTCTTTGAGGCGGTTCAAGAAAGCCCGCTACCTGTCCTTTAAGAGCAGCTTCCAGATTATTAAACTAAGCAAAAGAAACCTCCAGCTTCTTTACTACCACCCCCACCTGATGAATCTTCTTTTTCTCCTCCTCTCGATAAATGCAGAGCGTCTGGTTGTTCCTCTTTATCATCTGAATCCATAGCATAAGTGAAGGGTTATATAACCATCATAATTGATGCAATTAACATGCGTTTTTTAAACATTATTAAATCCTAATAAATGTAGATATATAAAATATATCTATCGTTAGGCAGTTCTAATAATACTATATAAAAGTTACTTCTTAAATTTCAAGGGAAATATAGCATATCCTATGGAACTATTTTTTCCTGCTTATTCTGCAAAACCTCCCATTAACCCATGAGAGTCTATCGGTGTAGCTCCTTCTATATCCAGAGAGAAAACCACCACTAACAGTCGTTAGCTTAGCCAAAGGGGATAAAGCTACTTCTGTAAGACCGATACATTCACGGAGGAAATCATCACCAACAGTCGTTACGTTAGATAAAAGGGATAAATCTACTGTTGTAAGACCGGTACATCGAGAGAGAAACCAACAACCAACAGTCGTTACGTTAGCAAGACCAGATAAATCTACTGCTGTAAAACCGGTACAATTATCGAGAAAACTATTACCAACAGCAGTTAGGTTAGCAAGATCAGATAACTCTACTGTCGTAAGACCGGTACATCCAATGAGAAAACCATCACCAACAGTCGTTAGATTATGTCGTGTATTTGAAAAAGCTAGATGAGAAACGTTATCTGGAGGCTGATGTTCCCTTATGCTAAGTGTTTCTTGGAGAGCATCTATAAGAAGTGTCTTCTGGGGGTTAGCAGAAAAATAAGCACCAAGTGCTGCCTTGTTTTCTGCCAATCTATCTTCCCCTATGACAATATAGGTAGCTTTTTTGTTTATATGAGCCTCGGCAAAGGGTGTGTACTCTTGGGAGATAAAATCTTGCAAGACAGCAAGATGTCCCTTCATATGTGTTTGAAATCTTGCAATCTGATCCTCTGTTCCAAAGACACGATAGCTTGCATACTTGTGATTAAGGCCTGGCAGAAAAGCAGCATTGCCTCCCTCAAATACTGTTGGGAAAAGATCTGAAAAAGAGCGCTGTACAAGTCCTGGTCTAACTCTTGCTACATCTACAAAGGTCTTATAAAAACCTCCATTTTCAGAAGCTACTGTTAGTTTTCCTGTTAGTATCGTTGCCAAGGCCATTTTCATTACTTCAGTACGCGCTAGGTAAGCTGTATGATATAAATAATCCTTTCCAGGACCAAATACTACTGTCTGCTCTCCCATACCCATTATGTTTGTTAGGAGGACTTAGGAGATGCTATATCTTCTCCAGGGCTTTCTCCCCGCATTAAGTACTCTGAAAGATACTCTTTTTCTGTTAAGTGCATAGCATCACGGTCGTCTTTAGACATCCCTGCTAGATGTGCTCTTTGACGAGGGTCAAGAAAGCTAGCTATCTCTCCTTTAAGAGCAGCTTCCAGTTTGTTAAATTGAGGAAAAGTGTTATCCTCTTGTAACAGCTTCTTTACTACCACCACCTGATGAATCTTCTTTGACTCCTCCTCTCTCTAAATGAAGAGTGTCTGGTTTTTCACCTTCATCACCTGGATCTACAGCATAAGTGAAGGGTGAGGCAACCACCATGATTGATGCAATTAACAGGAGCTTTTTAAACATTATAAAATCCTAATAGATGTAGTTATATAAAATATATGTATCGTTCGGCAGTTCTATTAGAACTATATAGAAGTTGCGGCCCTGTTGCAAAAAATAAGAATTACAAGATTTTTCTCATTAATAGACTTTATCTTCTTGTATTAAAAATAAGGAGGTATTACACATCTTTCAATCTGTAGCACAAACTGCTAAAATATATTTTGATAAAGTAAAGATTAAGGAATTGCATAAAATAAATAAAATTTTTTGTATAAGAACAACCTGTGTAAGACTGTTAATTTCAACTATGATTCTGAATGTTAACTTCTGTCAAGCTATGGTTTCAGATACAGATGATTTAGGTACAGAGACTGCAAGTGCAGGACAGCGAGGAGCACTTATACAGAAATCGGAAGCTGTTGCAACAGAACTCGGTAGCCACGGGACAAAGGTGATTGTATCAGAAGAAGGAGGAATTCAATGGTGCAATATTGATGAAAGACTATTAGTTAAATTTGCAATCCATTCTATAGAAGAATTCTCTACTTTAGAGCCGGAGAAAAGGGAATTGCTAAAACGCGTTCTCTTTTTTTTAGATTTACTCAATAATCCAACTTCATCAAGGAACATTGCTAAATTTCTTTTAAGGAAGGTTACTGCTAATATATCCGAAAGAGAGTTAAAAGAAATATTACGTCTAGGCCCAGGATTGTTAGCAGAAGATCCTCTTAAGGAATATTTCAAACAAAAGGTTAGGGGAAATTTATTCCACAATATACTCAGCTCCTTGCCACTCGTTGTAAGATCTCGATTATTGTTTGTATCAGGCACACAGGATTTAGATGATGATTCTTTGGCATACTATAGTAAATTTACAAAATTAGCTGGCTTTGCAGGGACACTTTCGGGCCTGACAGAAGTAAAAGATGCTTTGCATGCAGTAATGAACCTAACGGATGCAGAAAAGTTAAAAATATATGAAGTATCTCAAATAAACAGTGCTTCATATGATTTTATAAAGAACCTACCACCCTTAGTTTTTGAAGTTATATTTTATTTAGCATTTGATTTTTCACCTAAAGATCTTGTTAATTTAAAAGCTATTGTAGGAGATTTTTTAGAGAGAGAAAGCTCTCCTAGAGTATATTTTTCTTTTATTTCTGATACCACTCAAGAAGAAGATATTAGTAAATTAAAATCTTTTTTAAAGAGAAAAAGCTCTCCTGTAGCAGGGTTTCCCTTTGTTTCTAAAAAGGATCAAGAAAAAAAGTTTCAAAAATTTTTCTATACAGAATTTAAACCCAATATAACGCTTTATTTAGAAGAAGAAGGATTTCCCAAAGAAAAATATTGTTTCATGAATGATTTTGAATACCGCCTATCAGGCGGTTCATAATGTTTAAAAAACGCATGTTAATTATATCAATTATGATAGTTGCCTCTCCCTTCACTTATGCTATGGATCCAGATGATAAAGAGGGAAAACCAGATGCTCTGCATTTAGCAAGAGGAGGAGGCAAAAAATATTCATCAGGTGGTAGTAAATAAGCTGTTGAAAAAGCGGATACTTTTCCTCAATTTAATAAACTGGAAGCTACCCTTAAAGGACAGATAGCAAGCTTTCTTAATCCTCGTCAAAGAGCACATCTAGCAGGAATATCTAGAGACAACCGTGCTGCTATGCACTTTACAGCAAAACAGTTTCAGAGTACTTAATGCGGGGAGAAAGCCCTGGAGGGGCTGTAGCATCTCCTATGTCTTTCTTAACAAATATAATGGGTATGAGAGAGCAGACAGTCGTCTTTGGTCCTGGCCAGTGATGATTACTTACATCATACAGCGCATCTAGGATATGCCCAGGTAATGGAAATAGCCTTGGCAACGACCCTCACAGGAAAACTAACAGTAGCTTCTA
>JAJRRM010000014.1 GCA_024279475.1 Alphaproteobacteria bacterium | reverse complement strand
ATGGGGGAAACGGGAAGTGTTTCTTTTATGTTTGATCACGTAGGGCACATACGCCTTTCTCTTTCTTCAGGAAGCTCTGAGGAGATTTTTGAAAAGGCACTGGAAGCAGGTGCAGACGATATTGATTCTGATGAAGAAGGACATAATATTTATTGTTCTCGAGAAAACTTAATTAGCGTAAGAGAAGTTCTTGAGAAATCTTTAGGGAAATTAGAGTCTACTAGTATTATTTGGAAGCCACAAACAGTTGAAATTGTGACAGATGAAGCAAAAGCTAAGTCTTTAATTAAACTAATAGATACATTAGAGGATAATGATGATGTTCAAGATGTTTATGCCAACTTTGATATTCCCAAAGATGTGGTTAAGAAGCTCTCGTGATTGTTTTAGGAATAGATCCAGGATTAATACGCACTGGTTGGGGCGTTATTGAAAATATTGATAATAGATTACGATTTATTGCTGTGGGAACAATTTCTCCATGCAAAAAAGACCCTATGGCTCAGCGACTGGGTCATCTTTATAAAGAATGTGCAAAGGTAATAGAAACATATAAACCACAGAGTATTGCATTCGAAGATACTTTCGTAAATGCTAACCCAGCTTCAGCATTGAAGCTGGGTCTTGCTCGTGGAGCATTGATTGCAACGGCCGGGTTATATGATGCAGCTACTGTTAATTTCTATGCGCCCAATGCAATTAAGAAAGCAGTAACAGGACAAGGGCATGCTGATAAAATACAAGTCCAGATTATGGTTAAACATTTGTTACCTAAGGCAAAAATAACTATTCATGATGAAGCTGATGCATTAGCTATTGCTTTGTGTGAGGTTTTTATAGGTGGTTGGCGGGAAAAAACGCAGTTAGTATAACAGGCATTAATCCTTAGAAGCTAAGGAAGGGCATTAGTTTTATAAAGTGGAACTACCAGAGATTTCTTGCCGATTAAGAATAGAAAATAAAAAGTTAAGAGACATCTATTTTTTTGATTAAGAGCTGCATTTTATAAGGCAAGTCTTGATATGTTTTCTTGTGTAGAAAAATATCTTTCAAATTTTTGTCATCTAACTTAAGAATTTTTTCAAAAGTTTCTAGTTCTTGGTCTAAAAGGATATGGATGTTCTGTTGAGCGAAATTGCCAAGGATTATATCAAGTTCTTTTCCACCACGATGGGTGCTTTGATATATGAGTTTTTTTTGTTTAGTGTTTAAAGGCATACTCTTATATGTAGGGGATTAATGTATATTTGCCAAGTGTTTCAAAGTACTCTAGATTAGATACTTTGAAAGATACATGTAGGGGATAAAGCCAAAGCTTTATTTTGACAAGAAGATGAGAGAGTAATACTCTATTAAGAGTGTAAAACATGAAAGGAAGCTATATAATGATCGTTTTACTAAAAAAAATAAGAATAATAATACCGTATACAGCTTTACTAATTGGGAATTTTCTTTTTAGTGTTAACCTGTGTCAAGCGGCTAACTCAACCGCTGTAAGTAAACATTCTAATTTAGCTAATTCAGAAGAAGTTTTTAATGAAAAAAACCTGACCTACGATGATATAAAGCAAAAAGCACAGGAGAAAAATAAAGAGTGGCTTTTAAAGGTAGCTAAAGGACCAACAGATATAATGTCAACCTATAAGGCAAGGATGTTTGTTACAGAAGGGTATGCAAATGGAACTTACGGATTTAAGAAATCTATTAAAGAATTAGAAGCACTTTCAAAGTTAGGCTGGGAGAGGGCTAAGTATCAGTTGAAAAATTTACCAGCAAAATAAAAACAGAGGATGCAGGCTTTAAAGAGACAGGAGGATGATTTTTAATTTTGACCTTCTGTATTTATGGGAATAGTATGAATTGGCGACGCATCTATAAAATCTTTTTTCAGCTGTGTTTTGAGTTTAACAAATAAAAATAGAGAGCTATATAAATGACCATACTAAAGAAAATAAGATTAAGGGCGTCCTATATGATTTTATTAATGGGAAGTTTTATTCTTAGTATTAATGCAGGCCAATCTACGGGTCAAGAAGATGATACTGATGAAGGGCGAGTTTCAGTAAAAAGAATAGCTCGTTGTAATGACGTTGAATGTTTAGTACGTATGGGCGACGCTTCAAGGCTTCTGGAGCTTGCTGGAGAGGGAAATGAAGAAGCAAAAAGATACGTTGCTATAGGTTATGCAGAAGAAAAATTCGGATTTCCTCAAAGTCCAGAGGGTTTAAGAGATCAAGTTACTCAGGGGAGTGAAACAGCTCTAACAGTAATGATTATGGGGATTGCAGAAGAAAAATTTGGATTTGAGCAGGATATTAATCTATTGGCAAAATATGCCCAAGATGGTAATAAAACCGCCAATCGCTATATTTACCTAGGGATTAAATATGGAATGTGTGATATTAGGCGGGATGAGAAGGCAGCAGCTGTCTTTTTTGAAAGACAGGATGAAGATATGCAAGCATATTTACAATCTTTCATTCCGCAGTTCAAATACCAAGTTGCTCAAGATATCGTTGCTAAAGCCGAAAATAGAGCTCAACAAAACCAGAAAAAGACTTCTTTTGAAAAAGTGAAAGAAGCTTTAATCAAAGAGAGTAGAGAACGAACGAGAGCAATAAGGCATATGATGCAACAGCTAGCTGAATATAAAAATGAGATTGATAAAGGAAATATTTCAGTGGCTATAAATTCTTTTTTTGCATGTGTAGAGGAGCATCAGGGGAAACTTGCTTTAATAAGGGCACGTTTAGGAGAGGTAAATAAGAAGTTAGAAGACTTAGTTGAAGTTTGAAAAACGTAGGGTGAATTCTGGTTATTAGCAAAGAGTTGAAGCTTTATGAAATTACCCAAGAGGATTGGTATCTATATTTTATAGGTTGAGCTATAAACTACCAGATTTTCTTGACCTTTCTTCTTTACACCAGTATGCTCGCGTTTATGTTAAACAATGGTTTTAGAGTTCTTAATGTATAAAGCGATAATTGCCTGTATGATAGGTAGTATATTTGAATGGTATGACTTTGCATTATATGGGTATTTTGCAGCTATATTAGGCAAACTTTTCTTTCCTTCTAGTGATCCTCTTGTCTCTGTTATAGCTGCCTTTGGTGTTTTTGCTGCAGGGTTTGCTATTCGTCCTATTGGTGCTCTAGTCTTTGGACATATTGGTGATAAGTATGGCCGAAAGAAAGCATTGGTTATATCTATGCTTCTCATGACTTTTCCTACTGTTGCACTAGGTTGTTTACCAACATATGAACAAATAGGTATTTTAGCTCCTATTTTGCTTATCATTATTCGTTTAGTACAAGGGCTTTCTATAGGTGGAAATGCTAGTGGTATTTTCACTTTTATGATTGAGTATGCTCCATCGCATCGTCGAGGATTTGTAGGTAGTTTATCTGTTATGAGTGCTATTAAGGGCATTCTTATTGGATCAGGTGTTGTGGCTTATATGAGTAGTACGCTTACCACACAAGAACTAGAATCTTGGGGGTGGCGCTTGCCTTTCTTTGCTGGGGCAGTTGTTGGTCTATTAGCTTTCTATTTGCGTAAAAAAATACCAGAAACACCACGTTTTATAGAAGAATGTAAAGCTTCTGATGAAGATAAATCATATTCTCCAGTAAAAGAACTGTTTAAAAAAAGCAAAGGGAAGTTAATTCGTTCTATTTTTATGCTTGTTTTGAATGATATAGGATTTTATGTATGCTTCATTTATCTAACGACATATATGACTATGATTGTCAAAATTCCTATGGAAACAGCTATGATTATTAATACTATTAATATGTTGGTAATTATCAAGTTTGCACCAATTATGGGATGGCTATCAGATCACATTGGGCGCAAGCCAATTATGATGGGAGCTTGCATTCTCTTTTTTGTATCAGCAATTCCTGTATTTAGCTTGATTGACAAAGGAGGATTTTGGCAAGTTTTAGCAGGGCAGGCTGTCTTTGCTGTAGGTGTTGCTATGTATTTTGGCACCATGGCGACGATGTTGGTAGAGAAATTTCCTACGCGTTCTCGTTATACAGGGCTAGCTGTGTCTCTTAATGTGACAGCTGCATTGTTTGGTGGGACAGCTCCCTTGGTTGTAACTTATTTTATTGATGTCACAGGTTGGAATCATATACCAGCTTACTATCTGATGGTGGGAGCTTTGGTTTCTTTTGTGGCGCTTCTTTTTATTAAGGATAGATATAGAGAACCTTTACTTTAAAAAGAGACTCTTTTAAAATGAAAAAAAGGGAAAAGTCTCATGAAGTCTATTCATATAACAGTTAGGTGGTTGCACTGGATTATTGCAGCAGCTGTTTTATTTATGCTCGCTAGTGGTTTTTCTCTTGGACTTATAGAAGAAAAAAGCACAAAAATTGCTCTAATGAAGGTCCATAAGGCTACGGGCACCCTTATCCTAATGTTATGCTTCTAAGGGTTTACTTTCGTTGGAGGCATGGCTTTACTTCATTGCACACAGATGCAACAGCTTTTGAGGTTGTAATGGCGCGTTGTGCAAAGTTTTTTTTATATCTTTTTATTTATTGTTCCTTTAGATGGTTTTTTTATGTCGCAATTTTCAGGGTATGGAATTTCTTTTTATGGCATCTTTACCTGGCCACAGATCATGCCAGTAGATAAAAACTTAGCTAAATTGTTTCATAAATTTCATGAGCCATTGGCTTGGAGTTTTTTTGTTTTAATTTTTCTCCATACTATTGCTGCCTTACATCATCATTTCATTAAGAAAAATGAGGTTCTTACACGGATGCTTCGCAGGTAGTAATTCTCATTTTTCTTTCTTTTAAATTGGCAAGCAGCGTTAGGGCTTGATAAAGATGAAATAGAGAAAAGCTAGGAGAAACGATTGTCGTTGTAGAATAAAATTATTCCCCAGAGTTGTTTCAAAGTTTTTAATAGTATATTTTCTACTAAACAGGCTCTTTAAAAGAATAATCATAGAAAATTTGTAGAACAAACTTTAGGATAATTTCTTAAAATTAAGACTTTCTTTTTTCATCATAGCTATTCGAAAATGCAGTTGAAATACAATTTCTGATAAGAAAAAGAGTTTTATTTAATCCAAATGTCAGATAAAATAGAAAGGAGGGCATAAACCCACAAGAGATATTTTCTTATGATAAAAAGCTAGTATTATTTTCTTGATATTTATTGTTTATTTTAAGTAGTAAAATTAAGAGTATTTCTTTTATAAACCCAATTTGCTAAAGCGCTTTTTAAATTTACCAACCTGACCACCTGTGTCCAAAAGACGTTGAACACCTGTCCACGCTGGATGAGATTTGGCATCAATTTCAAGGCGCATGCGATCTCCCGCTTTACCCCAAGTTGAGCGCGTCTTAAATTCTGTACCGTCAGTCATGACAACAACAATTTCATGATAATTTGGATGAATATCTTTTTTCATAGTTTCTACCATATATAAATAACATTACGTTCTTGTACAATATTTGCGTAGGGTATGCAAGGATTACTCTCTATTTTTTTGTTTATGCTATTTTTTCGCTGTTTGTATGAATAAGAGTTCATGCTACAATGGAGGTGATAAGACTAAAGAAACAGATAAAGGGGGAGATATAAATGAACGCAAAAATATGGCTTATAGTTCCATTTTTGTTTTTAGCGAGTTGTTTTGAAGGTAAGAAAAAAGTATCAGTAACATTACAAGATTGCATAAAAGCATGTAAAAGTAATGCTACTTGTTCTCTTGATTGTGCTGACCGAGTGCATCCAGCAGCGCTTATTCTTCATACAAAAGAAGAAGTTATAAAGCTAAAAATAAAAATGAAGAAAGAAGAAAAAGATAGGAAGGATAAAATTGAGCACCTTAAAAAAAGAAGAATGGAATGTATACAGAATAGAAGTTCTATAGGATTGCCAGATCCTATAGATGAAATGCGTGATAATCCATGCTTAGATCAACTTCTGGAAAAAGAGAGCATGCAGAAAAAATAGCTGTAAAAAAAACTTAAAAAACATAAAATATTATATTTAATAAGCAGGGTGCAGGAGCACTCTGCTCTTTTATTTTTCGGGTTTTTCTGATACATCTATATAACTTTAAGAAAACAAGAGTAATACGAATGTCAGGAGAGACACCGAAAAAGCTAAGAGACACCTTCAAAAAAAAATTGGAAGCTGCAAAAAATCTAGAAGCCTTAGAAGAAGTGCGTCTGGATTTCCTTGGAAAGAAGGGCAATATTACAGCTAATTTAAAATTACTTAGTACGTATCCTATTGATGTTCGTAAAGAACTTGGGGCTGAACTCAACAAATTAAGAATGGCTATCATAGATGATTTGACAAAAAAAAAAGAAGGTCTGGAAAAAGAAGTTTTGTTAGAAAAGATAGCAGGTGAATTTGAAGATCTGACGCTTCCTACATTAAGGGAAGATAAAGGATGTGTACACCCTATTACTCAGGTGAAAAGTGAGCTTGCTAATATATTTTCTAAAATGAACTTTACTGTTGAAGAGGGACCTGAAATAGAAACAGATTTTAATAACTTTACAGCATTGAATATTCACGATTCTCATCCAGCAAGACAATCTCACGATACTTTTTATATAAATGAAAGGGATGAGAATAGTTTGCCATTCTTACTAAGAACACATATGTCCACAGTGCAGATTCGTACAATGAAGCGTGATAAAAAACCAATGCGCATGATTTCTATGGGGCGCTGTTATCGTTCGGATTATGATTCAACACATACGCCAATGTTTCATCAGATTGAAGGGCTTGTAATTGGGCCTAATATTACTATGGGGAATTTGAAATGGTGCTTGCAAAATTTCCTGAGTATTTTTTTTGAGGTAGAAAAAGTAAGTATGCGTCTACGCCCTAGTTATTTTCCCTTTACAGAACCTTCTGCTGAAGTAGATATTGGCTGTAAACGGACAAAAGAAAATCTGATGATTGATGACTATGATGAATGGTTGGAAATATTAGGTTGTGGTATGGTTCACCCTAATGTTTTACGCAGCTGTGATATAGACCCTGAAGAATTTCAGGGATTTGCTTTTGGCTGTGGCATTGATCGATTAGCTATGCTGAAATATGGTATTCCAGATTTACGTACATTTTTCGAGACAGATAAAAGATGGTTAGAGCACTATGGGTTTAAGAGCCTTGATGTACCGGGCTTTATGCTAGGAGAAAAAGCATGAAAATAACTCTTTCTTGGCTAAGAGACCATTTAGATACGATGGTAGAACCAAAAGAGATAGCACGAATGCTGGTGAATCTTGGGCATGAAGTGGAAGATTTGCTCGATACGCGAGAAAATTTTAAAGCACTTAAGATAGCAGAGATTGTAGCCATAGAACGTCATCCAAATGCGGATAAACTACAGATATGTGAAGTAGATTTCGGGGAAAAATATACAGCTAAAGTAGTTTGTGGTGCCCCAAATGCACGCCAGGGATTGCTAACAGTATATGCTTGTGAGGGGGCTTATATTCCTTCCTTTGGGGAAAAACTAAAGAAAGCAAAAATTCGGGGAGTGGAAAGCTCAGGAATGTTATGTTCTGCAAAAGAGTTAGGTATAGGAGAAAATCATACAGGCATTATTGATTTAGACGTTTCTTTTAAGAAAAAAGTAGGAGAACCCCTTACAATAGCGTTAGGATTGGGTGATGTTATTTTTGATATAGGTCTTACACCTAACCGAGCAGACTGTTTTTCTGTGTTTGGGTTAGCAAGAGATTTATCGTGTACATCTGTTGGAACACTGAAGGCTTTAAAACAACACAAACTAAAAGGAAGTTTTTTTTCACCCATTCAGGTAACTATAGATAAAAATGCATTACAAGCTTGCCCACATTTTACAGGCCGATTAATTCGAGGTGTTAAAAATGGGCCAAGCCCGCAATGGTTAAAGGACAAGTTAAAATCAGTAGGGCTGAAGTCTATTTCAGCTTTGGTAGATGTAACAAACTATTTTTGTCATGATCAAGCAAGACCTTTACACGTTTTTGATGCTGATAAATTACAGGGAAATCTAAATCTTAGGCTGTCTAAGAAAGGTGAGAGTTTTGATGCTTTAGATGATAAAACATATATGCTGGACGAGGGCATGTTGGTGATTGATGATGAAAAGGGTATCATAAGTCTTGCGGGAGTTATGGGTGGTTTAGCTTCTGGTTGTTCTGAAGCGACTACAAATGTTTTCTTAGAATCTGCCTATTTTGATCCTATAACGGTTGCTAAAACAGGGCAAAAACTAAACATTATTAGTGATGCACGCACACGTTTTGAAAGAGGCATAGACCCTCAAAGCACTTTTCCAGCGTTAGATGCTTCAGCGCAAATGATTTTAGATCTGTGTGGTGGTGAGATATCAGAGGTTGTAACAGTTGGAGCATCTCCCTATCAACTATCAACTATAGAATTTGATTCAAAAGAAGTAAAAAAAATTATTGGATATGATGTAGAGGCAGATAAGTGTAAAAAAATTCTTCAGAAGCTCGGTTGCTACGTGGAGGATACAGAAGAAGGAAAGTTTATTGTAACACCGCCATCATGGCGTCATGATATGTCTATCAAAGAAGATTTAGTTGAAGAAATCATTCGAATTATAGGGTACGGTAGTATTCCCTTACAAGCTATGCCATCAGAAGATGCTTTTCCCCATATATTAGATAAAAATATTATTATTGAACGTACAAAGCGGCTTTTGGCGGCACGCGGTTTGATGGAAACTATTGTATATTCTTTCATATCAAAAAATTTAGCAGAGTTATTTTCAACAGGAGGGATAGAAGTTAAAAATCCCATTTCTGAAAATATGAAGTATATGAGAGATAGCCTTATTCCAGGTTTAGTTGAAGCTATTCAACGTAACTTATCTAGAAATGTTAAAAATCTTCGTTTTTTTGAAGTGGGTGCTCGTTTTAATAAAAATTTAACAGACTATCAAGAAATGACATTAGGAGCTGTATATTGTGGTTCTACAGCACGTCAGCACTGGTCTAAGTCTGAAAAATTATTGGATCTTCAAAAAGTAAAGTCCGATATAGAAGCTATCTTAGAAGAGTATGGTCTAATCCAGGGTAAATACCAAATTATTCAAAATACAGATAAACTACCTACGTATATGCATCCAGGAAAAAGCGCTCTTATTTGCCAAGGGCCAAAGCGTGTACTTGGTTATTTTGGAAAAATTCATCCAGGTGTTTTAAACTCGTTGGGTATTAAAGAAAGTGTTTCTTGTTTTGAGCTCTATCTTGATCGTCTACCTGTACCGAAGAGTCGAGCAAAAAATACTTTGAAGGTGTCATCTTTTCAGTCAGTGGAGCGAGACTTTGCTTTTATCGTTAATGAATCAGTACTGGTAGAAAACTTGCAAACACTTTTAATTAAAGCTGGTAAAAACTTAGTCCAGTGGGTAGATGTTTTTGATGTATATCAAGGAAAAGGTATTGAAAAAGGAAAAAAATCTGTGGCTTTGCGGGTACGCCTTCAAGCCTATGACTGCACATTAAATGAAGATGATATAAAAACATATAATGATACAGCTTTAAAACTGTTAGAAGAAAAAACTGGTGCTATTTTGCGCTAATATATTTAATATTAAAGGACATTAAGCATGACTCAAAAAATCTTGAACAAAGATTTAAAATATATTCGAAATTTTTCTATTATTGCGCACATTGATCATGGAAAATCTACTCTGGCAGACCGTTTGATTCAATCATGTGGTGGCTTGACGGGTCGAGAAATGAAACAGCAGGTTTTAGATTCTATGGATATTGAGAGAGAGCGTGGTATTACTATTAAGGCGCAAACAGTACGACTCTTGTATGGAGCAAAGGATGGTCATACATACACGTTGAATCTAATGGATACGCCGGGCCATGTAGATTTTTCTTATGAAGTGAGCCGCTCTTTAGCAGCTTGCGAAGGTGCTCTCTTGGTTGTTGATGCTACTCAGGGCGTTGAGGCGCAAACATTGGCTAATGTGTATCTTGCATTGGATAATGATTTAGAAATCTTACCAGTGTTGAATAAAATAGATTTACCTGCGGCCGAACCAGATCGTATTAAAGAACAGATAGAGGATGTTATTGGTATAGAGGCTAAAGATGCTGTTCTTATTTCAGCTAAGACAGGACTGGGTATTGAAGATGTTCTGGAAGAGATTGTAAAGAAGTTACCAATGCCAGTGGGAGATATTAAAAAGCCATTAAAGGCCTTGTTGGTAGATAGTTGGTATGATGCATACCTAGGTGTGATTATTTTAGTGCGTGTTTATGCTGGTGAGCTGAAGGCTGGGAAAAAAATAAGAATGATGAATGTAGGTGTAAATTATCAGATAGAGAAAGTGGGGGTTTTCACACCTAAGGTTTTACATGTGGATTCTTTAGGACCAGGTGAAATAGGTTTTATTACAGCAGGTATTAAAACTGTGGCAGATTGCCAGGTAGGTGATACGATTACTTATGAAAAAAATCCAGCTACTGAAACTCTTCCAGGATTTAAACCAAGCATATCAGTGGTGTTTTGTGGTTTATTTCCTATAGAAGCAGGTGATTATACAAAGCTAAGAGAAAGTCTAGAAAAATTGCGCCTAAATGATGCATCTTTTAATTTTGAGGCTGAGACATCAGCGGCACTAGGTTTTGGCTATCGGTGTGGTTTTCTAGGATTATTGCATTTGGAAATTATACAAGAGCGTTTAGAAAGAGAATTTGATCTAGATCTTATAACTACTGCACCAAGTGTTGTTTATCATGTATATTTAACGGATAGGTCACAATTAGAACTTCATAATCCCGCTGACATGCCAGATATAATGAAAATTAAACGCATTGAAGAACCTTGGATTAAGGCCACAATCATGGTGCCAGATGAATATTTGGGGGCTATTTTGGCTTTATGCACGGAACGTCGAGGTGAGCAAATAGATCTTACATATGTGGGAAATCGCTCTATGCTGGTCTATCTTTTGCCATTAAATGAAGTCGTTTTTGATTTTTATGATAAACTGAAATCTATTTCTCGAGGATACGCTAGTTTTGATTATCAAGTTGATTCTTATAGGGTGGGAGATCTAGTAAAAATGGCTATCCTTGTGAACAGCGAGCCTGTGGATGCTTTATCATGCATTGTCCATAAGGATAAGGCTCATGCTCGAGGGAGTATACTGTGTGAAAAGCTAAAGGAGCTTATTCCACGGCAGCTATTTAAGATTGCTATTCAAGCAGCTCTTGGTGGTAAAATTGTGGCTCGTGAAACAGTATCTGCTATGCGCAAAGACGTAACAGCAAAATGTTACGGTGGAGATGTTAGTCGCAAGCGTAAACTTTTAGATAAACAGAAAAAAGGAAAAAAACGCATGCGTCAATTTGGTAAGGTAGAAATTCCACAAAGTGCTTTTCTAGCGGCCTTAAAAGCGAGAGATTGATATATTTTAGTGGTAAAGTTTTATTTGTGACTAGCTTTTATAATAGTTCTTTCCGTTCTAACTTGCTCTTTTTCATACGCTGTATTTTTTTTATCATAGTTCCTCTTTTTTGCAATATTCACAGCTGCTTTCTCATTAGACTCAACTCGTTTTACAGCTTTTAGCTCACTTTCTCGTAGAGCTTTATAGGTCTTAGAAAAATCGTTCAGCTGTTCATCTTCTCGAACAGCTGAAGCTACTCCTGACTGTTTTTTAGTTTTTTTAGCAGCTGGAGCCTCTGCTGCTAAAAAAATTGAAGTAGAAAATATAAGTATTGAGAAAAATAAGTTTTTTCTAAGTAAATCCATTTTATCCTCAAAATTAATAAGATTTTTAAGTATGTTTTTCAGAGTTATTCTCTGCTTAAGTATAGCCTATTTTTAATAGGATGTGTAGGTCTAGTCTTTGAACTTTCTGCAAAAATAAATATTGGAAAGATATAAATACAGTCATTTAACTTGGAAATAGGTGTTATAGAAAGCAGGAACAATAGCCCCTTTTATGATAGGAAAAGTATAAATTGTAGCATTTATAGATTTTTCGAGGTTATCCTAGAAAACCTTTATGGGATTTAAATCAGGAAATATAGGTAGGAAGGTATAAAAGCTAGCACCCAGAACTTTCTATAAGGTCTCTCGTTTACTCTAATTTATGGAAGGAAACATTGCATAACAATAATATCCCCTTTTCTTAATTGAGGAAGAAGATGTTTATTCAGCAACATAGTTAACAGATCTGCATTTGCATGTACCTTTAGCAAATAGGAGCTACAATACCATTGTATCTTCTCTTTCTTTATAATATTTAGTTTTTTGAGACTAAATCCTAGTCTTCTGAGAGTCTTTAGTATTCTCACTATGCTGACGTAGTCAGAGAGGATAGATTATTTCAAAGGAATAAGTCCTAAATTTTCAAACTGTCCACCATGACCACTTATATCTTCTTTTTGTAAATATTTTAGAAGCTCCTGCATGTAATGTAGACGCGTATCTTTCTCTAGCATGTAAATATAGAGTTTTCGGGCTAATGGGTAGTTTTTGGAGCGAATAGTCTCAGGAGAAGGGTATATAGTTTCTATAGGGAGCGCCTGTAAACGATTGCGGTTTTGGTCAAAGAGACGATAACTAACAATGCCAATGGCATTAAAGTCTTGTTGCAGTTTTTTAAGCATTAGCATAGAATTTTCAGGCATTTCAATATAAGCACCATCTTTTCGTATCTTTTGGCACAGGTTTCTTTTTTTTTCACCTAAGTGTGTGCAGACAGGCTTAAATAATAGATGAACTAAGGCTTCATGCAAGCCCGCATTTCTAGGAGGGCCATATATTTTAATAGCATAATTTGGTAAGTATGGATTTATATCAGACCAAATTTTATAAGGATTTAATATAAGTTCTTTACCTTGAGAATAAGGATTAGGTACATAGGCACTAAGAGCTACTCTTAGCTCTTTCTTAGTTAGAGAGAAAGGTTTCGTTAATCGAGGGGAGACAAGTATTAGCCCATCTAAACCTAAAGTATACTCAACAATATTTTGTTGAAGATTTTTTTTGCAAAGAGTTCTTTCAGCTTCTGTGATAGGGCGTGAAGCTGTAGCTATATAAGGTATGCGGTTAAAAGAGCAAAGAATTTTTAAACCAGATCCTGTTCCAGTAGACTCTACAATAGGGGAGGGGAGAAGGGTATCTTGGTTTAGGCGTTCTGTAAAAAGAGCAATAAAAGGGAAAACAGTAGAGGATCCAACAATTCTGATAGAATCAGGAAGGACTTTATCCTTGAAAGCTGTAGAAGGTGAGCACCATAAAAAAAGGCATCCAAGAAGAATAAATATCTTACTTGTATAAAAGAAATTATTTTTATTTAGAGCAAGCTTCATGAGCAGCTAATAACGCCATTGTAATAAGTTCTGATACATTAGCATCTCTGGGAACAATTTGGACTGCTTTCTTCAGTCCAAAGAGAAGAGGGCCAATGAAGGTTCCCTGGCTTAAATTACGTAATAGTTCGGAGGAAATACTAGCAGAGTGAAGGCCAGGGGTGATTAATACGTTAGCCGATCCTGTTAGCTTGCAGAAAGGGTATAGTTGACGTATATGAGGATTAAGAGCCACGTCAACACTCATTTCACCATCAAATTCAAAGTCAATATCTGAACGTTTTTCTAAGATTTTTACAGCCTCACGTATGCGTACAGGGGTCTTACCCTTTGGGTTACCGAAATTAGAATAAGAGAGAAATGCTACACGTGGCTCATGCCCCATTTTTTTAGCTGCTTGAGCTGCTTGTATAGCAATTTCAGCAAGCTCTTCAGAGCTTGGTCTTTCGTGAATGCTATCGTCAGCAATGAAGAGGGTCTTTCCACGCTGAACACATAAGGAAACACCAACAGGTATGCTACCTTCTTTAGGATCAATAACATATTGAATGTCATTTAGAACATCTTTGTAGCTTCGTGTAAGGCCTGTTATCATGCCATCTGCATGGCCAAAATGAACCATACAGGCTCCAAAAATATGGCGATCATGGTGAACCATGCGCTGTATATCACGAAGCAAGAAACCTTGGCGTTGTAAACGTTCGTAAAGATAGTTACGATAGAGCTCATTATGTTTACTTAGAGCTGCATTGTGAATAGAGATGTTATCGGGCAATTCTAGACCAAGATCTTCTAATTTTTTCTGAACATGTTCTTCGCTGCCAACTAAGATTGCTTTTCCATAGTCATTGTTTACATAGGCAACGGCAGCTCGAATCATTTTTTCTTCTTCACCCTCTGCAAAAACAACAGTCTTAGGGCTACGGCGAACTTTATCATTGATAAGTTGGAATGTTCCAACGGTAGGATCCAGACGGTTTAGAAGCTGTCTTTCGTAAAGAAGATAGTCTGTAATTGGCTTACGAGCAATGCCGCCTATTTGAGCTGCTTTTGCAACAGCTGATGGGACGCGTGATATAAGACGTGGGTCAAAAGGTGCAGGAATGATATATTCACTGCCATACTTCAAGCGTTGACCAGAATAGGCATCTGCTACTTCATCTGGCACATCTTCCCGGGCTAGTTGGGAGATAGCTTCCGCTGCTGCAATTTTCATTTCTTCTGTTATTTTAGGGGCACGAACATCAAGAGCTCCACGGAAAATATAAGGAAATCCAACCACATTATTTACTTGGTTTGGATAATCTGCACGACCTGTTGCTATAATAGCATCTGGACGAACAGCCTTCACCTCTTCGGGCATAATTTCTGGTGTTGGATTTGCCATAGCAAAAATGATAGGTTTATTAGCCATAGATTTAACCATATCTTGCGATACAGTTTCTTTTGATGAAAGCCCTAGGAAAACATCAGCACCCTTAATAGCATCAGCTAGGTTACGTGTTTTTGTGTCGATAGCATGTTTTTGTTTCCACGGGTTGAGGTTTGCACGCCCCTTATATATAACGCCTATTCTATCACAGAGTATTACGTTCTCATTTTTAACGCCATAATTTTTTAGAAGTTCTACACAAGCGATGGCAGCGGCACCAGCCCCATTTACAACAATTTTTGTGTTTTCAATTTTACGATTAGTCAAATGTAGAGCATTTATAAAGGCTGCTAGGGTAATAATAGCTGTCCCATGTTGATCATCATGAAACACGGGAATATTCATTTTTTCTTTCAGTGCTTTTTCAATAAGAAAGCACTCTGGAGCTTTAATATCTTCAAGATTAATGCCGCCAAAAGAAGGCTCAAGAAGGCTCACAGCGTTTACAAAATCGTCAACATTTTCTGTATCTATCTCTAGGTCAATACTATCTATATCAGCAAAGCGCTTGAATAATACAGATTTACCTTCCATAACAGGCTTGGAAGCTAGGGCTCCAATATTTCCAAGACCAAGAACGGCTGTTCCGTTAGAAATAACAGCAACAAGATTACCTTTAGCTGTATAATCATAAGCTTTTTCGGGGTCTTTTTCAATTTCTTTACAAGGAGCCGCAACACCAGGAGAATAAGCTAAAGAAAGGTCTCGTTGTGTTATAAGCGGTTTGGTTGCAATAATTTCTAGTTTTCCGGGCCTACCACAGGCATGTAGCTCTAGAGCTTCTTGCTCGGTAATTTTATTTTTTTTAGTCATTAATAGCCCCATTATGTTATTGCAATGTATGCGAAAAGGAGTAAAAAGAATATATACTTTTATAAAGCATCTAGGGTGTTTGGATACTATGAAACTAGCTAACAAGTCAAGCTCTAAAAAAAGCATTAAGAGCAGTATGGATACCACTTTCAAGAAGACACCTATGATGCGCCAATATCTTGGAATTAAAGAAAAGCACCCTGATTGTCTTCTATTTTTTCGGTTAGGAGATTTTTATGAGCTTTTCTTTCAAGATGCTATTGAGGCCTCTCAAGCTTTAGACATTGTACTGACAAAACGAGGCAAAGCAGGAGATGGAGAAAGTATACCTATGTGCGGTGTACCTGTGCATGCTTATGAAGCATATTTAGCTCGGCTCGTTCGCCAAGGCTATAGTGTGGCGATTGTGGATCAAACAGAAAAACCAGAAGAAGCGAAAAAACGTGGACCAGGTGCTATTGTAAACCGAGATGTTTCTAGAGTTGTAACGCCAGGTACTCTCACAGAAGATAGTCTTTTAGAGGCAAGTCAGAATAACTACCTTGCTAGCGTGAGTTTGCTTAAAAAGAAAAAACTAGCTGTAGCTTGGGTGGATATATCAACAGGACAATTTTTTATTGAAAATACTGATAATAGAGGATTAGCATCGACCTGAGCGCGCCGAAGTCCAGCAGAAATACTAGTGTCAGACAGCTTGTATCAGCAAGAAGAGCTAATGGAACTATGGCAATCATGGGGTAAGAAGGTTAAAATACTACCAGATGTTCGCTTTAATGTAAAAAGTGGAGAGCATCAGCTGGCATTAGCTTTTCAAGTGCAAAATATACAGGGGTTAGGAGATTTTACTGGAGAACATATCCAAGCAGCAGGGGCTTTGCTAGATTACTTGAACTTGACACAAAAAGGACAGATGCCGCGCCTAGAGAGACCAAAAATAATTATTTCTAGCGAGTTTGTGCAAATGGATGCGGCTACTTTTAGAAGCTTAGAATTATTACAAACTCAGCAGGGACAGCGTAAAGGCAGCTTTTTTCATTGCTTGAATAAAACAGTAACAGCTCCAGGAGCGCGACTGTTGGCAACACGAATAAGTTTTCCTTTCCGTGAGAAGAAAAGCATTGATACGCGATTAGATGTAGTAAGCTATATGTATAGCCAGTTTAGTTTAACAGAGCAGTTAAGAGATTATTTGAAGAAAACTGTAGATATTCAGCGTATTCTTTCTAGAGCGTCTCTAGGCAGAGCAGGGCCTCGAGATCTTAGTGGTTTGAAAGAGACTTTTCAGCAGCTACAGAATATGGTTCAGGTATTAAAAAAAATCCATGAAGAAATACCTCCCCCTGCATTGCAGAGGAGTTTAACAAAGGCTTTAGAAGGGTTTGATTCACTATGTGTGTTACTTAGCAAGGCATTGAAGGAAGATGCACCACTTTTAATGAGAGATGGAGAATTCATCCAACCAGGATATAGTCAAGAGCTTGATCATTTTAAGACGCTTAAAAGTACAGCACATAGTAAAATTAAAGAACTTCAGCAACAGTACAGTCGCGAAACAGGTATTAATAATTTGAAGATAAAGCATAATAATATGCTAGGTTACTATGTAGAAATTACGAGCTTAAATGCACAGAAGTTGCAAGAATTTGAAATATTTGTGCATCGTCAAACTCTGGCAAATAATATGCGTTTTACCACACAAATTTTGGTGGAGCTTTCCCAAGATCTGATTCAAGCTAAAGATAAAGCACTGGAAATAGAGTTGGAAATTTTTTCAGAGCTAGTAAAGGCTATCTTACAATATGCAGAACCTTTAATTATAACAGCAAGAGCTTTGGCTGAGCTAGATTTGCTTACGAGTTTTGCAAGCCTTGCTAGAGAAAGGAGTTATGTGCGTTCAGCTGTGGAGGAATCTTCTGTTTTTCAAATAGAGCAAGGACGTCATCCAGTAGTTGAGCTATCTCAGCAAGAGGGGGGGACGTTTGTTCCTAATGATTGTAATCTTACGAGCCAAGAAAATATATGGATAATAACAGGACCAAATATGGCTGGTAAGAGCACGTTTTTAAGGCAAAATGCGCTGATTATTCTTATGGCACAAATAGGATCTTTTGTTCCAGCTGCTAAGTCTTGCATAGGTCTTATTGATCGTATTTTTAGTCGAGTTGGCGCTTCGGATGATTTAGCGCGAGGACAGTCTACTTTTATGGTAGAGATGATTGAGACAGCGTTAATCTTAAATCAAGCCACAGAAAAATCTTTTGTAATTTTAGATGAAGTAGGAAGAGGTACAGCTACCTACGATGGAATTTCTATTGCCTGGGCGTGTTTGGAATATCTCCATGCGCAAAATAAGTGCCGCTGCTTGTTTGCTACGCATTATCACGAGCTTACAGCCCTAGAAAAACAGCTGCCACGTCTAGCATCTTATACAGTAAAAGTACAAGAATGGCAGGAAAAAATTGTCTTCTTGCATCAAATAATAAAAGGTACAGCTGGTAGGTCTTATGGAGTTCATGTGGCAGAACTAGCTGGAGTGCCAGATTCTGTGATCAAGCGAGCACAATTTCTTTTAGCTAATTTTGAAAAAGAAGATAAGGGAAAAGTATCATGGCAAGCCAAGGAGCCTCAACCATTATTTGAAACAAATAAAATACCATCTATAGAGCAAAAAAAGGCTCTGAGTTTTTATGAAAATTTAAAAAAATTAGATGTGAATAACCTTACACCCAAGCAAGCTTTGGACTGGCTATATAAGCTTAAGCAGTGAAGAGGGATTAGTTTACTATCTCCTTAAAATTAAATGATTACATAAAAATAAAATGGAGTTCTTTTTTTTGTTTTAGAGGCGCTTGGAAGCTTCAATAGCTATACGAGTGGCGGTTTTTATAGCAAAAGAAAATAAATTGTATCCCACCATTTTTTGAGCTTGGTGTTCTATGCCTATGTCATGATGTTCTAGTTCTTCTTCATAGAATTTTTCTATGATGGTTTTCAATTCTATTTCTTCGTCGGGATATTTTTTATTTAGATAGGAAAGTTGCTCTTGATAGTGGTTACAAATCACTTTTTCAACAGCTACAGTACAAGCCATAGCGGCTTTCTCACCTAACTTGCCAGATACATATCCCAGGGCATATCCAAAGGTGTGCCATAGTGGGCTTAAGGCTGTTGGCCTTACTCGGCGATTAATACAGATAGTATTGAAAGTAGCAAGGTGGATTTCTTCTTGTTCTGCCATATGTTTAATAGAGGGAGCAAGAGGAGAATCTACAAGGGCAGCTAGCTGTCCTTGATAAATGCGTCTAGCGCCATACTCACCTGCTTGGTTTACACGCAAAATGGATTCTATATCAGATCTAGGATAGTCAGAGGAGAAAAATTCTTTTTTCACAGTATTTTTATTCATTTTAGCTACATTTTTTTAGAGTTAAATTTTTGAGCATAACAAAGAAATAAATGAGAAGGCAGATGCTATAAACAGCATTTAGAATAGAAAAAGAGAAAATACCAAAAGCTTTAGAAATTTGGTCACACCGTCTGACTGGAACTGTGGATAAGAATGCTTCAAGTTCTTCCGCTGTTGTTCCTGTAAATATGCCTCCAACACAGGATTCTGTACCAGGCCATAGGCTATACTCTATTCCAGTATGGTATACAGAAAAACCGAGGCTAACAAGGCTAGCAAAAAGCATGAATTTTATTATTGTTCTTATAAGTTTAGACTGGAAGAGTGCAATAAGGGCTAAGGTAGTTATGGCCACGTAGGGCCAGCGTTCTAAAATACACATATTGCATGGGGCAATATCAAATAAATATTGAGCAGAAAAAGACATTAACAAGGGGGTTATACCAGCAAGAAAGCATAATAGAAGGAGTTGTTTTTTATAAGTGCTCATAACATGCATATTTTTCATAGGATGTTTTTTTTATTATATTTTAAAAAATATATCTAACTAGAAAGTATCCTAATACAATTAAAGCTGTTCCTGCAATCATAATCAAGCGTAAATTTTTCTCTAATATTATTTTCATAGAGGGTCCCCATCTCCAAAACAGATAAGCTTCTAAATAAAAACGTAAGCCTCTAGAAAAAAAACTGGCTATAATAAAAGTGAATAAATCAATGCGGGTAACGCCACAAGTGATAGTTACTATTTTGAAGGGAATAGGTGTAAATCCTTTAATTAGGATAATCCAAAAGCCATATTTTCGAAAAAAATTCTGTAGTTTGAGAAAAGATTCCTGCAAATTGTAGAGCTCTAAAATTTTTTGTCCAACTGTATCGAAAAAAGCATACCCAATATAATAGCCAAGGAGCCCACCAATAACAGAGGAAGCTGTGCATATGAAAGCATAATTCCAAGCTTTTTGGCGCTTAGCTAGAATCATGGGAATCATAAGAGGATCTGGTGGAATAGGGGAAATGAAGCTTTCTGTGAAGGAAAGAAAAAACAGATAGAAGCTTGCATGAGGATGAGCTGCTTTTGTTAAAGACCAAATATAAGCGCGTTGTAACAAGAAACCGTCCTTTAATTTAAAAAAGTAAGGTAAATCTATACAGTTAAGAATTAAAATGCAAGGTTTTTTGTAAATATTCTTATGACCCTCTTGACCAGGTAAGTAAGACCTTTTATATCTATGGGGGACTTCTTCATTTGGCCGGGTGGCAGAATGGCTATGCAGAGGACTGCAAATCCTTGTATGTCGGTTCGATTCCGGTCCCGGCCTCCATTCTTTACTATAAATAATGTACTTGACGTTGTCTCATTAAGGTAAGGTGTTTTGCGTAGTTCTATGATTTTTACAGTATTTTATTTAGAATTAAAAAAAGACCTGGAAACCATTGACAAAATAATGAAAAAAAACTATCAAGCGTAAGTAGGTGCCTTTGGAGAGGTGGCCGAGTGGTTAAAGGCATCAGACTGTAAATCTGACGACGTAGTCTACGCAGGTTCGAATCCTGCCCTCTCCACCACCTAAGCGGGTGTAACTCAATGGTAGAGTCCCAGCCTTCCAAGCTGGTAGTGTGGGTTCGATCCCCATCACCCGCTCCATTTTTTACTTTTAAGTTCTTACTATTTTTCCATTTTTGTAAAATGAAGAACGTATTCTTTAATAATTATAGTCTCTGAAAAAATTTAGAAATTATTGATTTTTTATTTTCTGTATACTATAATCAAAGAATAAATATAAATAATAAAATGTACACACAGGAGGTTGGTTTTGAATAAAAAAAAGTATTCTCTTTTTTTAGTTTTTGCTGTCTTTTTTAGCTTTCCTTCTTATTCTATTGATCAAAGTGGCCCATATGCTGGAGTGGCTCTTAATGCTATATACTACAAGGGATACAGTACCAGCAATCACAGCTGTAATGGAGCAGGATTTAGTATAGACAGAACAAATGAAAAAGAAGGTTATGGAGGAGGAGTATATGGTGGCTGGACGTTCAAAGAAGGCTTTTGGACTCTTTCGCCAGAACTCGGTTTTTATGCGGACAATGGTTATCAAAAAAAATATGGCAAATGGGGAGTAAGTGATCTTAGCATAGAATACAATCGTCCATTCAATGTATCTGCAAGCCTAGTTGCTGGTTATGCTCTTAATGAGACTTATGATATACAGGGACTTATGGGGATAAATTTTACTCGTTTTAAACTTGTAGGAAAAGAGAAAGATTCAACGCCTTTTACTAAAAATAAAGGTTTTTATAACATGGGAGTAGCTCTAGGAGTTGGGGTAGAGAAAAAATTTAAAAATTGGGCTATTGGTTGTATGCTTCAGCAAACTGTATATTTAATAAAGAGATCTAGTTTTATAGATAATGATGGAGATTTATGGACATCAAAATATAGACCCAGTTTAACGAAGTTTAGCCTAAGGTTTAAAATCCCTCTTTCACTATAATTTCTTAGAGGGGGAGAGGTACAATCAAAGTTTGTCTTCTAAAAAGTGTAAATTATATTGAGGAATAATAAAATGGATTTACTTAAAAGTCGTATGCTTTTTTTGATAATCATATGCTGTGCATTCGCCTTTTTAATAAGTGAAACACAAGCTGTTCAACAAGCTCGACTAAATAGAGAAGCTGCAGCTAGAGCTCAACGAATAGCTGCTGAAACCCAGCGGCAAGCTGAAGATGAGGCTCAACAACTAGCGACTAAAGCCTTACAAATAGCTGCTGAAACCCAACGGAAAGCTGAAGATGAGGCTCAATGGCTAGCGACTAAAGCCCGACAAATAGCTGCTGAAACCCAGCGACAAGCTGAAGAAGAGGCTCAACAACTAGCGACTAAAGCCCGACAATTAGCTATTGAAGATAAAGCTCGTCAGTTAGCCGCTAAAGCTGAAGTTCAACGACTAGCGGCTGAAGATAAAGCTCATCAGTTAGCTGCTAAAGCTGAAGTTCAACGACTAGCGGCTGAAGATAAAGCTCGTCAGTTAGCTGCTGAAGCTGAAGTTCAACGACTAGCAGCTAAAGAAGCTCATTCTTCTTCTATTGTTGTTCAAAGTTTCGTGAGACGTATTTTTGCTAAAAATAGAGTTGAAGCTCAAAAAAAACATGAGAAAGCTAGAGAAAAGACTACTATTTTTATTCAAAAACTAGCTAGAGGAAAATTTGCTAAAAAGGAGTTTGAAGCTAGACGGATAGCTATCCAAGCTGATACGGATAATAAGAGAGTTGTTGCTATTTTTATTCAAAAACTAGCTAGAGGAAAATTTGCTAAAAAGGAGTTTGAAGCTAGACAGATAGCTATCCAAGCTGACAAGGATGCTAAAAGAGTTGTTGCTATTTTTCTCCAAAAGCTAGCTAGAGGAAAATTTGCTAAAAAGGAGTTTGAAGCTATCCGTCTAGCTTCAAACTCCTTTTTAGCAAATTTTCCTCTAGCTAGTTTTTGAATAAAAATAGTAGT
>JAJRRM010000013.1 GCA_024279475.1 Alphaproteobacteria bacterium | reverse complement strand
TAAATCAATTAAGAATTGATGATCATATAGAAGAAGCAGAAAATCTTATGGAAGCCACAGTCCATTGGCTTAGACATACAGGTATCTCTGATGATGTTAAAATAAGGCCCCGAGAGCACGTCAGAGATGATGCTGGACACAGTTCTAGTGCCATCACAGAAAATATATTGATATTGAATTAACAGAGCGTCATGCTAGCGCTAAATCTAAATCTTTAGAATAGAACTATGAGTACGCCGTTGAATTATAAGAGGGGCTATAGTGCTCATTAAAGCCCCCCGGCCGACATCCTCGTAAAAAAGGGACATGCATCTTTTATTTTTTTTGAATAAACTTATCATGATCTGACCCAATAATACTGTTAAGATATTTAATTTAATGATGTTTAATATGCCTAAAAAGTAATCATCACAAGCTGAGTAAAAAACTTAAAGTCTTAAGACTTGACTTTTACTTATGCCTTTATGTATGCTTGCCCCATGATGAAACGGATTGAATGGAAAATATCCTTAAAACCTGTTGACTATGAAGAAGCTCTCCAAAAAATGGAGCAACGTGTAGAGGACATTGCCAGCAACCAAGCAAAAGAGCTTATATGGCTTCTAGAGCATCCTCCTCTCTATACCCTTGGCACTAGTGGCACAGAAGATGATATTATTACGAAAACCACCCTCCCTATATATAAAACAGGTAGAGGTGGAAAAGCTACCTATCATGGTCCAGGCCAACGTATTGTTTATATTATGCTGAATCTCAAAAAACGTTTTCATCAAACAGGCAACATTAATGTACGTGGCTTTGTCCATCAACTAGAATCTTGGATTATAGACACTTTAGCTGAATTTAATATTTGGGCACAATGCCGAGAAGGTAGAGTTGGGCTTTGGATAGAAAATAAGCGCCCCTACATACACGATAAATCTAAAGCATCACGAGGTACTGAAAGAAAAATTGCAGCTATTGGTCTACGCATCCGAAAGGGAGTTAGCTATCATGGAGCTGCTATCAATGTTTATCCAGACCTTACAGCATTTGACTCTATTATCCCTTGTGGTCTAAGAGAGTTTAATGCAACTTCTCTAAAATATCTTGATAAAACTTTTCAAACATATTATTCCTTAGATCAGGCTCTACAAAAAACTTTTGAGAGAAATTTTAAGGTTATATCTTAAACATTAAGGAACGAGAATGGTACAAATTTTAATAAAACAACTAGATCATGGAAGTGATCTTCCCTTGCCTCAACGCCAAACTGCTTATAGCTCCGGATTTGACCTATATGCCGCTATAGAAAATGACTTAGTATTAAACCCTGGTGATCGTGCTCTTGTTCCTTGTGGGTTTTCTATGGCTTTACCCGAAGGATACGAAGCTCAAATTCGACCACGATCCGGCCTTGCCTATAAAAACGGAATAACTGTTTTAAATACACCAGGCACGGTGGATGCTGATTATCGTGGCGAGATATGTGTTATTCTCATAAACTTAGGACAAAAACCCTTCACTGTAACCCGTGGCTTACGTGCTGCACAAATGGTTATTACAAAAGTTTCTATTTTAGCAAAGATATACAGCACTAACACTCTACCTACCACTGTTCGTGGTGCAGATGGATTTGGATCCACAGGCACATAACTTTTATATTAAGTAGCTTTTCTATATGTAATTTTGTATTATAAATCTAGTACTATATGAAGACGGAGATAACCATGGTTGTAAAAGCTAAACGCCGAGCTCTATTTACAAATGTTCACACCACCTTATATGAAGGTCCTGAACCAGGTACTGTTGTATCTTACTTTAAAGATGATATAGCTCTCTCTAAAAAGACTCTTACTATCTTGGGAAAAGGAGTTTTAAATAATCGCATATCTAGTTTTATTCATGAAGGCCTTGGTAGTATTACACTTCCTACAGCTTACCTAACAATGACTAATATGCGTGAACAAGTAATGCTAGAAACTCTACCTCTTCCTTTCTCCACAATTGTCCGAAATATAATGAGTGGCCCTCGCGCAGAAAGCCTCAATATGGCAATGGATATGCCTCTACATAGCCCGATGGTAGAGTTTTCTACTCTAGAAGAAAAACCTGCATACCTTGGTGCGGAATCTTTGGAAAGCCTCAATTGGACTACTAAAGAGGAGTTATATTCTATTAAGACTATAAGCTTGAGAGTTAATGACTATCTAACTGGCCTTTTTTATGCAGCAAATTTTCAGTTAGTCGATTTTACAATAAATTTTGGACACCTTTATCGTGAATCTTATGACGACCCCAGCCTGTTAATAGCTTGTCAATTCACGCCAGAAACATGTACTCTGATTGACATGGAGGGTAAACTATCCTATCCGCTTAATGCCTACTATAAATCTGAATTACGCAAAAAAATATCTAATCAAAATCTCTTAAAACCATATGAAATGCTTGTAAAAAGACTTAGTTTACATAAAGGAATGAAAAAATAGTTGCTATAATTTCTAGCCTATGCTCTCCTTTCATTTCTTATCTAATTTTTTATTCTCAAGGGAGGGTAGACTCTTCTTAAAAAGTTTAATTTATAAGGAAAAAAAAATCATGAGTGATAATCCTGTTTTTATCCAAATAGAACAAAGCATCAAAGAAAATGATGTAGTTCTGTTTATGAAAGGATCAGCTAAACTACCTGCATGTGGTTTCTCTGGGCTTGTAATAAATATTTTACAGCACCTAAACATACACTTTAAAGATATAAATGTTATGGAAACACCTGAGCTACGTGAAGGTATAAAAGAATACTCTAAATGGCCTACTATTCCTCAACTATACGTTAAAGGAGAATTTATTGGGGGCTGTGATATTGTTCGTGAAATGTTTCAAGCAGGAGAGCTCCAAGAGTTGCTAAAAGACAACGGGTTGTTAAAAAAATAGCCTATGTAAGATAGTATATTTCCTTCAAGAACTGCATACCCTATCCATTTTTTTATGCTGTCGTTTTTACAAACGTTTAAAAAAGTATTGATAACATAAATTACCCCTCTAATGATAAAATATCACCACCGTTGAATAACTAACTCTAAGGATATTAAGTGACTTATATTGTTAATGACGCTTGTATTAAATGTAAATACACTGATTGTGTTGAGGTGTGCCCTGTCGATTGCTTCTATGAAGGTGAAAACATGCTGGTTATAAACCCTGAAGAGTGTATAGACTGTGGGGTATGTGAATTAGAATGCCCTGTTGAAGCTATATTACCCGATACACAAGAAGGCATTGAGCATTGGGTGGAATTCAACCAAAAATATGCAAATATCTGGCCAGTTATAACTGTTATGATTGACACACCTGCTGATGCAGATGACTGGAAAGGTGTTCCTAATAAAATATCTCTTTTTAGCGAAAAACCTGGAAAAGGTTCCTAAATTATTAGGAAAAATATAATAATATTTTAATCTTAGTAAACTTTTACCTTCTTAAAAAAGACGTAGATATACCCTCTTGATTAATGTACGATTTTCTTATAGGATTAATGTACGATTTTCTTATAAATAACGGTTAAAGGAACATTTTGTGTCTAATAACAAGAATAACTCTTCTAAACTACCTATCTATTCTTCAAAACTTTCAACGAAAAAAAACCCTTCTGTACAGGATTTTTTAGAAGGTCACCTAGACTTAAATGAACACCTCCTTAAAAATTCCTCTTCTATTTTTTTTCTTCGCGTCACAGGAGATCTTCTAGTTGATATAGGTATTTATCCTGATGATATCCTTGTTGTAGACAGCAGTATAGAACTACAATCTGAAAAAATTATAGTAGTAATACTTGATGGTAGACTAGCTGTTAGACGCTATTTTTCAAAAAAAGGTAAATTTTATCTTTGCTCTGAAAATACTGCATATCTTCCCTTGGAAATAGATGATAAAGACAGCCTGCACATATGCGGTATTGTTACCAACATTATCCACGGTATATAAATGTATGTATATTTGCAACATGTCTATTTTTTCAGCTAAAAATTAATCTATTGATAAATATATATAAATAAAATATTATCTTTTATAGTAAACTTTTCTCTTTTCGTTAAATAAAAAAATAAATGATATATAAAAAATAGGTTGCCAAGACATTAAATTATAGTTTTATTGTAAGCCATAAAATATTAGAGATAATTCTTTATATATGCGCCATTTGAGTAGGTGTTTTTTCTTTTTCTAAATAGAGAAACTTTAAATGTCACCTTATAATAAAAAAGAGGTAGAAAATGACTCGTGGAGGTATCAGGCCTGGTGCCGGTAGGCCAAAAGGCCTTGGGAAATTTGGTGAAAAAACAAAACCACTTCGGGTACCCGAAAGCATGGTTCATCAGGTTCTTTCTTTTATACAAAACAAGGCAGATACCTTTAACCTGCCTCTTTACTCAACAACAGCTCTAAAAAATGCAACCATACCCGCTGCTCGCTCTTTTGAAAAGACGCTAGACATTAATAAACACCTAATTAAAAATCCCTCTACAACATTCTTTGTAAGGTCTACAAACTATACAATGGCAGATATAAATATCTACCCTGGTGACATTGTAATAGTAGACAGTAGCCGGATGACAATGCCTGGAGATATTATCGTGGCCCTCCTTGATGGGGAGCTGACTATTAAGCGCTATATTAAAAAAGAAAAGAAAATCTATCTTTTACCAGAAAATGCCTTGTTTGAACCTATTGAAATAACAGAAAAGCATGATTTTTATATTTGGGGCACTGCAATAAGCACTATCCATAAGCTCTAAAAAAATTACTATTTTTATAGTTTAACCTAGGATTTTTAACTCCTTTTGTATATAATCTTACCCAGGCTCTTCTGAGGGCTTTAGAAAATTAATACTATAGGTAGAAAAAACATGACCTCCATAAACTTCTATGAAAATGATTTACCAAAAAATCTTAATTTCAGTGGATCTATAGCTATTGATACAGAAACTCTAGGGCTTAACCCTCATCGTGATCGTTTATGTTTAGTTCAAATTTCTGATAGTGCTGGAAACGTACATTTAGTGCATTTTAAAGATAGTAAATACTACTCTAAAGCTACTTATTTAAAATCTCTTTTAGAAAATTCTTCTATAGAAAAGATATTTCACTTTGGTCTATTTGATATCGCCGTTCTAAATAAATACCTTGGAGCAAACACAGCCCCTGTTTTTTGTACAAAAATTGCCTCTAAATTAGCACGTACATACACGCAAAAGCATGGTTTGAAAGATCTTTGTAAAAATCTTTTGACTATTAGCCTAAGTAAAGAAGAGCAAACCTCCAATTGGGGAGCACCCACTTTATCTATAGCTCAAAAAAAATATGCTGCTCAAGATGTTTTGCATCTTCATGCTTTAAAGGCTGCTTTAATAGACCTCCTAAAAGAAACTGATCGAGAAGATATTGCGAAAGCTTGTTTTAAATTCTTACCTGTTAGAGCAAGCATGCATCTTCTTGGCTGGACTGACGATTCTGTATTCCAACATTAATAAAATTATACTATACCAACCTTATGACACAACAAACCTCTCATACTAGCAAAAAACTAAATATCTTAAGCCTTGCCCGATTAGTTCTCTCTCAAGAAGCTGATGGATTGAGAGCTCTAGAAGTACATTTGGATAACTCTTTTATAAGTACTATAGAAATTTTAAGATCTGTAACAGGCCATATTGTTCTAACGGGTATGGGAAAAAGTGGGATCATTGCTAGAAAGATTGCCTCTACACTTTCTTCTACAGGCACTCCTGCTATTTTTATTCACCCTGCTGAAGCTAGTCATGGTGATCTAGGGCTTATTACCAAACAAGATGCCGTTATTGCCCTTTCTAATTCTGGCAACACAAAAGAACTACATGACTTGCTAGAATATTCTCGTCGGTTAGATATTCCCCTAATTGCTATAACTCGCCAATCCAGCTCTACACTCACTGAATTGGCAACAGAAGAACTCATTATTCCAAATACACCCGAAGCCTGCCCTAATGGGTTAGCACCGACAACCTCTACAACAATGATGATGGCGTTAGGTGATGCTCTTGCAATTTGTCTTTTAAAATTGCGTCAGTTTTCAGCTGAGGATTTTCAACAACTCCACCCTGGTGGAAATCTTGGAAGAAACTTACTTCGTGTGCGTGACTTTATGCACACGTATCATGCTATTCCTCTTGTTTCAGAAACCGCATCCATGAAAAAAATTTTAGATGAAATTTCTATAAAAAAATTTGGCTGTACTGGTGTTATTAATGAAAAAGGTGAAATAATTGGCATTATTACAGATGGGGACCTTCGTCGGAAAATCCTTACTCCTATTTTTTCCAATATCACTGCTAGCGAAGTTATGACCGAAAATCCAAGGGTTATACGTTCTAAAGCCCTTTTAGCAGAAGCTGTAGGAAAAATGAACGAACAATCTATTACAAGTCTCTTTGTCGTTGAAAAACGAATACCTGTTGGGCTTTTGCATATTCATGATTGTTTGCGCGCTGGATTTAGGTGATGACTAAGAAAAAAAAATACCTCTCTCCTATAGAGCGGCTTAAAATAGTTCAGAAGCATACTAGGCATTTTTATTATATAAAATATTTTCTATTTATTACTTTTATATGCAGTATCTTTTTTTTCATATATCTTCTTTGGCTAAAAGATCTCTTTTTCACAGAGCCCAAAGGAAAATTTTCTGTTTTTATACCAACAAAACGCGAAGTTTTAGAAAGACGCATGGTCAACCCTGAATACCTTAGCTATGATAAAACCCAAAATCCTTTTTCTATCCTAGCAAAAACCTCTCATAAAATAGATAAAGATCATTTTTTCTTAACATTTCCAGACTGCAAGTCCTTAAAAAAAGGAGATTCTCCTATTACTCTACGATCCAATAAAGGAATACTCCAAGAATCTACAAAAATACTTGATTTAAAAGGAAATGTCATTTTAAAGAAAGAAGATGTTACTTTCACTACAAATTCTTTACATTTTGATACAAAATTGAAAGAAGGATATGGTAATGAACCCATAAAAGGGGTTTCTTCGGATAAAAAAATAACAGCTGGAGCATTTCAAATAAAAGATGAGGGCAGCACTTTTTGCTTTCAACAAGGTAACCAAAAAGAGAGACCTACTCTTATTCTAGAAACAAAGGCTCCTAATGCTTAGTAAATATTTTATACGTGGGGTTCTTCTATTCTTTATCCCTCTTGCTCAACATGCAAGAGCAAACACTACGTCCCCTGTAGAAATAACAGCTGATAAAATGACCTTGATTGACAAAGAAAACAAAGCTATAGCAGAAGGAAATGTTATTTCTAAACAGGAAGATAAAACACTTCTATCCGATAGACTGATTGCCTTCTTTGAAAAAGACAAAGAGGTTAGTCAGAAAGTAGACAATACACAACCATCCGGCTTTTCTTCTTTAAAGAAAATTGTTGCTATTACTACACAAAAAAATAAACCTGTTTTATTTATAACCTCGCAAATTCACCTCAAATGCTATGATTCCTTAACGTATGAGATAAAGGCACAAAAAGTTACAGCTATAAAACAAGCTAGATTGAAAAACCTTAAACAAAATTATACCCTTCTCGCTCCAAAAATTGTTGCTTATTTTTTTGATACCTCAAATAAAAGCAATCAAAAACAAAGCATTAAAAAGTTTGAAGGATTTGGAGGTATCACTCTTATAAGAGGCTCCCAAATAGCTAAAGGAAAAACAGCTGTTTATCACTCTAACAAAGAAACCATAGAGCTATTTGACAATGTTACTTTAGTAGATAATAACCAAAAACTTACTGGGAACTATGGTCATATGGACTTAAATAAGGGGATTACAAAAGTATTTTCAAATAAACCAAACACAAAAAACACAACCAATAAAAAACAAGTGCGCATGCTTTTAATGCCTAATCAAAAAGTATATAATTAGATAAATTAAAATATTTATATATTTATTAACATAAACCTGAGAGAATATTAACAATGACCCCTAATACCGTTTTAAAAGCCTGTAATATTGGAAAATCTTATGATAACCGTCCTGTTGTAAGAAATGTTTCTTTTGATGTCCGTTGCGGTGAAGTAGTAGGCCTTCTAGGGCCAAATGGTGCCGGAAAAACGACAAGCTTCTATATGATGACTGGTTTGGTTAGTCCAGATTATGGACATATTCAGCTTGATGACCACGATATAACTAGTTTTCCTATGTTTGCACGCGCACGGTTAGGTATTGGTTATCTACCTCAAGAAGCCTCTATATTCAGAGGGCTTACTGTTGAACAAAATATAAATGCTATTTTAGAGATTTCCTTTAGCGATGTAGAAGACCGCCAGGAACAACTAGAAAATTTGCTTGGGGAATTCTCAATAAGTCACTTGCGGCATGCACTGGGAGTTACTCTCTCTGGTGGAGAGCGTCGCCGTGTGGAGATTGCACGCGCTTTAGCCGCACAACCACATTTTATCCTTTTAGATGAACCTCTTGCTGGCATTGATCCCGTAGCTATACAAGATATTCGTAATCTTATATTTACCCTAAAAAATAAAAATATAGGGGTCCTCATTACAGATCATAATGTGAGAGAAACCCTCGATATAGTTGATCGCGCTTATATTTTAAATGAAGGAACCATCTTAGCCCATGGAGATCCTAGTCATATTGTTGAATCAAAGGAAGTTCGCCGAGTGTATCTAGGCGAGGATTTTAGACTATAAGATTTAAATCTGGATAGCATCAAAATTCCTACACCGAAATAGAACTGAGTTTCTCATCAAAAACTCCTTTTGTTTTCTAAAAAACAAGAACTCTCTCACTTATCAATTTATTATTTTGATTTTATAATATATAAAATTAAAAAATAGAAGTATACTCAAAGTATAAATATTATAAAATTTATTCCTTTCTAAAAATGCGACTGAGAAATACAAATAAAAGTATAGGAGAAGAATTATGAAAATTTCTGTAACAGGAAAAAAAATGGAAGTAGGGCAAGCTTTTATTACTTATGTAGAAGAGCATCTCTCTCACAATGTAGAGAAATTTTTTGCACATGCTTTAGAAGGACACGTTATACTAACAAAAGATGGGCACCATGTAATCACCGCTGAGGTGCATGTACATGCTGGACGTGGTATTGATCTTTGCGGTTCTTCACAAGGGTCAGAACCTTATGCAGCCTTTAACAAAGCTTTAGAAAAGCTTACAAACCAACTTAGGAGATATAAAAACCGCTTGAAAGATCATCATTTTCGTGCAGCTAAAATGGAAAGTATGAAAGCTGCTCTATATGTCCTAGAATCTAGCAATCAAGATAAAATAAAAGAAAAAGAATCTCCTACAATTATAGCAGAAATGGTAACAGATATCCCTTCCTTATCCGTAAGTGAAGCTGTAATGCGCTTGGACCTCTCAGATGCCCCTGTTATTATTTTCCACAATACTATCCATGGGGAAATTAATATAGTTTACCGCCGAGAAGATGGTAATATAGGATGGGTAGACCCAGCAAACAAAGCAAACTAAAATAAATGCAACAGAGCAATTAGACTCTTCTTTTTTTTATAGATTTCATTTTCTCTGTACACTCAATTAGAGCTTTGGACATATTAGGATCAAATGGTGAATGAGCACCATCTGGAATTACTATCAGATTAGCATGTGGTATAGCCTCCTTTAAATCAAAAGCACTCTTTAAAGGACACACCAAATCATAACGCCCATGCACGATGGAAATAGGTATATTTTTCAAGCGACTTGCCCTATCAAGCAGTGCATTTTGAGGCAAAAAGATATTGTTTTGAAAATAATGATTTTCAATGCGAGCCATTGGTAAAGCTACAGATTCTTGCTTAAAATAATCCACTATTTTTTGCTCATAATAAAGAGAAGAACATTTAGCTTCATATACACACCAAGCAATAGCAGCAGGCATATGAACAATTGGATCAGGATTGTTTAGCCTCTTGCCAAAAGCCTTAACTCTATTCTTTCTTTCCCTAGAATCTAAGATAGATTCATATTCTAAAAAATAAT
>JAJRRM010000012.1 GCA_024279475.1 Alphaproteobacteria bacterium | reverse complement strand
GTATGATAAAGTTCAAATCCCCACAAAGTGTTCAAAGAGTTTTATCTCTTATGGGAAAAGTTAGAAAAATTTTCTCTGTTGCTGTGGGAAGATATTCAAAAAAAGCTGACGATCGAAGAAAGCAGTTTAGAACTGCCATAGCTATATGGAATGAGGCTGCTTCTCAGCTAACTCATGCCTAATATCTATGAATAGAGCTATATCTTAACCCTTTTTATTAACTTGACGGTGCCCCTTGCTCTGCATATTTCATTAAACTTTTAGAGCTTGCCTCAATTTCTCCTCTTCCAAAAGCAAGAGCATTTAGATAATACTCTTCGTAGGGGTTTCCAGATTTCATGTGGGCTACTAGAGCTGACCTACTTTTAGGAAGTCCATATTTTCCGTAAAAAAGTCCTTCTGCAACGTACTTCTGTGCATGTTTTGACCCTTTTTTAGCAAGAGCAAGAAGATCTTGTGTTTTCCCCCTCTCTGCAAGCTGTTTAGCGTTGCTAAAATCGTAAAGTATTCTTAGTGAAATTGAGGAGGAGTTAGAGCATAAAAAAATATAAAAAAGAGGGAGTGTGGAAGGGGAAAACAGTCTTTTCTTTTTCTTGAGAAAACATACTTAAATTTCAAAAATTAAGGTGATTTTTTATTTAAGTACTATAGAGGAGCATATTAGAAAAATCTTTAAAACTTCTTGATTTATTTAAGAAATAGCGTAGATACTTAAAAGACCATGTTAATAGCAATTCAAGGATATTCATGCCTAACTTTTTTACCCAATATTTTTTCTTAGCTTCTTTGATAGGCTATCTTATGGGTAGTGTGCCTTATGGTCTTTTGCTGACAAGGCTTAAGGGAATAAAAAATTTACAAAGCAAAGGGTCCGGTAATATTGGGGCTACAAACGTTTATCGTGTAGGGGGTAAAAAACTGGGGGCTCTTACATTATTTTTAGATTTCTTAAAGGGTGTTATTACTGTTGTACTTTGTTCGTATCTGGATCTTAATATTTATGTTGCTGGAACAATGTGTGTGCTGGGACATATTTTCCCCATCTGGCTTAAATTTAAAGGTGGAAAAGGTGTCGCTACGTATATTGGTGTCGTTTTTGCATGGGGATGGCTTCCAGGTTTTCTTGCTGTTCTTGTTTGGGTTAGCACTTTATTTATATCACGCCTATCCTCTTTAGCAGGCATAACAGGCGTTATAAGCACTCTTATTTTCCTAAGTTTTTGGCCTTCAGGATTGGCTTTATTATTTGCTATTCCCACAGTTTTCTTAATTATTATTAAACATAGAACGAACATAAAGCGACTAGTTATGGGCAAAGAGAAGCGCTTTTAATGATTTAGCTAGCAGCCTCTCTTATATCTTATTGCTAAGTAGTTTTCTAAGGGAAGGAGAATGATTTTTTAAAGAGGTATGTATAGTCCCTCTTTTCTTTATTTAACTACATTTCTTTTATTTTTTTCAAATTAATCTTCTTTGGATAAAAAAATGTCCCTTTTTTAGGTAGGGCAGGTAATTAAAGTTTTACTTTTTTTAACCTTGCTGCATTTAAGACAACAGAAAGTGAACTAAATACCATGGCTATACTAGCTATTATGGGGTTAAGAAGCAGACCAAAGAAAGGATATAAAATACCAGCTGCAATAGGAATTCCTATTATATTATAAATAAAAGCAAAGAAAAGATTTTGCTGTATGTTGGTCATGGTTGCTTGGCTTAGCTTTCGTACGCGAAGGATACCAGCAAGGTTTCCTTTAACAAGGGTTACTTCAGCACTTTCCATGGCTATATCAGCGCCCGTTCCCATGGCAATTCCAACGTCAGCTTGAGCTAATGCAGGGGCATCATTTACTCCATCACCAGCCATAGCTACTGTATAGCCTTCTTGCTGGAGGCGTTTTATAACGTTCCTTTTTTGATTAGGGAGAACACCAGCTTCAATTTCATCAATTTCTAACTGTCGAGCTACTGCTTGGGCGGTTTTTATATTATCGCCGGTTAGCATGAGAATGCGAATATTTTTTTTCTTTAGCTCTCTCAAGGAATGAGAGGCTGAGGATTTAATAGGATCTGTTACGCTTATTAAACCAGCTAACTTATCATCAATGATAATGAAAACAACAGAATTTCCTTTGCTACGAAGATCTTCGGCTTTTATAAAAAGTTCTGTTTTTTCAATGTGTGAATCCAAAAAAAGCTTGTCATTTCCAAGGGCTACCTTCTTTTTATTTATAGTTCCTATAACGCCTTTTCCCGTAATAGACTTGAAATTTTTTGCTTTTTTAGGCACTATTCCTTTCTCTTTTGCTCCTTTAATGATAGCTTTAGCTAAAGGATGTTCACTAGCAATTTCTAAAGTTGCAGCTAATTGTAAAAGTTCTTTCTCACTATATCCATGAGCGGATATAATAGAGGTTAGCTTGGGGATGCCTTCAGTTAATGTACCTGTTTTATCAAGAACGAGAACATCAACTTTTTTCATTAGCTCAAGGCTTTGTGCATTTTTTATCAAAATGCCACTTTGTGCTCCAAGACCTGTTCCAACCATAATAGAGAGAGGAGTTGCCAGGCCAATAGCACAGGGGCAAGCAATGATAAGGACACCAATGGCATTAATGATGGAGAAAGAAAGGGCTGGTTTTGGTCCATAAATTCCCCAAACAAGAGCTGTTACTAAAGCTGCTAAGAGAACAAATGGTACAAAGTATTGAGCAATACTATCGGCTAATTTTTGAATTGGAGCACGACTATGTTGGGCTTTTGCAACCAT
>JAJRRM010000011.1 GCA_024279475.1 Alphaproteobacteria bacterium | reverse complement strand
AGAATTGTTGAAACGCTTCTTTCAAAAAAGACTGTTGAGATAGAGAAATATTTAGATGGACGAGGAGGAGTTGGGTATCTACAAAAGTCAGAAGAAGAATTGTTATTAAAGGGTTCAGAGGGAAAGCTAGGTTTGTTGGGGAGAGAAGATATACACACCCTTATACTTAGAAGAAGTAAAGTTATCAGCTATAATTTTTTGCATGGAGCCCTTGCAATGCATAATAGTTCTTTGACACATATTGATTTAAGTGAAACGTTGGGCGTGGATTATAACGTGTTATCTCTTCTTGCCCAACAGTATAAATGTGTAACTCATGTAAGTCTTCAGAGCATGCCCTTTTTAAAAGAGGTTATAGCATGTCCATCTTTATTTAAAAAAGCACAACTGGTAGTGCAAGCGGCTCTCCAATACGTATTACAAGGGGATATTGATTATAAATCTCAGCTGCTTGACTGGCATTCACTAAAAGTTCTTGATCTGAAGGGGTCTATAAATATTGGAAAGTTTTATCTAAATGCCCCTAATTTAGAAGAATTGACATTAGACAAATGTGATTCACTTGAGGACCTTTGTTTAATAGCTCCTAATTTAAAAAAGTTGAGATTAAAGGGGTGTAATAATATAAAAAAATTAAGGGTAACAACTCCTTCTCTAAGGGAAATAGATTGTGAATGGGAGTTTGGAGGAAAATTGTATAAGCTACTTCCTGAGGTAATGAGAGGTGGAAGGTTATCTTATACTTGGTTTTATGCTATAAGAGAAAATGCAGAAGCTCAATATTTCTTAGGAGAACTATATGCTGCGGGACAGGGTGTAACACAGAACTATAAAATAGCAGCTGAATGGTATAAAAAATCTGCCAAGCAAAAAGAAGATATTGCTCAATATCGTTTAGGAAAACTATATGCTGCAGCACAGGGTGTAACCCAGAACTATAAAATAGCAGCTGAATTCTACGAAAAAGCTGCCAAGCAAAAAGAAGATATTGCTCAATGTATCTTAGGAGACATGTATGATGAATGGTATGAAAAAGGAGCTAAGCAAGAAGAAGTTGTTGCTCAATTTCTCTTAGGTTTTTTATATGATGAAGGCCAGGTTATCGCACAAAACTATAGCGAAGCAGCTAAATGGTATAGAAAAGCAGCAGAGGGGGGAAATGAATATGCTCAAGTTGGCTTAGGAGATATATATGCTGAAGGCCAGGTCATCGCACAAAACTATAGCGAAGCAGCTAAATGGTATAGAAAAGCAGCAGGGCAAGGAAATGCAGAAGCTCAATGTCACTTAGGAAACTTATATGCTAAAGGCCAGGGTGTAGATCAAGATATAAAACAAGCAAAAAAATATTATACTCAAGCTGCTAATCAAGGATGCGAGAAAGCTCAAGTTAAACTAAAGAGACTGAGAAGATGGTGTTCAAATAATAGAGTTTGTACACTTCTTTAATTTTGCATAGAGCCTGATCTGCCCCCCCTAATCTATATTTACTTTTCTCGCTAACTATTTTATTATTGAAAATAATTTGGGAAATGAAATGAAAATAATAAGCTTTTTTCTACTATTTGGTTGCTTTAATGCATATGCGAACTCCGATGAAAATAATATAATAGAAAAATCATCTGGAATATCCAGAAGTGTTACGTATCAAGAACCTGTAATTCAAGCAACTCCTTTTATAGAGAGGCCTATAGGAGTTCTTTTAGAAGCAGATTTTATTAGAGATTCATTTGTGATAGGAGTTGAAATATTTGTAGAGAAACTAGTGGGAAGTTATGTAGGTAAAGCTGGAGCTCTAAGAAAAGAGATAGATACGTTAAAGACAGAGATAAATAAAATTGAGGTAGCTCTCCCTTCTTTTTCAGGTGTAACAAAATGCTTAAGAGATATAAATGCTACATACTTAAAGTCTCAATATCTATCAGATAAGTTAGAACAACTAATGAGTTGGATTGAATCAACTCCTGTGAATTTTACTTTAGATGAAAAAACCTGGAATCAAGAGATAAAAAATTTGTCTGAGAGACTTAAATTTCTTTCAAGTGATCCTTTTTTTGAAATAGATGCAGATCAAATTACATTTTTTGGAGGGATAGTTGGTACAGAAGATGTTAATAAGCTTTTAATTAATTTCTTAATAAAAAAAGAGAGGGGAGATTTTAAAATAAAAGAAATGAATATATTTGCTTTTAAGAAAATATTTTTTGATCAAGATATTTATTTTCCTGGTATAAATTTACAAATACTTTCTCCTAATATTCAAGTGGTTGGAGAGAGAGTTATAGATTTAGAACCTTTAAGTGTGCGGAATCATAAAAAATCTCCAACCCCTGGTCCAGCGTGTGGAAATGAAGATAAAGATAGTGCTCAATTAAAAACGTTTAAGAAATTTAATGAGAGTGAAAATAAATTTAAAAAATCAATAGAAGTGATGGAATATTCTAAAGGAAGTATTTCTGTAAGATATTCTCCTTCTCCTATTCTTTTAACATTAGAAAAACTTCCGAGAACAATATACCCTGGCTTAAGTTTTCTAGGAACACAATCATCTATGTTTAATAGATTTAGAATTCAATATAAGAAAGAAGAAACTAAAAATAGAGGAGGGGTAAGTTCAGAGCTTAGAGAATTTATGGAAAGTAAGAGAGCTTCAAATTTGAAAAAGTTGGAGCATATGAGTATTTGTTCTGATCTAGAAAGAAGGTTTAAGGCAAGAACTGCATCTAAACTTTAGAATAAATTTAAGGAACAGATCCATTATAAACTCTCTATAATACTGATTACCCTATTTACCAATAACCCGATAATAATACTTATCGGGTTATTGGTAATTATAGATCAGTGGTTTATAAGTTTTAAGCATGATCACTTATAAAATAGTTGATTATATATATAAACTTTAAGTTTTATTTATCTCTATAATTTTACCTTGTTTAACTTCTAACAAGCGGTCCATATGAAAAAGAGTTGAGTCTCGATGAGAGACTGTAATTATTGTTTTATCTTTAAAAAGGGAGTTCATTGAATTATGAATATAACCCTCATTTTCTGAATCTAATGCTGAGGTGGCTTCATCAATAAGCCAAATTGGGGAGTTTTTTAAAATGGCTCTAGCAATAGCTATACGTTGCTTTTGTCCTCCCGAAAGTTTAATTCCTCTTTCTCCAACAATTGAGTTGTATTTTTCAGGCAACTTTATGATGAATTCATGACACCGTGCTATTTTAGAAGCCTCAATAACTTCTTTAAATGAAGCTGTAGGCCTGCCATATATAATGTTATCAAAAATTGATCGATGAAATAAAGAAATATCCTGAGGTATAAAAGTTATTTGCTCTCTAAGAGAACTTAGGGAAACATAAGATATATTCTGTTCATCAATAAGAATCCTTCCCTTTTGAGGAATATTAATTTGTAACATAAGCTTAATAAATGTTGATTTTCCAATGCCTGAAGGCCCCTTTATTCCAATTTTTTCACCAGGGAAAATTATTAGATTAAGATCTTCAAAAATTGGGATACCTAAAAAATAATAAAAAGAAACGTGTTGAAAAGAAATTTTTCCTTTTTTAATCAATAAGGGAAATGAGCTGTTTCTTTCTCTATAGTCCTTTGTTTCTTTATTAAAAAACTCAAGATTAGCTTTAACAGTTCCCCACTCCAGAAAAAGCTTAATAACCTCCTGGCTAGTTCTCCAGGACAAGCTTGTTAGGCTAATAGAGGCCATAAACAATACCGATAGCTCTCCAGGGCTTATATAGTTTCTGTTATGCATATAAACAGCTACTAAGGAAATAAAGAAAATAAAGATGAAGGAGATTCCACTCTTAAATAAGTTCATTCTCTCACTTATAGAAAGAAATTTCTTGTAATGATAAACTTCCTCGTCTTGTTTTTTAATGAATAAATTATTTTCATATGCAAAACGTTCGTAGGTTTTAACTGTAAATATATTTGATATATAATCTACAAGATATCCCCCCACAGAAGAATAAGCACTATTAAAATCATCGACGGATTTAATAGTAGATCCTGATATTTTTATTGTAATTCCAATCTGCGCTATTATCAGGAAAAATATTGGAATCAATAAAATAGGTATAATTTTAAATAAAATGAAAGAGTATATAAGTAGATATATAAAAGGAGATAAAAAGCTTATAATTAGGATCTCCATAATTCTTTCTGAACTTTTTGAAGTTTCTATTATTTTACTACTTATAGATCCTGAAAAATGACCGTTAAAAAAATCCTGAGAGTATAGCTTAAGTTGGTCATAAATCATTTTTCTGCTCTTTGATCGGCAAAAAGGGAAAGTTCTAATAGATAGAATTCCATAAGATCTTGTAGCTATTTCCATAAAAAGCCACAAACTAAGAATCATGGAAATTGGATAATAGATATTGTTAGCTGGATTAAAACTTACTTCATCTACTAGTGTGCCAACAAAATATGGGAGACTAGCATGACAAATAGAATAAATAGAGATAGAAAATAGCATAAAAGAAAAATTCAACCTATTAAGGTTGAAAAAATATATAATAAATTTTTTTGTACTTCCCATAAGTTTATTCATTTTTTTAGCTCTTTATTCTTTTAAAATTATTTAAAGCTTTCTGCCTTTTTTGGAGGGATATTTCAGTTTTAGCGCTATTATAGTCTTGTGATAGAGCTAGTAACCTAATCGTTGGATATTTGAAAAAGTCTATAAGCTCTATTTTCCTTCCTGATTTTTCGAGAATCATTTGGCTTGCTTTTATAAGAAGCAAAGAATGGACTCCTATATCAAAAAAGTTTTTAGTAACATCCAAGCTTTTAACGGATAAAATTTCCTCAAAAACACTTGAAAAGGTTTTTTCTAAATCAGTACACGGTTTATTAATTGCATCTTCTTTTGAATAGATTTCTGTTTGGAAGCTTTTTTTCAAGCTGTTTACATCTGTTTTTCCATTAAGTGTAGTCGGAAAATGACTAAGGAAAACAAAATAGCTAGGCACCATAGATAAGGGCAGTTTCTTTTTCAAGTAAACTCTTAAATTTTCTTTGGATAAAGGAGGCTGAGCAATTATATACCCTACCAAAAATTGTCCCATTATATCATTTTCATGAAAAATAACTTCTGATCTTTTGATATTAGGATGGTTATCAAGTTCCCCTATAATTTCTTCCAGTTCAATACGCACCCCTCTAAGTTTTACTTGTGTATCATCTCTTCTTATAAATTCAAGTTCACCATCTTCTTTAAAGCGTACTATATCTCCTGTTTTATAAATACGGGTTTTACTAATATTACTCTCGTAAAACTTAGATTTTGTAGAAAATTCATCTTCATAATATCCTCTTGCAAGTGTTTTTCCACCAATATGAAGCTCTCCTTCCATACCTGGTAAAACAGAGCGGTTATAAGAGTCCAAAACATACAGCTCTTTATTCATATAAGGTCGTCCAATTGGCATTATAAGCGGATACTTTTCTTGATGGGGACACAAGTAAAAAGTGGTATCAATAGTAGCTTCTGTGGGACCATATACATTATAAAGAAAACTTTTTGTGCCGCTTTCATAAAATCGTTTAGCAATTTCTCCCTTAAGAACTTCCCCTCCAACAAATGTTGTTTTTACAGGAAGTTCCTCAAAATCTTCCCTGCATAGATATGCATCTAATAGAGAAGGAGTAACATCTAGAATAGTTACGTTATTTTTTTTAATAACTGAAAATATTTCATCTATATCATTAGAAGGAGCTATTACAATGCAAGCACCAGATATCAACGGCCATAATAGCTCTCTTAAAGATACATCAAATCCGATAGACGTATGAAAAAGAATAGAGTCAAGAGAAGTTAATTTATGCTCTTTTTGAAGAGCTAAGAGATGGTTAAGTAAACTTGAATGTTGTACTAAAATGTGTTTAGGATCACCTGTCGATCCAGATGTACATATTATATAAGCTGGCTCTTCTAAATAAATGCGATCTATGCTTTCATTTGTATTCATTTTTTTTATTTGGTTAACTGTTTTAGAGGTAAATTCATCATCTAAGAAAAAAAGACTTTCTGAAATAATTAATTGAGCTTTTGTTTTTCTTAAACTAACAATAATACGCGATTTTGGGAGAAAAACATCTATAGGCATATAGATGCAGCCGCTTCTCAATAGAGCAAGAACTATAACAATAAAATCTGGCGAGGGAGAAAGATGAACAGCTACAACAGAACCTCTCCACTGAGACAAAACAAGAGCCAAGCTCTCAACCTTTTCATCAAGTTCTCTATAGCTTATAATCTGGTTAAAATAAATAATAGCTGGGTTTTCTGGAAAATTCTTAATATGCTGAGAAACTAAGGAATAAATAGAACTTTTGGCAATAGTAGTATCTAAGCGATTTAAAGTTGAAAGTATGTCATCTTCCTCTTTTTTCTCTAAAATAGAAAATGAGCTCAGAGGTTGCTCTGTAGATTTAAATTGAGTTAAAATCTTTTGAAATTTATTTAAAATAAAATCCAAGTTTTTCTCTTTGAATTTATTTTTTTTATAGACAAATTCAACTCTTAATTTTGGTTGGGGATTAACAACAATTGTTAATGGATAGTCTGTTTTTTCATAGCTTTTAAGTGAACGTATATTTAACGTCTCATTTTTTTCTTCTTCAAAGGAACAGGGAGGATAGTTTTCTATTACCATAATATGGTCAAAAATTTCTTTTCCTCCATTCCATGCTTTAATTTGTGATAGAGGTGTATAAATAAAATCACTTATTTGGGCAGTTTGAAGCTGAATGTTTCTTAATAGTTCTTTTATTGTTTGACAAGAAGGAAGTGTAATTTTTAAAGGAAGAGTATTAATTAGAAGTCCCACCATATGCTCTATGTTATCTATGGGTGCAGACCTTCCAGATAATGTCATCCCGTACACAACTTCTTTTTCTCCTGATAAATATCCCAGCAAAATAGCCCAAGCTGCCTGAATCAACGTGCTAAAAGAAACCCCACAATCTTTAGCAAAACTTTGAAGAGACTTTGTTTTCTCTGCTGTTAATAAAAATTGAATGGAATGTTGTTCTTCTGTATCTTCTTCAAAACTTTTAAAATTTTTTATAAGAAAAGAAGGTGGAAAATCAAGTTTGTTTTTCCAGAAGTGCTGAGCTTCTTCCATATCTTGTTCTTTTATCCAATCTACGTATTTATAAAAGGGAACAGATGGCCTAAGAGAAAAAAAACTGTCTTCTACCTTCTGTTTATAGAAATCAAACAAATCTTCCAATACTAGTCTAACAGACCAACCATCAAGAAAAATATGATGATGCGTCCAAATCAATTGAAATTTTTTATCTTCTAACTTTATGAGAAGTAAAGGTAATTTTTTATTCAAAGAAACAGTAGAGCTTAACTTTGTATTTAGACTGTTACACCCCTCTGAACTTTTTTTTGTTTTATCAATATATTTAATAAAAGGTGGAGAAGCTTTCTCTATATAGTATGATTGTTCCTTTTTAAAAACTGCACGGAGCATGGGATGTTTTTCTAAAACAAAATTCCATGCATCCTCAAGTGCCGGAAAATGTATGTTACAAGCTATATCTACAACATACTTAACTATATATGTTTCTGACAATGGTTGGCTTAAGTTATGAAAAAGGAGGCCGTCTTGCATTGGAGTAAGAGAATAATCAATAGAATCACCTTCTTTTTTGATATTGCCTTCATACATTATTTGAATACCTTTACTCATAAGTTTCTATTTTTTATCGTATATAAAGCTTTTTAAATTTTCTAAAAACATCTTTAAAAGAAGTTTAGCCTTTAGGTTATCTAAAAACTCGTTGCTTAATATAGAAAAATGCAACTGATCATGGATAATAAGTCCCGTAACCTCTAAGGCGTGAGGAAGTTTTTGTGTGGACTCTATATTATCAACACCCGGCTTTCCCTGAAGTTTAAATAATGCCCCCTGATGATTCCACTGACCAAGATAATTAAATACAACATCTGGCTCTTGCATTTTTGAAAGAGTTTTAACGTTAGATATATACTTAAGGATGCCATATCCAATACCCTTATTTGGAATACTCTGAAGAGTCTTGCGTACATGTTTCAAATTATTAATGGAATCCTTAGGGTTTTGTATGAAAAATTTTACGGGATAAAGAGAGGTAAACCAACCTATTGAGCGAGAAACATCTATGTTAGAAATAATGTTCTCACGGCCATGCCCTTCTAAGTTTATACATATATTTTTCTGATCTGTCATGGTACTAAGAACTTCCAAAAAGGAAGTTAGTAAAATATCATTTATCTGTGCCTTATAAAACGATAGAACTTTAAATAAAAGATGTCTTGTTTCCCAAACACTTATTGAACCCCAAAAAATATTTCTCTTTTTTTCTGCTACAGAGCTTGTCTTCTCTTTTAAAAAAAAGGGCTTTATACCTATAAGGGTTGCTACCCAATAGGGTTCTTCATCTAATAAAGATCTATCCTGAGAATAGACTCTTAATTTTCTCTCCCATTTTTTATATGAATCTGTTCGTTGTGGAAGCGTAGGAGGAGTCTTGTTTTTAATTTGACTATAAACTGTATCTAGATCTTCAATTAAAACTCTCCAGGAAACTCCATCTATTATAAAGTGAGATGCAATTATTGCCATATTTGTAAATGATTTATCTATAACAACTTGAAGAAGAGGTCCTTTATTTTCATCAATTGCTGCATGAAAAGCGCTTAGATTAACAGTTGAACCTATATGAACTTCAAAATTTGGGGGGCCATAAGATTGAAGACCTTCTATAGAATCATAATATAAACACAAACCCTCATGGTAGCTTACTAAAAATTCTAGAGATTTTTTTATACTCTCAATTTCTATAGGATACATTGAGTTTATAAGAATTGACTGATTCCAAAATCCCTTTGACCTGTGGGTAGAAAACCATTGTTGAATAGGAGTGAGGGGAAATTTTCCTGATAAATCCATTCTTTTTACAGAGTTCCCCTCTTTCTTTTTAGCAACTTTTACAAGCTGTTCAAAAGTAGGATACTTGGTAATGTCACTTACTTTTAAGAGTATTCCTTTATTGCGTGCTCGCGACACAAGCTGTATTGCAATTATGGAATCGCCTCCCAAGCTAAAAAAATTATCTTCTAACTTGATATTTCGCACATTCAATAAATCACATAAAATGGAAAGGATTTTCCCCCACATTGTAGGTTCCACAAGCTCTTTCTCTTGAGATTTCACCTGCGATGATTCGTATAGTTGAATTAATTTCTTTCGGTCAAGTTTTCCGTTCAATAAATAGGGAAATTTTTCACAGTGAATAAACTTATGAGGAATCATGTAGGAAGGTAACTCTTTTGACAAAAATGACCTTAGTTCTTGAATGCTAGTTGTTCCTGAAATGAAAGCAACCAGTATTTTATGATCTTCTCCTACACTAAGCACAGTAGACTTCTCAACATACTTAAGTAAGATTGCCTCTATTTCTTCAAGCTCTACGCGAAAACCTCGGATCTTTACCTGGGAATCTTCTCTTCCTAGGTATTGAATTACTCCACCTTCGTGCTTTATTCCTCTATCTCCCGTAAGATATAGTCGAGTTAGATTATCATTAATGACTATGGTGGGGAAAACAGCCTTTGTTAGGCTAGGCTGATTTATATATTCTGTCCCCAAACCTACACCCGATATAGCAATTTCACCCTCTTCACCATCAGAAACGATTGAGTGCTGAGCATCTAGTATATAAATTGAGCAATGAGGAATAGAGCAACCAATGGGAACAAACTTATAAAATGAATCTCTCTGACATCTCCAATATGTAACATCAATAGAAGCTTCTGTAGGACCATAGAGATTATATAAATTTGCATCAATCTTCTCAAAACAGTAGTTCTGAAGAGTTAGAGAAAGGTTTTCTCCACTTGATATAATATGTTTTAAACTTGAGAGATTTTCTTTATTTTTCAGGTTTATAATATCTAAAAAACACTTAAGTATTGAAGGGACAAAGTGGATAGTTGTAATTCCCTCCTCATGAATAATTTTATATAAAGCATACATATCTTGAGAAGTGGATTGAGGGGCTAATACCAGCTGAGAGGGCGTTATAAAAGGTAGAGAAATTTCCCAAAGAGAAACATCAAAACTAGCAGATGTTTTGTGCAAAATTATGTCTTCAGACCTTAATAAATAATAATCTCTCATCCAATTTAATCTATTTAATAAACCTCTATGAGGAACTTTAATCCCTTTTGGATGTCCCGTTGATCCTGATGTGTAGAATATATAAGCTGTATCTTCGGGTTGTATAAATTGTTTTATAGGCTTTTGTATTTCAGTAATAAATAGCTTTTCATCGACGCACACTACGTTTCCAGAAAACATCTTAAACTTTCTAATGAATTTTTTTTGAGTTAAAATGATAAGAGCATTCGTATCCTTTAGTATATATTGCTGCCTTTTTATGGGAAACTCTGGATCGACCGGTATATACACTGCCCCTAATTTTAAAATAGCTAAAAAACTCACTATAGATTCAAAAGATCTTTCCAAGCTCACTATAACGTGTGCCCCTTTTTTTACACCTTTAGAAATTAAAAAATGAGCAAGTTGATTTGAAAGAATATCTATATTTTTTTTGGGAATTGATTTCTTTAGAAATCTAATATTTCCTGGATTTGGATGAGTTGACAGGAACTCTTCAATCTGATGCACAAGTGTTGTCATAATAATCTTTTATTTATTAATTTTTATTAGATCTATACCTACTAATCCACCTTCTTAAATAAATATTTCTAATTACAGTGTTTATATCTCTTTTACACTGGGATACTGATGGAGAATGGAATGGAGTAATAATCATTTTTCCTTTTATCCAGGTGGCATGATGTCCGAGTTCATAAGGAGGATTAGCTATAAATTCTACTATAGGTATACGAGTATAAGGAGGCGTTTTTTCCTCAATTAATTTTTGAGTGTCAATATAACTTATTATTGCCCCTTCTTCAAGAACTCCCATTTTTTCTAAATTAATTAAAACCTGAAGCGTATGGGATATTCTTGTTTGATAATGCCCCGTATTATCATTAATAAAGGATACTTTTCCTCTTTTTATCCAAATTTCACCTGCTCCTGCAACAGGCATTCCCTTAAAAAAGGCTATATGTTTAACTTCATCAGAAGCGTAAAAATCACCTGCATTATCAACAACAAAATCCATTTTAGTAGCTTCTAGAGGTGTTTTTTTGCGACAAAGTCTATTATTTACAACTTCAACTTTATACGTTTGAATATCTCTTTCAGAATTTATTCTAGCTGCTGGTTTGTCTGATCTATTAAGCTTTTCTAGCCATAAAAAAAAGGTGGGCAGCCCCTTAGTTTTAAAAGATTCTTCCCTCCATTCTATAAATAAAGTTTCTAAACTTTTATCATCACTATGGTATGGATCAATAGCTTGACGATATAAATCTATATCTGGCATCCCTCTGGAGGTTAGCCTTGCTTTATTTTTAAAAAATCCTCCAAGAAGATATATTTCTACGAAGGCCTTAAATTTATTTGGTCTTTGAAATGGTTCAAGTGATATGCTCAATTCTTCAAGATATCTATACTTTGCAGAAGCTATGTTTATAAGATCAAAAGCAACTCTAGAAAAATTTGTTTCAGAAAACAATAAGCAGGATCTACAAATATCAAACAAGGCACTTTTTCTTAAATCTAAAGCTTTTTCATCACACTTTGGAATACTGTGATAAACTCTTAATTTTTCAGCAAGTAATGGCGGCAGTACAGAAGAATTAGTATACTCTTCTAAAGGCCTTATATCATGTTGAGATATAGCAACCTTTTTAAAATAATCTAAATAATATTCTCTAATTTGCTTCCATAAAAGAGATGTTGGGGCAGATATAGCTCCTGCCATGCAAGATAAATCTTCTGTTGAATTTGTTGATTCAGCACCTTTGTGTCCTCCGCCACTAGGAAGTATTCTATTAGCTTCGGTAGGGTTACTAGATGCTATTTTTCTAATTTCTCCTGATTTTATTATAGGTGAGGTACTCTTTATATCGGGCATGTCTTCATCAGAAGAGGCTATTGCTTTAGTATTAGAAACTACCAAAAATAAAGAAGTTAATAGTAAGCTGAAACCCCTCGAAAACTTAAGCATAACATACTCTTTTTTATTAGAAATTCTGGACATAAATAAAATTCACTACATTGAGATTATATTTAACATTAAAAGAAATTTTTATTATACAATTATTTTAATAACATATGAAATAATGAAGATTCTGTTCTAAACACCCCTCCAGCTATCTCCACCATCTATAATTAAGCTAGATCCAGTAACGTATCTGGAAGCTTTATTTGAAGCTAAATATAAGAGTGCACAATCAAGATCCTTTGGTTCTGCTATAAACCCTAGAGGAATTTCTTTTTTTAGATTCTCCTCATCTTGTTCTATTTGTTTTTGAGTCATTTCTGTTCTTATTAAACCAGGAAGTATAGAGTTTATTCTAATATTATAAGGAGAAAATTCACCAACTAGCTGTTTTGTTATTTGATTAACTGCTGCCTTAGATGCACAATAAGCTCCCTCCTTATATGATGGAACGAGATCTCCGCTTATACTTGCAACATTAATAATTGATCCTTGAATATTCTCATCTCTCATGTGACAGGCTATCTTTTGCGTAATTATCCATAAGCTGCGGACATTTACATTAAAAATTTTATCAAAGGATTCAATAGATTCTGAAAAAGCTGGCGTTAAGCGTAAAACTCCCGCACTGTTAACAAGGATATCAATTTTTTCACCGGATTCAAGTAAGGAAGAAAACTTTTTTTGAAGCAATGAGTCATCTTCTATATCAAGATCTAAAGGTATGACAAATCCACCTTTAGAGTTTAAAGTTTTAGCAAGTTCTTTAAGTCGTTCTTTACGTCTAGCAATTATAATTACTTTAGCTCCAAACTTAGAAAGAACCTCTGCAAAACGTTTTCCCAAACCCGAAGAAGCTCCTGTAACAATTGCTGTTTTTCCTGTTAAATTAAAATATTCATGCATCTCATATATTCCTTTTTCTGCGAAATAAACTCTATATAACAACTCTCCAGACAAGAAGATTTGTTAAATATATGTATAGTAAAATAAATATAGTATGTCCCTACAAAAAGACATGTATATATTTTCAAACTAACAGCTGGTTAAGTTATACTTAATTCAAAGATTAATTATTTATAAATTTTATATCTTTGAGATCTTTACATGATATATGAGAAGGTATACTGTTTCGTTATTAAATTAAGAAAACTTCAAGTTGAAAAACAACAAAAAATCTTATGGATAAAAGCACCTCTCACACCTCCCAAACGCTTATATCGTTGTTTAAATATCAAGTGGAAAAATATCCAGATAAAATTGCTCTTGTTTCAGATTCTGAGGAAATTAGCTATCATGAACTTTACATAAGATCTAGAGAATTATCCTTTGAGTTGAATGCCTTCTCTAATGGGGATAGTTCTTTGGTTGCTATTCGTGGTCAAAGATCACCAGAGTTTATTGTAGCAATACTTGGAATTTTAATGACTGGTGCAGCTTACGTGCCTATTGATCCTTTATACCCCTTAAAAACGCAAGAATATATCTTAGAAGATGCTCTTCCAGATATACTTATTGATATAAAAGCTAATAAAAAATCCTCTTGGAAAATAAGTAAACTTATATCTAAAAATAATACAGAAAAAAGTTTATCTTCTACACCTCATAACTTAGCATATGTCCTATATACTTCAGGCCTTACAGGCAACCCAAAAGGAATTATGATAGAGCAGAAAAGTATATGCTCTAGAATAAATGCTTTACAACATATTTATGCCATAACAGAGAATGATATAGTTTTGCACAATAGCCCTTATGGCTTTGATGGATCAGTAGAAGAAATATTTTTAACTCTTATTTCTGGATGCAAACTTATTATAGCACCTCCTGGAAACACTTACGATATACTAAATCAATCAATGGAGTACATTGACAGATACAAAGTAACAACTTTATACCTTATGCCTACTTTATGGGGTCATTTTTCTAATATTATTCAAGCTACAGCGCAAAAAAATACCTGTAGATCTTTAAAACGATTGATTGGAGGAGGAGAAGTTTTGCGTCCTCATATTTTGCAAAAACTTCAGAAACTTCTCGATATAGATTACTATTATATATATGGACCAACGGAGAACACAGTTAACTCTTCTATATGGAAATGTAATGGGAAGATAAACCCTTACATAGTTCCTGTAGGAATCCCGTTGCCACAAACAAAAATTAACCTTCTTGATCATACATTAACACCTGTTAAACTAGGTGATATTGGAGAAATATATATATCTGGTGTAGGGCTTGCTCAAGGTTACGTTAATAAGAAAGAGCTAACAAAAAAGAGATTTATAAGGTTTAAAGATAAAGAACGCCTCTATAATACACGAGATTTAGGAAGACTAAACTCTGCAGGTCTCCTTGAATATGTTGGAAGAAAAGAGTGTGATAAGCTTTCTTATGAAGATTACTATAATATTGCACAAGCTCAGTCATTCTTATGTTCTCAAGACATAGTGGAGGAAGCTATGCTTGAGGTGGAAAATGATGGAAAAATAGAAGCCTATATTTCTCTCCATAGGAAAGAAACTGCCAACTTATCACATAAAAAGTTGGAACAAATATTCAGAACACAACTAGAAAATTACGAAGTATCTATAAACCAGTTTATCTTTGTTCCTCATTTTAAGTATACCCCTGCAGGAAAAATAGATATTAATGCTATGAAAAAAATTTAAGTTTGCTTTTCTACTCTTTCTTCATACTCTATAAAAGTAAAGGTATATAATGCATAAAGAAGAAGACCTTGATAATAAAATTGCAATTATTGGTATGTCAGGAAAGTTTCCTGGTGCAAAAAATCTTAACGAATTCTGGGAGAATCTAAAAAATGGAAAGGAGAGCATTTCTTTTTTTGAAGACAACACCTCTTGTAAATTAAAAACAGAAAAAACATCTCAACATAAAGTTAATGCATTTGGAATTCTCAAAGATATAGAGTGGTTTGATGCTTCATTTTTTAATTTCACCCCCAGAGAAGCTACTCTAACAGATCCTCAACATCGTCTTCTCTTAGAATGTTCGCATGAAGCTCTAGAGAACGCAGGATATGATTCTTGGTCCTACAAAGGAAGAATAGGTGTATGTATAGGAGAAGGTGATAATGAGTATTTATATACTAACTTACAGAAACATATAAAACAAACAACGTCTTTAGAGCACTTTAGTCTAATGATTGGAAATAATAAAGATTTTGCTGCCACTCAAATTTCTTATAAACTTAACCTTAGAGGGCCTAGTGTTAGTATTTCAACAACTTGCTCTACCTCTTTAGTTGCAGTTCACGAAGCCTGTAAAAGCCTTTTATTTTATGAATCTGATATACACTTAGCTGGTGGTGTAAGAATATCTCTTCCTCAAAATAAGGGTTATCTATATGAAGAAGGCGGTATAAACTCCCCTGATGGACACTGCCGAGCATTTGATGAACAAGCAAAAGGCACTGTAGGCGGAAATGGTGTTGGAATAGTCGTTTTAAAACGGATTTCTGATGCATTGAGAGATGGGGATACCATTCATGCTGTCATATGTTCTTCTGTTATTAATAATGATGGGGCAGAAAAAGCAGGATACACAGCTCCAAGTATAAAAGGACAAACAGCTGTCATTTCTGAGGCAATTTCTCTTTCAGAAATTCCTGCAGAAAGTATAAAATATATAGAGACTCATGGAACAGCCACCCCTTTGGGAGATCCAATTGAGATCCAAGCTTTAACACAAGCATTTAGCCATTCAACAGACAAAAAAAATTTCTGTGCTATTGGCTCTGTAAAAACAAATATTGGACATCTTGATGTCGCAGCTGGTATTGCTGGTTTGATAAAAACTATTTTTTGTTTAAAAAATGCTCAGATTCCCCCAAGTCTTCACTTTCAAAAACCTAACCCCCTTATTAATTTTGAAAAAACTCCCTTTTATGTTAACAAAGAACACTCCCCTTGGCCTCTTTCTGAGTTTCCACGACGAGCAGGTGTGAGTTCTTTTGGCATAGGAGGTACAAATGCTCATATAATTTTAGAAGAGTTCATAAATACCAAAACTCACCCTTCCCTAAAATCTAAACATTTAATACCTTTATCTGCAAAAACACCTTCAGAGCTTAATAAAACAATTAATAATTTAAGAAATACACTAGAGGAGAATGTAAACCTTCCTGTTTCTGATATAGCATATACACTTCAAAATGGCCGTAGACATTTTTCAGAGCGCAGGTTTATAGTGGGGGAAAATAGACATGATCTCATTGCTTCATTGCAAACAAATAATCAAAAAAAAGTATTTAAAGGCACAAGCCAAAGCTTGCCTCCCTCCATTTCTTTTATTTTTCCAGATGGTCAAGATTTTCCTATTTATAATACATATGTCCTTTATAAAGAAGAGGTTGTTTTTAAAAAGGCATTCCAAACTTGCTCCTCCATTATATACAAGTATACTCATATAAATTTGGAGAAAATTCTTTATAAAGATTCTTTCCAAGAAAGTCACGACTATATAACTCCAAAATGGAAACATGATCTTGCGGTTTTTTCAATAGAATATGCTCTTGCTTGTCTGTGGAAAAGCTGGGGTATACAGTCAAACATTGTGCTTGGATATGGTATAGGAGAATTTATTGCTGCACATTGGGCAGGTGTTTTTAGCTTGGAAGATATGCTTTATGTTGTTTCTTACGAAGGTCATATAAAAAAAGATATATATAATCTATATAACACAATAAGCTCTTTTTCACTAAAAGCACCACTCATCCCTATCCTTTCCCCTTTAACAGGAACACTTTTAAAAAATATTGAAGCAGTTTCTTCTAGTTACTGGATAGAGCTTATAAAAAATAAAAAGGCTCATTCCAAAGAAAATATTTTTAAACAATATTCTACAGACATACTTATACATATAGGAGCTGAAAATATATCTACAGAAGAGAATTCCTACCATAAAAGTTACTCTTCTAATATGGATGTTTTTTATTCACTCCCTTCTACCGTGTCAGATTGTATAGACTATATAACTATATTGGAAAGTCTTGGTCAATTATGGGTTAGAGGTGCCAAAATAAATTGGGCAAGCATGTACTCTTCCGAAAAAAGACGTCGAATACCTTTACCCACATACCCTTTCACCCGTAAAAAATATTGGATAAATGATAAACTTTCAACAAAAGAACAAAATCCTCAAAATACATATTTAGAAAAATTTCCTTCTTCTAATAAACAGTGGTTTAATACTGTAACATGGAAACGTCTTTCCCCAGTTTCTTCCTCTTTTTCTAAAACAAACCCTCAAAAAGGGATCCTACTAATATTTCAAGACTGTTTAGGATTTGGAAGTATTTTACAACAACATTTTCCAAAAGAAATATATAAAAAAATAATTATTGTTAAGTATGGAAAGAGTTATAAAAAGACTAATAGCTCTTCGTTTATTATTAACCCTGAATGTCCTAAAAATTATGATGCTTTGTTTGAGAGCCTTCATGCTGATAAAAACATCCCCTCTGATATTCTTCATTTATGGACACTAAATTCTTCCATATTTTCCTTTAACTCTAATGACCAAGAAAAAAAAGGGTTTTTAAGTTTAATTTATCTTGCTCGAGCAGTTAAAAAAGGAAGTTCTTTTACAAACATTCTGGTAGTATCTAATTTCTTATACGATATTATTGATGAAGATATAATTCCTCAAAAAAATATGATTTTAGGACCATGTAGAGTAATTCCTCAAGAATATCCTTATCTTAACTTTTCTATAATTGATATAGATATCTCAACCACTACCTACGAATCTAAAAAATTTGTTCAAATGGTTTCAAATGAGTTTTCAAATAATTTACCAGAGAAAACACTTGCTTATCGAAAAGGCCACAAATGGATACAAGTTTACGCACCAATAGACCTAAATGATATTATAAAAACCAAAACCATCAAAGAAGGTGGCATGTGCTTAATAACAGGAGGTCTTGGAAACATTGGCCTTGTTTTATGCGAAATTTTAAATAAAAAAAAATGTAAACATATTGCTCTAGTCTCTCGATCTTCATTCCCCCCCAAAGAAAAATGGAGTACATGGATTAAAACTCATGGAAACAAAGATTCCACTAGCTTGAAAATAAAACAGCTGCAGAAAATTGAGAAAAAAGGTACTTGTATCCATATATTTCAAGGAGATGTGCAAGATGAAAAGCGCATGAGATATATTCTTGAACAAATATATAAAATAGGCTGCGGGTTAAACGGAATAATTCATGCAGCTGGAAATATACATTCAAAAGACTTCAAATTTATTGAAGAAATAACACCTACATCTACTAACGCCCATTTTAACTCTAAAGTTCACGGGGTATTGACATTAGAACTAATACTAAAGAATAAGAAATATGATTT
>JAJRRM010000010.1 GCA_024279475.1 Alphaproteobacteria bacterium | reverse complement strand
TGACAACTCAGAGAAAACACTTCTTATAAACTCTCTTCAAGAAATACTTTGGATGGAGGCCCCTCAGCTTCCAAAAAATGTTTCTCATCTAGCTTTTTCAAACACACGGCATAATCTAACGACTGTTGGTCATGGTTTTCTTTCGAACAGCAAAAATCTTAGGACAGTAAATTTATCTGGTCTTGCTAACTTAACGATTATTGGTCATGCTTTTTTCTATAACTGTGACGGTCTTAGGGCAATAGATTTATCTGGTCTTGCTAACGTAACGACTGTTGGTGATGGTTTTCTTACCGAGTGTGTAGCTCTTACGAGAGTAGATTTATCTAGTCTTTCTAACCTAACGACTGTTGGTAATTATTTTCTTGCATATTGTGAAGGTTTAAAGACAGTAGATTTATCCCCTTTAGCTAACGTAACGACTGTTGGTCCTTGTCTTCTTCAGGGTTATAAAGGATCCACACCGATAGATCCTCATGGTTTAATAGGGTAGATCTAATGGCTCTGTTTCAGAAATAATGATAGAAAACCCCTTGAGTATAGAAGAGTTTAAACTAATAAAATACTTGTCAATTAACCTGCAAAAAAAAATCTTCCTTAACTTGAAATAGCTATATATTCTCTCAGGTTATTTTGTTTTTTCAACAGCGCCTAAATTTTTTTCCCCTAAAAACTCGTCTAAATATTTAAAGTTCTAAAGTTTTCTCTTTTAACCAACAAAATATTTCTTTTTTTTCTGTTACGTTAAAGAAAGGACTTAGAACTTTAAATACCTCTTGATGATATTTATTGATCCATTGAATCTCGGAAAATGTAAGAAGAGATTTATCAATCAATTTTCTATCAAAAGGAGCTAACGTTAAAGTTAAAAATTGTAAAAAAAAGGACTGCTTACTCTCTTCTACCATAAGTAAACTTTCCAGGCGAATACCATAAGATCCTTCTTTATAATATCCCGGTTCGTTAGATACAACCATACCTATTTCAAATGGCACAGCTGCGTGCTTATTAATACCAGGTGGAGATTCGTGCACATTAGAAAAATGTCCTACACCATGTCCTGTTCCATGAGCATAATCACAACCCACTTCCCATAGGGACTTGCGAGCCAAAGCATCTAAATCACGCCCCGCTGTTCCTTTGAAGAATATTTTTGAAGCTATGCCTATATGTCCCTTCAGAACCCTTGTATACATTTCCCTTATTTCTGGAGAAGCATCACCACCAAACAAAACAGTACGCGTTACATCTGTGGTTCCATCCCAGTACTGTCCCCCTGAATCTACTAGATAGATATCCCCTTTCTGTAAAACTCTAGCTGTTTCTTTTTCCACACAATAATGCACGATAGCCCCATTTGGACCGGATCCAGAAATAGTAGAGAAACTTGCCTTTACAAAGAGGTCTTTTGTTGCTCGCAAGCTATCTAATTTCTGCGCTGCCTCATATTCAGTTATATCTTTGTTCTGCTGAACCTGAAAATCAAGCCAATATAAAAATTCTACAAGAGCAGATCCATCACGGATATGACATGCTTTCATACCTGCCTGCTCTGTTTTATTTTTACACGCTTTAAGCATTAAGCACGGATTTATCTCTTCAAGATTTTTTTTATTAGAAAGATCGTTTGATATTCCCACAGGTACTTGATTTGGATTAAAAGAAATAATTTTATTCTCTAGAGAGACTAGGGTTCTATGAATACACTCCAAAGGATAAAAATATATATCTTCTACAACATTATTAACTTTTTTTGTTCTTTTTTCAGGATTGTTAATAAATACCTCACAGTGTGTATTTTTATACAAAATAGCATAACATAAAAAAATTGGCGTATTTGGTACATCATTCCCTCGTAAGTTTAATAACCAGGCAATAGAGCATGGATCCGTTATCAGCAAGCAATCAGCGGAAGTGTTCTTCATAACCTGTCGCCGTTTTTCTAAAGAAGAAAGCCCCGAATATTTCTCTGGATGATAAAATAAGGCTTCTTCAGGTAATTTTCCTACCCCACATATTGTATCTATTGGATTCTCTAAAACAGGCACAAGACCTATCTGTTTTTTTCTAAGCTTTTTACTTAATTGCGCCAATTGAAGCACTGTTAAAAGCATGGGATCGTAACCCACTTTATTTTTTGTCTTTAATTTTTCTAAAATATACGCACCATAAGATTTTTCTTCTATATTTACAATATCATAAACATCACTCGACTGCTTTACTGCTTGTAATGTATACCGGCTATCTACAAAGAGAACTGCCGACGTTTGAGTTACTACAGCTAAGCCAGCAGAGCCCTTAAAATTTGTTAGTTTGTAGAGTCTATCCAAATCATCTGGTACATACTCACTTTGAAAAGCATCTGCATGAGGTACTATATATGCCTCCAATTTATTGCTTTTCAACCACATCTGAAGCTGGTGCAGTTTTTTTTTCAAAACCATATTTTCCTAATCTCTCAAATTTTCACATGCTTTTTTAATACGTATGCAAGCTTCTTTTATATTATCCATGCTCGTTGCATAGGATGCTCTAAAATAGGGTCCCAAACCAAAAGCACTTCCTGGCACTACGGAAACCTGTGCTGTATCCAAAAGATACGCACAAAAATCTTGATCTGTCTTTAAGGCTTTTCCCTTAGGAATCCTTTTTCCTATAACACCTGCACAAGAAGCGTATACATAAAAAGTGCCCTGAGATTTATCACATTCTATTCCTTTGCAAGCATTCAATTCTTTTGATATAAAATCTCGACGTTTAGTAAACTTTTCCAACCAGCCAGACAAATACTCTTTATCTTCTTCAAGGGCTGCTAAAGCTGCATGCTGCGAAATACTAGTTGCATTTGAAGTGCTTTGAGCTTGAATTTTTTTCATCCCGCCTATAAGTGCTGAATGGCCACAGCCCCATCCAATTCGCCATCCTGTCATAGCATATCCCTTAGAAAGGCCATTTACAACCAATGATCTATCTTTTAAAGAGGGTACTAACTCTGGTAGTGTGTAGAAAATATGATGATCATAAATTAAATATTCATATATATCATCAGACATTATCATCACATGGGGATATTTTTTCAAAACAGCTCCCAATGCTATTAGTTCTTCTTTTGAATACAACATACCTGTTGGATTGCTTGGTGAATTAATAATTACCCATTTTGTTTTTAAAGTAATAGCTTTTTCCAGAGAGGCTGGCGTAAGTTTAAAATTCTGCTCCCTATCACACTTTACAATAACTGGATTTCCTTCAGCTAGTAAAACCATATCTGGGTATGAGACCCAATAAGGAGCTGGGATAATAACTTCATCTCCGGCATCTAATGTAGCTAGAAAAGCATTAAATAAAACCTGTTTAGCCCCAGTGCTTATAATAACTTCATTGAGCTTATACTCTAGGTTGTTTTCTTTCTTTGTCTTTTGAATAATAGCTTCTTTTAACAAAATCATGCCATCAATGGGAGTATACTTTGTATGCCCCTGAATAATAGCCTTAATACCCTTTTTCTTAATATGGTCAGGCGTATCAAAATCAGGCTCTCCTGCTCCAAGACCTATAACATCAAGCCCTTCTTCTCGCATAGCTTTTGCTTTTGCCGTTATTTCTAAGGTTGCTGAGGGTTTAATGCTAGCTAATCTTTTAGCCAAAATTATACTCATTGTTAATCCTTATACTAAATGTTGTGATAGACATATTTTCTAGATTACGGTATATGAAAAGAACACAGTTGTTAAGGATCAAAGAATTAAAAAGGAGTAAAAATGTCCAAAAAAAAACTTTTTTCTATCCTATTTCTTTTTATCTTAGCCCTCTTTACTGTTTTTTTCATCTCTATAAAACAATTTCCAGCCCCTATTAGCACAGTGATAGAGAAGCCTGGTCATGGAAAAGCCTCCATCGGGGGTAATTTTGACCTCATTACATCTAATGGGAAAAAGTTCTCTCAGGAAAATATAAAAGGCAAATGGTCCTTAATCTACTTTGGATATACTTTTTGTCCAGACATTTGCCCTATGGCTCTGGAAAATATTAGTAAAGCTCTAAATAAATTACCTCCTCCTGTTCAATCAAAATTTCAACCTATTTTTATAACTATTGATCCTGCAAGAGATACACCATCATCTCTCCATACCTTCATTAAAAACTTCCATCCAAATTGGGTAGCTCTATCTGGCAGCAAAGTCCAAATAAAAAAAGCGATCAAAGCCTACCGCGTATATAGCTCAAAAGTTCAAGATGAAAGCAAAGATACACCTTACTACTTAATGGACCATTCGTCTTTGGTATATGTAATGAATCCTCAAGGCTACTATACTACCCATTTTACGCATGAGACACAGCCTGATGAAGTGCTAGCTATATTGCATCAAGTGGATAAAGCAACTTAGAAACGTACTCTCTAACAGAGTACCTATTACTTAAAAAAAAGTAGCTCCTATATGCTTCTCTCCCTTGGATTTTGCTCTTTGTTCTTGTAAATGCCGTTGGCGAGCTTTTTCTTTTTGCTCTTCTGTCCTTTCACTATGACACTTCGAGCAAGAAACGCCTTCTTCATAAAGTAGCGAGCTCCTTTCTTGAAGATCTATAGGATGTCGACACCCATAACACATCCCATAGTCAGTTAACTCTAACTCCATATCCAGAGCCATTCGTTTGTCAAAAACGAAGCAAGAACCTTCCCATAGACTTTTTTCTTTAGGAACTTCCTCCAAGTACTTTAGAATACCTCCTTCGAGATGATAAACCTCTTTAAATCCTTTATCTAGCATATATGCTGTAGATTTTTCACAGCGAATTCCTCCTGTACAGAACATAGCCACTTTCTTGTCTTTCAAAGGGCTCATTCTTTTTGATACGAACTCTGGAAATCCACGAAAAGATTTTGTCTTTGGATTAATTGCTCCTTTGAAGGTGCCTATTTTTACTTCAAAATCATTGCGAGTATCAACCACCACTACTTCTGGATCTAGAATAAGATCATTCCAATCTTTAGGCTTTACATAAGTGCCAACAGCTTTAGTAGGATCTAGATCCTTTATACCCAAAGTAACAATCTCTTTTTTTAAACGTACTTTTAATCTATTAAATGGCATACTAACCGATAAAGAATCTTTAAATATCATATTTGAAAATACTGGCATATTTAATAAAAAATTTTTATATGCCTCTATACTTTTTTGAGTTCCTGCAACCGTACTGTTAATACCCTCCTGTGCTAAAAGCACTAAACCTTTTATATTACGTTCCTCACAAAAAGATCTTATTTTTGACTGATAGGATTCACAATTTGATAAGGAAACAAATTTATAATACGCTGTTACAATAATATCTGACATGTCGTTTTTTTCACTCTTTATTATAGCTCATAATTTAAGCATTTATATATCTAATGGCAAGAAAAATATAAAATAAAGCATTGACCAACTGTACTAGATGTCACATTATTCTGAGTAGAAATAAGGAGCATAAGATGCAAAAAAGATTTAATATAATAATGGTAGCAAGTACTGTTCTGCTTTCACTAGCTGGAATATCTAAAACTTACACTGCTCCAGAAAATACGAACCCCACTATTTTAAAATTTAACGATGGGACCGTTATAAAATTGAGTGACATAAAAAAAATTCAACAAGAAGAGCCTCAATTGAAGAGTGCACCTTTTGAAATGATATTTACAGCTCTTCGCTCTAAAGCCCTAGTTGAAAAACTTGTTGATAAAGCAGCAAGCAAGGATAAAGCTCTACAAAATCATCCTGATGTGAAAAAAGTTCAAGAAATGTGCCGCATCCAAGGAACACGTGATGTTTATATGAAAAAAGAAGTAGAAAAACGTCTGAAAGGCTCTGAAATTAAATCAGAATACAACAAATATGCCGCAGAATATAAAAAACAAGAGGCTCTAGATTTAAAACATATTCTTGTATCTAGCAAGGAAGAAGCCGCTAAACTTATTGGAAGAATAAAAAAAGGCGAGAAATTTGATGCCCTGGCAAAAAAATACTCTCAAGACCCAAATTCTAAAAAAGGGAAATCCCTTGGTTTTCTTACAAAGTCTGAGCTACCTCCTTCTTTTGCAGAGGTAGCTTATGCACTTAAAAAAGATTCTATAGCCAATACACCTGTTCAGTCAGAGTTTGGCTGGCACGTTATTTTTCTAAAAGATAAAAAGCCTGCAACACCACCTAAATATAGCGAGATGCAAGAGGAAATAAAAACAGCTATAATGCAAGCAAAAGCACAAGAAATTCTGCAAGAACTTATAAAAAAAGAAAAGGTTAAAATTTTTGAGATTGATGGAACGCCTGTTCTTATGCAAACACAAAAGAAATAAATAGCAAAAACCTATGGTACCTTCGTTTCAACCATCTTCTATTTCGGTTGTTGCGGGGGTTCTTTTTTGTCCACAAAAAGGTTTTCTCATTGCTCAACGACCAAAAGGAAAATCATTTTGTGATTTCTGGGAATTTCCTGGAGGAAAAATGGAGTCTACTGATTCAAGCTATGAGGCTGCCCTGGAAAGGGAACTTCAGGAAGAAATTGGTATTAAATTAGATATTTCTAAGACACAGCACCTTCTCTCTATAACAGGGAAAATAAATAAGCAAACTATTTTTCTAAAATTTTATTTCTGTCCTAAGTGGGAAAATAATCCTCATCCTAAAGAAAATCAAATTTTAGCCTGGGTTTCTGCTAAAGAACTTGGTGAGTTTAAACTTCTACCCCTCAATCGAAAAATATTACCAAAATTGCTAAAAAATTTGAGCATATATATATAAAGGTAGTGGTACAAAGTTCAAACGTGAGATCTGCTAAAAAGTTGCCGTGATTGATCTAGGCAAGAGTTACCCATAGTTATAAAGGCCCTGTTGCAAAAATTTAACTATTGAGGTTTTGATGGAAATTCTATTTTAGAAAAACTAGGTTTTCTGCGGATTACAGATTTTGAAATATACTAGTAGTAATCTGCAATTTTAATTTTTTACAACAGGACCCTTGCAAAAGTGCATAAACTATATAGCATAGGTAGATCTCAATAAAGAAAGGTAAAATAGCATGGACATTTTCTTTGAAATTTTCTTACTAACTAGCAATAAAATTGTCCTTGTTCCTTTAACGGTTATTGGCTTTATTTTCTTTAATCGCAAAGCATGGGGTCAAGCCTTGTGTTTATATCTATTTACAATGATGTTTGTCTATACGTTAAAAATAATATTTAAAGTTCCATTAGATCCTGCCTTTGGCGTGGGGAAATATGTATTTCCCAGCGGGGTTATGCAATCTACTTTTGTTTACTTTGGGTGGTTGTTTTTACAAACATCGTCTCAAAAATACAAAGGCCTTATAACTTTTATTCTTGCAGGCATTGCCTGTGGGCTTTTATATTTTGGGTATGTTGGCATATTTGATATATTGGGCGCTATTGGTTTTGGTATAGTAACATTATACTTCTTTAATAGATTAGCTCATATGCCTAAATACAAAGACTATCCAGCAAAAACTGGAGGCATTTTGTGGGGTATATTTATCCTCTTATTTGTACTAGTTGGGCTTGTTCAAGGAAAAGTTGCTCTCCATTTGTGGCTACCATTTTTTGCGTTTCCAGGATTTGTGTTATCATGGTCTTTGTTTGAAAAAGATATTAATAACAAAACGTTTCCTATGGGAAGATCTATTTTGATCCTTTTTACCATACTAGCTAGCGCTTTGCTGCTTAATGGATTAATGAGCGTTTTTCCCATAACTATCTTCCCACCTTTTATTATAAATATCCCCTGGTTTTTGATAGGTGGTTGTCTGCCTTTTTATATAAAACTCTATAAGTAAGGTGGGACAGAGAACGGAGAGCTGCAAGCAATGCTTCATGAAAATTGAGATGAAATTCTGGCGGAAGAGTACTCTTAATAGCCTCTTCATCAATATAGTTACGCTTATATTTTAGCCTATACTCTTGTAAAATATTCTTTATTTTGATATAGACGAGACTTTAGATATACACTACTAAAATTAGAATATTTAATTTAGAGCAATCTATGTTTTATTTAAAATCTCTTTTCTCCTATGATAAAGATTATGATGCTCCTGTAAAATACTACAAGCATTGATTTAAAGAGCTGACACCAAATAAAATAAAATAGAATTTTTTTAACATAAATATTTAAAGAGAAAAATCTTTATTACCTAATGCTCGCTGGTAAAGCTCTTCTATTAATGGCCTATCTATTTCTGCTATTCTATTACCAAAAGCCAAATCGAAAGCCTGTTGGATATTTTTCGTATAAATAATAAGCTCTGCCCAGTTGATAAGTGTACGGGGAGATAGAAATAGAGAGAGCGTATTTTGCTTGAAACTTTGTCGAGTAAGGTTAGCCAGAGCAACCATTGCACCTACTAGTATTTTATTTTTTTCTTTTAGACATGGTACACGATTCATTATCATATGAGCTTCATCTTTTGGAGAAAGAAAATCCATGGGAATAATCATAGACCAACGATCTAGCTGCCCTTGGTTTAAAATTTGAGTTCCTTGGTATAAACCAGATGTATCACCAAATCCTAAAGTATTGCACGTCGCTAAAAGTCTAAAGTATGGATGTGGATCCACCACTTTATTTTCATCAAAAACCACAAGCTTACCTTCTGCTTCCAATAGGCGCTGAAAAATAAAAAGAAGCTCTGGTCGTGCAGCATCATATTCATCTAAAATAAGGATAACTGGATTTTTTAAAGCCCAAATCAGGAGACCCTCTTGAAAAGAAGTTACAACTGATCCGTCTTTTCCCTCTTCTTTCTTAATTACATCGCGTCCTAATAATTCTGATCGTGTCATATAAGCATCTAAATTCAAACGTAAACATGGCCAATTCAATCGCGCAGCTATTTGTTCTATATGTGTTGATTTTCCCGTTCCATGCAATCCCTGTAGAAGAACACGCTTGTTGTGCTCTAAACCAAGAAGAAGTCCTTGCGTAACCATAGCATCAAAATGATAATCTTCATCTATTTCAGGAACCCATGGATTTGACTTGTTAAACTTCCAACAAAACTGCTGCTGATCTAGACTAAAGAGCTTAGAAATATCTACCAACTTAGGTTTTATGTTAGCTAACATTTCATTACCTATTTTTTTTCTTTATTGTCTATCCAATTTTGCTTTATTTTTCTATAGATTCTAGAAGTGGCAGCTCTTCTTCTATAGCTTCACCCATAATAGATTTTTTAAAGCGCGACAGTGTACTTGCTATTTCATCTGCCGATATGCCTCTAGATGTCATGACAGACCCAGCTAACTGTAAGCTTGGTTCTAACATTTCTGGCACAATTACTTTAGCACCCGCTTTCTCAAGCTTTCTTGCTTGATCTATATCTTGAGCACGCACAAATAGTTGAACATCTGGAAAATTCCTTTTTAACATCATTACACAGCGAGAGGCAGTTCCAGCTTTATCTAGAGAAATAACAATAGAAGTCGCCTTCTCTACACCAAGAAGCTTAAATATTTCCATACGACGTGCATCTCCAAAAAATACTGGGAGGCCTTGCTTTCTAGCAGCAGCAACTTCATTCATATTTAAATCAATAGCAACATAGGGAATAAGACGTTGAGAGAGCAATATAGCTACGGTTTGTCCAACACGACCAAATCCAACAATAATTACATGATTTTGCATATCTGCTCTTTCTCTACTAGCGATATCTTTCATGTTTTTCCCTGGAACTTTTACAAATTTATAACTAAGTCTGCGCCCTAAAAAAGCAAGGAGCGGGGTTAATCCCATACTTAAAGAAACAGCCAAAAGAAGTGTTTGCTCAACTTCAAACGTAAGTAAACCACTCTCTAACATTGGTAGCAATATAACAAAAGCAAACTCACCACCTGTAGCTAACATAAGCATAAGGCGTACCGTTGTATCCCAACTAATAGACATAAATCGACAAACACCGATAAGAACAATCGCTTTTAAAAAAATAAGAGAAAAGACAACAGAGAAAATAGTAAGGGGATACTCTGTCAAGATGGCAATATTTAAGTCCATACCTACCGTCATAAAAAAGAGGCCTAATAAGAGAGCTTTAAAGGGTTGAATATCTGCCTCTACTTGGTGTCTATATTCTGTTTCAGCCAGCAAGACACCTGCTAGAAAAGCCCCTAACTCCATTGAAAGACCCGCAATGTGCGTCAAGAAAGCTGTTGTTAGAATTAGTAAAAGGGATAAAGCAACAAAAAGTTCTGAGTTTTTTGTACCTGCAACCCATCTGTATATAGGCCGCAGAAGATATCTGCCAATAAGAGCAATAAGCATCAAAACACCCACAACTTTTGATATAGAAGTAAACAAAGAAAGAAGGAACGTTGAATGCTCCGCGCCTTTATTCACGATCATAATATTTAGAAGAATCAAAAATCCCACGACACTTAAATCTTGAAATAAAAGAATGGAAAAGCCAACGCGTCCGTAGCGCGTAGCCATGTCTTCTCTTTCTGCTAACAGTTGTATAACTATAGCTGTAGAGGAAAGAGACAAAGCACCTCCAACTAAGATTGCAATAGACAACTCTAGATTGAAAAAAAAACCCCCAATCGCAGTAAAGAGCGTTGTTGTAACAAGCATCTGCAAGAGACCCAACCCAAAAACATATTTTTTCAAGCTCATAAGACGTTCCCAGGGCAACTCTAATCCTATGATAAAGAGTAAAAATACTACACCAAACTCAGCCAAGTCTTTGACTTCTTGAACACTACCAATAACTCCCAGACCATGAGGTCCAATAATCAAACCAGCTAAAAGAAATCCTATAATAGAGCTAATTTTTAGAGACCGTAAAACAGACACAACAACTACAGCTGCTATGAGCAAGGCTAGAACATCAAATAAATATTCAAAATCGGACATTATACCTTATTAACATTATTAATTTTTTATTATGATACAACTATATACTATCGAGGCACAATACCCTAATACATGATTAGAGAAATAACTTTTGAAAAGTTTACTAATTTTTATAAATATGTGCGTGTTAGAATATAATAGAAAAAAAAGATGAGAGCAAAAACTTAAAATCTTCATTTTGAGTAGAAAATAAAATGATATTTACTAGCTACTTCTTAAAAGTTTAGTTAAACTAAAATAAAAGGGTTAACTCAATGAAAAGACTTGTATTATCTAGCTTAGGTATCCTTTTTTTTATAGCTATTTTTTTTACTGTTACCTTTACCAACAGTCATGCAGCTCTAAAAAAAAATGATAAAAAAAAACCTTCTGCTTTCTCTCCTAGTCCTGATCATTCGCAGAGACACTCTCCTTTGCAAATCACTCTAGGAAATCCAAATGCTCCTGTTGTTATAGTTGAATATTCCTCTATTACTTGTGGTCATTGTGGCATTTTTGCAGAAAAAAAATTCCCGAAATTATGCAAAGAATATGTCGATAGTGGCAAAGTATTTTATATCATTCGTGAATTTCCTATGGATATGATTGCCCTAACTATGTCTCAGATCATATTTAACCAAGACCCTAAACTTGCAAAAAAGCTGCGGGAAAAACTCTTGATTAATCAGGAAAAGTGGTTGCTTAGCAAGGACCCTAAAAAGAAAGCTCTAGAAATGTTTCGGCTAGCTGGAATCACACCAGAAATTGTTAAGAAAGCAGAAAATAACAAGAAACTTAAAGAGCAACTTTTATTTCAAAGAATAAATGCCTCAAAACTTGTTGTTAATGGAACCCCCGTTTTTTTTATTTACCCCAAGGGGGCTACTTTAGAAGAGTCTGAACAGGTTATAGGCAATGCTAGCTATTCAAAATTCACAAAAGCTATTGAAAAATTTTTAAAAATATATGACTCTAAAAAATAATAAAACAATAAAAAAAACACCTCTATTATCCTCCAAAACTTGGCGTTCTGGTTCTGAATTTTTAGGGGGCATTATAACTGGTCTTATTTTAGGGTGGTTCCTAGATGCCTTTTTTGGTATCGAACCCTGGGGGCTGTTAGGGGGTCTGTTGCTTGGCATTACGACAGGGTTTTGGAATATTTATCGCCTCTATCAGGAAATCCTAAATCATACAGAACCTAGGAAAGAAAAATCTCCATAATTTTTACTCGCCCATAGCTGCGTTCATCAGAAACAACAAAATCCTGAGGCAAAACAATATCCTCTGTTTTATCAATTTCAGCTAAAATAATTGTTTTTTGTTGAACCCATCCGGCTTTCTTTAAAATATTTAAGGTTGGAAAAATCAATTTTTGAAAATATGGTGGATCCACAAAAATTAAGTCCATTGGCCTTAGCGCAACTGGAATATCTAAAATATCTATATTTAAAAATTTTATAGAATTTTTATCCTTTAATTTTTTGCTGTTTTTCTTCAAAATATTAATAACAGCAGGATGCTTATCTAACATATACACTACCTCTGCACCTCGAGATAATGCTTCTATTCCCATAGAACCACTTCCTGCAAAAGTATCTAATACCCATGCACTTTGCAACAAAGGCCCTCCATTATCTTTTTTTTTCAAAGCTAGCCTGTTAAAGACAGCCTCCCTTACTCTATCTTTAGCTGGCCGTGTAATATCTTCTGGAGGAATGCTTAGTTTTTTTCCTCTAAACTTTCCACTAATAACCCTAAAAAAGGGTTTTCTTTCTGTTTTTTTTTCCATAGATGCTCTTACTAAATTACTTTTAAACCCCATACCACTTATGTGTTTCTCTTCTGGACAAAGCCTTCACACCATAAGCTTCAACAAAAACCACTACTGCCCATCTTGCATATGGTTTGCCTATGCATGCTTTATTCATCTGAACAACATCATGCCACCCTGGCAATAATTCTTCTGTATCTAGAACATTCTTATAATTACTAGACAACATAAAAATAGCTTCCTCTTTTTTGTGATCTACAAATTTTAAGCTTTCTGGACAGCTACCAATTCTCAATCCTGGGCAACTTTCAGCAATTGCTAGTGTTGCAGATCCTGCATCAAAGTGTGGCTTTGCTAAACATTCACCTGAGCTCTTCCAATTATAATTTAAAAACCGCAATAAAATATGACTATCTTTTCCAGGTTTAAATATTTTTTTAACTGCCCCCGGAAATTCTTCTTCAAGCACCTTGAAAATATTTTGAAGAGTTTGATGCGCTTCTTCCCATATAGGCAGTGCCTTTAAAACAAAATCACGTAGGATATCATTTTTTTTTAAAAGATCAGAATACTCTCTAAAAATAGCTGGATGAAAGTGAAAAAATTCTTTTTTATCATCATAAATATCTCCTTGTCCATCACGAATCTTGTACCCAACAGCTCCTCGCCTATGATTTGGGGAAATAGTAAAATTAATACTCTTTTTAGTGGCAGTTGGTTCTTCCAAAAATTTAAAAAATGCCTGAACAGATTCTAATATTTTTTTTTCATTTATAGGAAAAGGAACTATTGTATAGTTTTTTTCTTTTAATTCTTTTTTTATTTTTTTGGAAGTTAATAACATATGCTCCCTCTTTTATAAAGAATCATATATCTTGCCTAGCTGCTCTTTTAGAACTCGATTAGGCACTTCTTCTATAGATCCCTTTAAAAGACCTCCCAATTGAAAAGGACCATATGCTGTACGAATAAGACGATTCACCTGCAAGCCAAAGTATTCAAAAATCTTACGAATTTCCCTGTTTTTTCCCTCTTGAAGTGTCACCACATACCAAGCATTTGCGCCTTGCCTAGACTCTTCCTTTGCCTGTATACTACCATATGTAACACCCTTCATACTCACCCCTTGAGCAGCTTTCTCAGCAAAATTTTTAGGGGTATTACCATAAGCTCTGATTCTATAACGTCGTGTCCATTTGTTAGAAGGAATCTCCAACGCATGACTCAAATTTCCAGCATTGGTTAATAATAAGAGCCCCTCAGAGTTAATATCTAAACGCCCTACAGATACAAGTCGTGGTAAAGTTGGATCCTGACTTGCTACCGCTTTAAAAACTGTTTGCCGTCTTTCTGGATCATTATGTGTTGTAATTTGCCCAACCAGCTTATTATAGCGCCACATACGCACCTTGTCAGGAACCCCAATTCGTTCACCATCCACTTTAACTATATCTTTTCCATTTACAAAGCAAACAGGGTGCTCAACAGGTACATTATTAACGCTCACACGACCTTGTTCAATTAAAACATCAGACTCTCTCCGTGAGGCAATGCCACACCGTGCTAGAAATTTATTGAGCCTTTCTTTTGTAAGGCTTTTAGAGTTTTCAGACATTTTTTTATATTTTCCTCTTATTTGCAAGCATTTACAAATGCTTTCATGATAGATCTATCAGCTAATGTAATTAAAAACTCTGGGTGCCACTGAACGCCTAAACAAAAATTATAGTCTTTAGACTCTATACCCTCAATCACACCATCTGGCGCTATTGCGTTTTTTACAACATTTTGCCCAGGTTTATTTACAGACTGATGATGAGCACTGTTTACAAAAATAGTAGATTCTTTCACAATATCTGCTAGTAACGTGTTTGACATAATACTCACTTCATGAGACGTCTCATTGCGCGGATTTAATTGCTGATGCTTTATATTAGAATCATACACATCTGGAATATGCTGAACTAAAGACCCTCCCAATACAACATTCAAAATCTGTTCTCCACCGCAAATACCCAAAATAGGCATATTTTGTTCTAACGCCTTTTGAATAAGAAAAAATTCAAAGTCTGTACGCGTTGGTATTAAATTAACCGTTGTATGCTCACTATCTTCACCATATAAAGAGGGAGCTACATCAAACCCACCACCTGTGACCAGTAATCCATCAATCAAAGAGAGATATTTTTCTACAAATTCTATGTCTGGAACCAGTGGGAGCGGTAGAGCCCCCATTTCATGGATAGAAGAAGCATAATTTTTCCGAAGAGCATACCAAGGATACAAAGAGTACGTTTTTTTTTCTTGAAAATCTAAGGTTAATCCTATTTTTGGTTGCATCATGATAGCTGCCTGTCTAGAGTGAATAAACTAAATTTGGATTCTTTATGCCTTTTACCACACTTCAACAGCCAATGCAAAAATCCATTAAGTTGGCACAAATCGCATTTGATAAAGATGAAGTACCTGTTGGCGCAATTATTATTAATAATGACACACAAGAAATATTAGCTCAAACTTATAATTTGGTAGAGACATTAAAAGATCCTACAGCCCATGCAGAGCTCCTAGCCATAAGAGCTGCTTGCAAAAAACTAGACTCTACCTACCTTACTAATTGCTCTTTATTTGTAACACTGGAGCCTTGTTCTATGTGTGCTCAAGCCTTAGCTTGGGCAAAAATCAGCAAAATTATTTTTGGAGCTTATGATACTAAAAGCGGAGGCATTGACCATGGTGCACAAATATATAACCAAGAAACATGCCATCATAAACCAATGGTTATTGGTGGTATTTTGGAAAAACCATGCAAAGAACTTATGCAAAAATTTTTTAAAGATAAACGCCCCTAAATTAAGAGAGTTCTTATGAAAAAATCCCTGGTAGTAAAACCCTTAGCACAACGCCTGCGACCTAAAACTTTAGAATCTATTATTGGACAAGAAGTAGCTTTAAAGAAGCTATCCACCTGGCTTGAAAAAAAATACTTACCTTCCCTTATCCTATGGGGTCCTCCAGGGTGTGGAAAAACCACCCTGGCTCCCTTGTTAGCAAAAAAAATTGGATATCCTTATAGTTCTCTATCTGCTATTTTTTCTGGTGTAGCTGAACTCAAAAAAATCTTTAAAACAGCCCAACAAACCTATGATATGACAGGCGAACCAACGGTTCTTTTTTTTGATGAAATTCATAGATTCAATAAAGCACAACAAGATGCCTTTTTACCTGTTATTGAAAAAGGTAGTATCTTACTTATTGGTGCCACTACAGAGAATCCATCTTTCAACCTAAATACTGCTCTTTTATCACGCTGTCAGGTTTTAACTCTTGATGCTCTTACTGAAAGACATCTAACAGTCTTAGTTCAACAAGCCTTAGAGAGCTCAGAGCTTCACTATAGTCTAGAAAAAGAGGCTGTAGAATATATAGTACAAAGCGCTCAAGGGGATGCTAGATACCTTCTCCAAATGCTTGAAATGCTTAATCCTAGCGCAAAAGCTACCGAAAAACCTCTTTCTGTAAAGGTAATAAAAGAAATTATTACACAACGCCCTGCAGCTTATGACAAAGATGCAGACTTACATTACAACCTTATAAGTGCCCTTCATAAATCTATTCGCTCTTCTGACGTAGATGCTTCTTTATACTGGCTAGCTCGTATGTTATCTGGAGGAGAAGACCCTCGATATATATTACGTCGCCTTATACGTATTTCCATGGAAGATATTGGACTAGCTTCACCCCAAGCTCTTACTATCTCACTAGATACTGCTGCTGCCTACGAACGCCTTGGAAGCCCAGAAGGGGACATTTCTCTCACTCAATGCGTTGTTTACCTAGCTTCTTCACCAAAATCTAATAGCATAGAGGTTGCTCATAATAAGGCTCTTGCTCTTGCAAAAGAAACATCCCATTTACCCCCTCCTAAAAATATTATCAATGCGCCTACAAAAATGATGAAGAGCATGGCATTTGGTAAAGGATATATTTACGATCCTAATACAGTGTCTGGAGTTGGATCTCAGCCTCTATGGCCAACAAGATTAGAGCAAAAGAGTCTCTATAAACCCGGTGCTTGGGGTTTTGAATCAACTATTTCTGATAGGCTTAAAACAATCAAGGAAAAACGCAAATCCTCTAGATAAAAAAGAAAGAGGTTTACTTCAAAGTGTTTATTCAAAAGACATTGTTCTTTCAGCTGCTTGCACAAGACTATCAACATAGTTTTTAATTATCTGCTTTTTTTGTTGAATACCACTCTTTTTATCTTTAACAAAAAGCCCGACATTTTTATTTATTCCTTCAGTTACCCTCTGCTCGCGAATCAATTCAACTTCCAGATTTTTTTTATAGTCAACAATAGCCCAGCTACCTCTAGATTGCTCTCCTACTTCACTCACTGCTTGATTAACATTTATAAGAAAAAAACCTAGAGATTGCATCTCTTTAGTAGCCTCAGCAAGTTTAGCATTTTCTGAGTCTTCTAAATAATAAATTAGAACATCCCAGGTGAGAATCAAAACATTAGATATTTTTTTAGTAAGTTTTTTATAAAAAAGGCTCATCTTTTCATCTTCTTTAGAAGAGCTTGATAGGGCACTTTGCTTCTGTATAGATACCAATTTTTTTGAAATAATCATGGCTGTAGTTTCTTTGTTAGGTTTTTCATAGCAACCCCCTAAAAATAATACTCCGCTTATTACTATTAAAGCTTTTTTTTTAAACATTATATTTCCCTATTTTTGATATGAGTAAAAATTAAGACCCTTTACTCTATTTTTATTACCCTATATCAAAGTTATCATTTTTTCAAAAGGATAGCCAATACTCTTTTTTCCTTGTTTCTTTTATTTTTCTATATTGCATTTTATGTATGCAAAAAACACATGCATAAAATGCGTTTTTTGCGCTTTTAATTAAAAAAATAACCCTTATATTCATAAGTGCTTTCAGCTTTCAAGCTGACAATAGCAAGTGAGACATGCTCTCACTTTTCATCTTCTAGATGAAAAACTCCCTGTTTTTATTCACCAGGTCTTCGGACCTGGTTTTTTATTGTTCAGCATACCATGATTGTTTTATATTGATGATATGAGACTAAAAACTCGCGTAGTATAAAAAAAAGAGAGCTTTTTTAGTTTTAAAACTATACGCGTTGAGCTAAAGATGCTTCTAAAAACATATCTAAATTTCCATCTAACACAGCTCCCGTGTTAGATGTCTCTACTTGCGTGCGTAAATCTTTTACCATTTGATAGGGGTGCAAAACATAAGAACGAATCTGATGTCCCCAACCAATTTCTGTTTTATTAGCATTTTCTGCATTAGCAGCATCTTCCCTATATTGAAGCTCTCTTTCATATAAACGAGATTTTAGCATAGACATAGCCTCTGCTCTATTGCGATGTTGAGATCTATCATTTTGGCACTGCACTACAATTTTTGTAGGAATATGTGTAATACGCACAGCACTATCTGTCGTGTTTACATGTTGCCCACCAGCACCAGAAGCACGGTAAGTATCTATACGCAAATCTGAAGGATCAATATCTATCTCAATATTATCATCTATCACAGGAAAAACGCCCACAGAAGCAAAGCTGGTATGTCGCTTCGCATTAGCATCAAAAGGTGATACACGTACCAATCGATGAACTCCACTCTCTGTTTTTAGCCAGCCATAAGCTTTATCCCCGACTATCCTCAACGTAGCTGATTTAGTTCCTGCCTCTTCTCCAGCACTTTCTTGTATCCAATCCACTTTATATCCTTTGCTCTCTGCCCATCGGACATACATGCGCACAATCATCTGTGCCCAATCTTGAGCCTCAGTTCCGCCAGCTCCAGCATGTATTTCCAAAAAACAATCACTATCATCAGCTTCTCCTGATAGCAAGCTTTCTAAACGCGCATGTTCCAAATTTTTCGTTAAAACATTCAAGGAAGTATCTCCCTCTAAGAGCATAGCTGCATCATCAGCCTCTACTCCAAGCTCTAGAAATGCTTTAGCTTCTTCATAAGCTTCTTCCAGTCCTAAAAAAGTATTTCTTTTTTTTTCCAAAGAGGTTTTTTTTCTCAGTAAGGCTTTAGCTTTATCTTGATCTTCCCATAATGTGGGATCTTCACTCTGTTTTTCTAGCTCTTGTATTTGAGTTTCTATATTAGAGAGATCAAACATACCCCCTTAGGATGCACAACAGTCGTTCAGCTTCCTTTTGTTTAGCTTGTATTTCTTGCGATAGCACGTTTTTTATCCTTCTTAACTTTATAAAATCTTTTATCATGCCTCCCCCCTTCTCACAAGAAAAAGATTTTATTTGCACCCTTTTATAATCCAACGTATTATTAGAACAAAGAAATTAGGTAAGAGTAAAAGCGTATATATAATAAGAGCTTTTTCCTATATTATATGAAAAAAATTCTTTTTTAAATATATAATTTTACTTGCCCTTTATGCAGATCAAGTCCTATAAAAAACTATACAAAATAAGGTGTACCTATGCTTCGTGAAAAAATTACCTCCGAATTAAAAATAGCGCTAAAAACCCAAAATAAAAGTCGTCTAGCAGCTATTCGACTTATACTAGCAGCCCTAAAGTCAAAAGATATTGATGCCCGGGGAAAAGATCCTATAACAGATGCTGGTATTATGTCTATGCTGCAAAGCATGATCAAGCAGCGTCGTGAAAGCATCTATATGTACACCAAAGGAAACCGGAAAGAATTAGCCGACAAAGAACAAACAGAAATTGATATAATTCAATCTTTTCTACCTCAACCCTTAAATGCTAAAGAATCAGCTCAATCCATAGAAAAAGCTATTTCTATTTCTGGAGCTAGCAGTATAAAAGATATGGGGAAAGTAATATCTTATTTGAAAGAAAATTTTTCAGGGCGCCTTGATTTTTCTACGATTGCCCAAGAAATAAAAGAAAAATTAGGGAATTAAGGCAACGTGAGCACCCTATATGACACCTCTTTTTTAGATACTGTACGCCACCGGCTTCCGCTATCAGAAGTGATAGGAAAACGCGTGAATCTCAAGCGCCGAGGTGTATCCACTATAGGGCTCTGTCCTTTTCATAATGAAAAAACCCCCTCTTTCCATGTGCGAGATGACAAAGGATTCTATCATTGTTTTGGTTGTGGTGCTCATGGCAGCATATTTGATTTTTTGATGAAAACAGAAAGCCTAAATTTTCCACAAGCTTTAGAACGTGCAGCTGGAATGGCAGGAGTTTCCTTACCTGTATCTACCCTTGAAAACACTAAGAGAAAAAGAACCTGGGAGCTGCAAAAAGCCCCTGTTTTTCAGACGCTTAAAGCCACAACAGCCCTCTATATTAATAATCTAGAACATAATAAAGTACTAAAAAATTATATAGCTAACCGAGGCATAAAAGAAAACTCCTCCAAAGCTTTTTGTCTTGGCTATGCTAAACCCAATAAAGAAGATCTTCAAAGGCTTATTAAAACATATGACTTATCCGAATCCAGCTTTGTTCATGCAGGCCTTTTAGGGAAAGATCATCGAAAAAATATTTACTATCCTCGATTTCGAGATAGATTAGTATTTCCTATCCATGATTTAAAGGGTAGAATTGTTGGCTTTGGGGGGCGCGTTCTGAAGGATGGTCAACAGCCAAAATATTTAAACTCCCCTGATTCGGAAATTTTTCACAAAGGACAATTGCTCTACGGTCTTTACCACATTAAGAAAGGATGGGCAGAGGCACAAAGCATGAAAAAAATATCTAAACAATTCTCTACAGATCTTATTATTGTAGAAGGTTATATGGATGTCATAGCTTTACAGCAAGCTGGATTTTCAGCAGTAGCGCCTTTAGGAACAGCTCTTACAGAAGATCAAGTAGCCTTAGCTTGGCAACACACTTCTACACCTACCCTATGCTTTGACGGAGATTCAGCTGGGCAGCATGCCGCTCTTCGAGCACTGGAGAGAACTCTTCCTCTTTTAAGGCCTGGCTACACTCTAAATTTCATTACTCTCCCTCAAGGCGAAGATCCTGACAGTCTCCTTACACGAGGGCAGCATAAAACCTTTGAACATCTTCTAAATACAGCCCTACCTCTCGTAGATGTTTGGTGGAAAAATCTTACTTCTAAAGCAAAAATTTCTACTCCTGAAAATAAGGCTCATTTTAAAAACTACGTTTACAAGCAGCTTGAAGTTATCAAAGATGCTTCTGTACGAGAAAGCTATCGCCAGGAATACAGCCAACGCCTTTATAAATTATTAAACCCTTATACACCTCATGCCACTCCTCTTAGGAGAGCTTCTACATCTATAAAATTAGATACACTCAATCGTGTTCCTCAAGATACACAGGCTTGCCTTATTTTAGCTACATTGTTGCACCATCCTGTTTTGATAGAACAAGTAGAACATGAAGCTATACATCTCCCTTTAGACGGTCAACTAAAAAAATTTCATACCCTTTTATTGGATCAAATTTTTCAAACCTCAAATCTTGAAAATTATGATCTTTATACTCACTTACATAATAAAGGATTTGACAAATTGCTAGAAAAACTGTCAAATTTAGAAGTTTATGAGCTTGCGCCATTTGCTCATCCAAAAGCCACACTGGATGAAGCCTTAAAAGGGTGGCGTAGCTTGTGGAAAAATTTTGCCGAGGTGAAAGAACTGGATCAAGAAATAGCAGTGTTAGCCAATGAGCTAAAAAAGAATCCATCGCCCAAATCTTGGGAAAGATTGCGAGAACTTACAGAAGTAAGGCGCTCGCACCAACTACCTTCTAATGATGGCGAAGATAGTGAGTTTGAAGTTTAAACAAAATGAAAAGTGAATGGAATCTTTATGAGTGACTCTAACGAAGTAAACAAAAATTTTGAAAATACTGCTATATCAAAACGCGATGTCCTTAGCGTTAACTTTAAAAAGCTTATACAATTAGGCAAAAGCCGTGGGTATATCACTTATGATGAACTAAATATTGTTTTTCCAGAAAGTAAAGCTTCCATAGAACTTATTGAAAGTGCTTTGGCTATTATCTCTACTGAGGGTATTAACCTTCTGGAAGAAGATGTAGATGAAGAAGATCTCAATAAAAAATCCCCTGAAGAGAAAAAAAAATCAGAAGAAGATGGGTCTACTGAAGCACCTATAAGTGAAATTAGCCGCTCTGATGATCCTGTTCGTATGTACCTAAAAGAAATGGGTACCGTACACCTTTTATCTCGAGAAGGCGAGATTGAGATTGCTAAACGCATTGAAAGCGGCCACCAAGGAATGATGAAGGCCATCACTGAATGCCCTTTGTTTGTTGATCTTACACGCACCTGGCACGAAGATATTAAAAATAATGATATTATTTTGCGTCAATTATTAGCTCTCAACATTAATGCTTCGGAAGAAGCTGTCAGTACAGATAAAAATATTGAAATTTCCGAAAATGGTGAAATAAAACCAGTCGATAGCAATGGTGAAGTAAAAACAGTCGAAAATAAGGAAAGTACTGAAAAAGAAGACAGTACAGAAGCTCTAAAATCTTCTAATGAAGAGGAGGATGAAGAGGAGAAAGACTCCTCCCAACCAAATACTCTAACAGAGCTTGAAACTAGTATGCTTCCCTCCGTTCTAGAAATTTTTGAAGCTGTAGAAAAACGATACAATAAGCTTCGCAAACTTCGAAAAGAACGCTTAGAGCATGTTATGAGTGGAGAAGTTATTCCAACAAAAACAGAAAACACCTATATTAAATTGAAAGAAGAAATTGGAGAACGTTTAGTTGAACTGAATTATCACCCAAACCGTATTCAAGAATTCTCAGACCAAACATCTTCTTTGAACAAACGTCTTCTAGAACTTGAAGGCTCTTTGCTCCGTATAGCAATAGAGTCTAAAATTAAGCGTGAAGATTTTCTCAAAGCATATTTTGGTACAGAATTAAACCCAAATTGGCTTGATATTGTTGGCAAGAAAAAAGGGAAAAATTGGAAAGCATTTTCTGAAAAGAAAGAAGAAATTCACAATATTCTTGATAAAATACAAGAACTTGCTACAGAAGTTATGATGCATGTCACAGAGCTACGAGATAATATAAGCCTTATTCAAAAAAACGAACGTCATGCTTCAAAAGCTAAAAAAGAGATGATTGAAGCTAATTTACGCCTAGTTATCTCCATTGCTAAAAAATATACAAATCGGGGGCTACAGTTCCTAGACCTCATTCAAGAGGGAAATATAGGCCTTATGAAGGCAGTTGATAAATTTGAATACCGTCGTGGATATAAATTTTCTACCTATGCCACATGGTGGATTCGTCAAGCTATTACACGCTCCATTGCAGATCAAGCTCGCACTATCCGTATTCCTGTACATATGATTGAAACAATTAACAAAATTATCCGTACTTCTCGTCAAATGATGCATGAATATGGAAGAGAACCAACGCCTGAAGAACTTGCAGAAAAACTTCTTATGCCGGTGGATAAAGTACGCAAAGTATTGAAAATCTCAAAAGAACCTATTAGTCTTGAAACGCCTGTAGGTGATGAGGAAGACAGCCATTTAGGTGATTTCATTGAAGATAAAAATGCTCTTCTTCCTGCCGATGCAGCTGTTTATTCTAACCTACGTGAAACAACAACAAAAATTCTATCTAGTCTCACTCCCCGTGAAGAACGGGTTCTTCGCATGCGCTTTGGTATTGGCATGAACACGGACCATACACTAGAAGAAGTAGGACAGCAGTTTTCTGTAACTCGTGAACGTATTCGCCAGATTGAAGCAAAAGCTTTACGAAAGTTAAAACACCCTAGTCGCTCTAAAAAACTAAAAAGTTTTACAGACTAGAGTTGCGCTTGGAAATTTATTTTTTAGAAAAATTTCTATCATTTTACCTGTGTGCTAAAAAAAAGCTGTAGAGAAAACTTTTTCTATTTTCCCAGGGCCATCAATCTAATAGCCC
>JAJRRM010000009.1 GCA_024279475.1 Alphaproteobacteria bacterium | reverse complement strand
TATAGATCTTCTACCAACCGCGTTTGAGGGAGGCAATGCAGCTTTTTTGCCGGGTCTTAATCATCTATATGCAAACTATCGTGTTTTTGGAACAGAGGAACAGATAGAAGCATTTCAAACATATGTGAATGGACATCTTGCTGTCTTGCAAGAGATGATCTCCCAAGAGTACACACCCTTTGAAGAAGCACATATCAACACAAAAGCTAAGTACGTTGTCATAGGGGAAGATAAACTGGCAGAAAACAAGACAGCACTTGGTGCTTATTTTTCTAACAACCCCCAGAAGACGCTTCTTATAGATGCTCGCTAAGAAATGTTTACTCTATTTACGCAGACTATGCCTGCATATGTTACTCATCTAGCTTTTTCAAATACCTTGCATAATCTAAATAATATTTACACAGATTGTGGTGAAGGAGAAGATACGAATTTTACGACAGTAGATTTATCCCCTTTATCTAACCTAGCTAGTCCTTTTGGTCACGGTTTATTCAGTAAATGCATCGGTCTTACGACATTAGATTTACCTTCTTTACATAACGTAACGATTATTGATAATTTTTTCCTCTATAGATGTATAAATCTTGCAGTAGTAGATTTATCTGGTCTTACTAACGTAACGACTATTGGTGAAAATTTTCTCAGTGGATGTAGCTCTCTTACTGCAGTAGACTTGTCGCCTTTAGCTAACATAACTGCTGTTGGTCATAGTCCTCTCTCAGGCTATCAAGGAACTGCTCCTATAGATCTTTCTGGATTATTTGCAATATAGAAATGATAATGAAGTCTGAAATTGATAAAAAAACCCACACAGATAGGGTGTGTGGGCTTTTTAAAAATAAGGAGTATAATGATTTAAGGTTATATAAAAATATGATATAATTACTTAATAGATCTTTTGACAGAAGTAGCGTTAACAGGGAAAACGAACTTCAAAGAAACTAGAGAACTATCTTTACTTATAATAGACTTCTATAATTTTAATTATTATATATTTTACTCAAAGACTTGAGAGTCAGGCTATTTAAAATAAAATCCTTATAATATGTTTATACTATAATCAGATATTTCCTCTAAAAAAGTATGGAAATATCCGTACGTATAATCTTTGCGGGTAATTTACGTATAAAAAATAAATCGTTTTAAAAACACAGTATTGATCAACAAGTTATAGAGTATAATTTTCCTATATTAGATAGTATATTTTTTTATGAAATGTACTTATAAAATCTCTATAATATTCCAAGTAGTATTATTATCTATTTATATAGAAGGGTTAAATTTCTATTTTAAAGAAACTAGGTTTTTTGCAACAAAGCCATATAATACGAGTGTAGAAACTATATATAGCTATCCTCCTAAAGGACGTAGTGGACTTGTGTGAAGGTAAAATACTTAATAAGATATATATTGGTAAGTATTGTTTCATTATATATGTTTAAATATACATTATAGCTATTTTTGTAAATATATAGATGAATAATGAGTGTTAAAAATGCTGTTATAAGCCAGTATAGAGATAAGATAAATCAAGCTGCATGGGGTTTAAGGGGTCAATACACCGTCTGAAGGTTGGATGCGTACTGTTAGAAAAGCTCTTTGCAGTCTGTAGCGCAATTTCACGGTAACTTGGTAAAAGCCGTGCGCTTATTTCTATACAGAAAAAGCGGAATTAAGTGGTGGCGTAACGCTTAAAACCATGAAATCTATGGCTAAGGCAATGGGATGCAATTTTTTTTATGCTATTGTTCCTGAAGATAATGTTGACTCTATATTAGAGTCTCGTGTGAAAGATAAAAGCATTAGAAAGCAGAAAACATAGGGCTTTAGAGCAGAAATCCTTATCCAAAAAGAAAATTACCTAAGATAGAGCCTGAAACATATTTTCCAGAAGAAATACCTATACGTTTTCATCACAGATTTATTTTTATTCACCTCTTCCCTAATGGAAATGGAAGACATGCACGTATCTGGCTGACGCAATTTTAATAAAAATCTACAATTCTTTGGCCATTGATTGGGCTGGAGAATATAGTATGCAAGCTATGAATGAACGGCGTAAAGACTATATATTATCTCTTAGAGCTGCAGATAAGGGTGATTAACACCCCTATTTGTTTTTGCAAACAAGCGGATAAGGGCCATGGTGCAAAAAATTAAGATTGCAAATTACGACTATGTTTCAAAACCTGTAATCCGCAAAATCCCTCAATAATTAAACTTTTGCAACAGCGCCCTATTTTTTATACCTAAGTTCCTTATGCTCTGTTTTTTCCTATAGTGCAAAAATACTTCCTTCTTCCCATTTTCCAGTCTTTATATAGCGCTGCATCTCTTTATTAATTTCCCCTCTCTGATCAAAATCGGTAAGTTCTTCCTCAAGAAAATGATTAAAAAAAGAAAACTTTACATGACATGAAGAAATGATCAATAGTGTTCTAACATAAATAGAAAAATTCTGAATATCTTTCCTTGAAAAGTTTCCCTCTAAAGAAAAATTCATATTACAAACACATTCTGGGAGAAGTGATACTGGGAAATTTGGCATAAGGTTAGAAATTCCCTCCCCTGTAACGCGGAATTTTAGCAACTGTATATTAGATAATACTACTGTCATTAAAAAAGAATTAGATAGCACTTTCTGGTTTTCTACAGGGATTATAGCATTAAGTCCCCCTATAGCGCCTGAAAACTTGGTACAATAACTTATACACCTCTCCGTTTCTATATCAACTACTGCAGTTGGCATACCCAATTCTTTACACTGTCCAAGAAAAGTAGTATCTATTGTGTCCAGAAGAGTTTCCTTAAGAGCATAGTGTGCTAAGACACTGCTATCCAGCGAGGCTATTGTGTGCATTCTTTTTAACACCCTATCTATCTCTATTGCATACCCCTTATTTTCTTCAATAAGATGTACTTTCTCTTTTTCAAGTGTATCTAACTCAGCTGTTAAACGTTCTTGCATACCATCGAGACCTCCTTCTCCTTCCACTCTATCAACAACTTGAGAATCGTCATTGATTTTCTTTCCTCCTCCTCCTCCTGTTGTATTTTTTACGGTTTCTTGATTTTCTTCTGCTTCTTTCTTAATCCCTTGAGGTATAGGCGGCATTCTATCTCTATTCTTCTTGCTTTTTTCTACACTTTTTATAATTTTTATAACATTAGTTAAATCCTGTATTGCTTTTTTTATACTCTCCTCTTCTTCTACTCTTATGGCTCTTTTTTCCGCAGCGGTGCTCCTAACTAAGGCAGACAAAGCTTCTGCTACCATTGGCAAACAATGGAGTAGTTCGTCTCTCATTTGAGGTATATCTAGTTCCTCAGCTCCTCTTATATAGTCAACTAGAGGTGCCGACCTACGGTTAGCTAGCATCCAATATAGACTCTTTTTCCTCTTTGTTCTTTCAAAGTATGTCAACACTTTCAAAACACGATCCTCTATACTTTCATCAATTCTCTTAAGTATATCAACTATTTTTTCTAGATCTGATGTATCTACGCTCTCCGAACTTTCATCATCTTCCTCTATCAAATAAACAAGAGCAGCTATTACTAATGAAGAATGAAGGGTGTAAATTTTTTCTACCCGCAGTAAAAACCCCTCTACTACTAGGGAAGAATAAGTGGGGGAAGTTTCTTTTATAACATTCTTTAGTTCTGTAGCCAAGCACTGAGAAACTCTGATTGCGCGTTTATCAAATTTTTTTAATTCTGGAACTAAAATATTTAGTGCCCATGGAACACAATTTGTAGCAGTAGGTAGATTTTTTCCTCTAATATAATAATTTAAATATTCAGCTATAACATCACCTGATTTCAAAGCAAAATCCAATCCTCCTCCAGATTTTTTGTTGCTAGCCATTTTTGTTGTAGAAAAGTCATAAAGCGTGTCTATCCGTAGGCAAATACCATCCTTCTTTGCTTCTTCTTCTTCAGCTACTCTTCTATCAGCTTTTTGTTTCTTTTTAGCACGACGGCGAAGTTGATCTTGAGTTTGAGGAAGTGGTACCGTATTAACAAGCCGTGGGGCTCTTTGTTTTCCTCTTTCTTCTTCTTCTTTGTGGCTTGTTTCCATAGCCGTACATAAATTTATATTAAAAAATAAAATTCCAAACAATAGAAAATAATAGAGAGAGCTTGTAGTAAATTTTTTTAATGTTTGTATCATTATTTGTCTACTTTCTTGTTTATATTACAAATAGAATAGCTTGCTCTCCGCTTGTGAGTTAAACAATACTAAAAAACAACAATTTCGTACCTAATTTATTTTTTCAACAAGATTTTTAATATAGGGTTTGCTAAATTGAGCTTCATGATCTTCTTTGCTTGTCCAGCGTTCGTAAAGAAAAAACTGAGAAGGATTATCAATATCTTGGTGCAAACGATATTCAAGGCATGTTGTCTCAGAACGACTTGGAATAACTACATCTGTTAAAATCTTTTTTAATTCTTCTTCCTTACCTAATTTAGCTTCTAAAACTGCAAGTACAATTCGTACATTTTATTTCATAAAGATATCCTTCTATTATTTAAAGTTCATTAAATATTTTATTCATTTAGTCTGAGTTTTTATCTTAAAATACTCTAACTTTAATATTCCTAGCAGTATATAGAGAAATTTTGGGCCTGTTGCAAAGTTTTAAAAGGGTACTCTTTGACTATATTTTGAAATCTGTAACCTACAGAAAACATAGTATTTATAAAATAGAACTTCCATAAAAATCTCAATAATTAAATTTTTGAAACAGGGTCCTAAACCTCCTTACAGGGAGGTCATGTGGTTTTTCTAAAACAATTAAAATCCGCAGAAATTCTCACTTTTTACAACACACATTTTGAGTATTTTGGTGAAAATCCAAAGTTGCTCCACAATCAAAAATTATATCTTTTAAAATTATACAATAAGGTTTAATCATATATTTATAATAGTATCATTATATGGAGTCACACAATGAATTCTTCCTTATCCACCTATAGTGGTAAGAAAAAATGTTTAGTCCACCGTCTAGTAGTTAAAGTCTTACAAGCAACTTTACTTATTAGTTGCCTAATTTTCTTCCCCGAAAACACGCAAGGGGATAAAAGAAAACTTTCACTAGAAGATGTGGAAGGAGAGGAAAAATGCAGGATACAAAATGTAGCCTCCTCCCATCAAAATGGATTAAATCCAGTTAAGCGGATGAGGAAGCAGCAGGAATGGGAACAGCTAGAAGAGATAGAGAGGCAGTTTAGTACAGTGTGTACAGGAACGAACACGTTAACTATGCAATGGAGCAACACCTCCGCGTCCCAAAAAGTAGGTAATCAACTCTTCTGGGATTTCATGTCTTTCTACGGAGAAGTATACAATTTTGGTATAAAACTAGAACTTTTAAGGTTACGTGTCCTCGCAGGAGTTGAGTCTACTAACCCGAACGAATTGGTTGACCACTGTATTATTTAAAGCTTTGATGGTTATTATTTAGAGCAGTTTAACTAGTATAAATACCTAAAGTTTGATTAATAAGACGTGCTTCTCCCATGACATTTTTTAAAACAGGGCCAAGATTTCCCCCACGATCTTACAGTTCTTCTATATGAATTTTAGGACAAGCCCCTTAAAGTACAGCTTGTAAGATTACAAATTTTTCCATAAGGAAAAATAAAATAAAAACTATTATTTTTATATCAAATTATCTAAATTTCAATTTTTTTTGTTAAACTTTTTAGCAACGCTTCAGCAATTTTATTACCTTGATCCGCTGCTTTTTTATACCATTTAGCAGAGTCTACATAATCTTTTACAACACCGTGTCCATGCTCATATAAAAATCCTAAATTAAATGGAGCCTTTGCATATCCTTGATCCACTGCTCAGAAATAGAGTTTATACCTCTTAAACACTACCTGTTTAAGAAAAATTACATATTGGCATGGATAGGCCTCGCAAGGAAAATATCTTAATAATATTGTTGAATCAGATCATGGCATTTTTTGAAACAAATCCAAAATAAATCCTGCTAACTTTTTTCATAGATACTATAAAATTAAGAATTCTGCAAACAGGTATACCTACAGAAAATGTGGATAGAATTATTTGAGTAAAGAGGGCGGGGGGCCTCAAAAAGGGCCCTCTCGTTCGCCTTTCTATCTCTCACATGACATCTTCTCTGATGCCTTTTCCATAACGCTCACTACCATGACTCTTTACCACAGCAGCTTATGGTTGTTTAAAGACTACTCCTGAAAGTCGTCTTGGAGGCCCTACCTCCATCTCTTGTGCAGCTTAGCTACGGCACACTTGCAACAGGGCCCCTTTTTATCCTATTTTATTTTTTGCAACAGCACCCATGCAGCGTACCGGAATTTTATTTTCCAAAAGAAGTTTACTCTTCCAAGAGAATATTACTTAACACAGTAGCCTTAGCCTTAGCTCCACCCCTAGGCCTCCAACCACCGTGATTGGTTGCATATGTCGAAATCAAAGCCTGCAATTCTGTGGTTGAGCGTTTTGCTCTAGTCAAGAGGGTTTTTGCACTAATTTTTGTATCCATCAGGTCATTCTCCACTACACTAGCCCGCACCACCCGCTCAATCCTAGCAGCAGCCTCTAGAACGGTCTGTTTAGCACGCTGGCTTGCGGCCTGGACGGCTTGGACTCTGCTGTAATCGCATCCTTTGATTGCCAAGCAACACCACCCCGGGATGCACAGCATCAGGCCATTAAAGCACGTGGCTGCACAAGCTCCCGTATTTTTGGTCGTGGTCATGCTCCCGTCCGAGTTTCTCGTGGTCACCAACTCATCGCTCATATTGGTTCCACATGGGCAGAATATGGTGGTGGAGGCGGTAGCGCAAGTGGCGCACGGGTTACCTTTGCCGCAGCACCGTGTAGCCTCGGCATCTAGGTCCCGAACGAGACCATTCAGCTTACGCACCGCTCTGGACACTTCAGAAGGCTCCCCTGGGAGCTCGCCACCACGCACACCCGCGGCGGGTTGTGAAACATGGCAGGTTAGAAGCAGTATTACTGCGGTTGTTTTTGCTAAACCCATTAAGTGTCGGAGAAATTTTTTATGCATGATTGTTTTTCTTTTCCATTAAGTTGACTTCTATCGTGATCAGCCCAGAGAGCTTTTTATGTGAAGGAGAATAGAGAAAAGCGTTGATAGGGCTTTTGATCCCATCCTTCCAAGGGGGGAGCTCTTCATCGGCTTTTATCCAAAATAAATCGCGTTTAATAATCCTTTCACATAAATTCTATCAAAATTTAAGAAAAATTGCAAATGCTTTCGCAAATGTTTACATGGATTAACACTTACCCTCAACTAATTATTCTAGGAGCTGGCTTAGATAACTAAGATAAATGACATTCTTTAAAATATGTAGCCAGTAAGGATCAAAAAGAGTTTTTAAGAGATCTTAAGGAAGTATATCGAGCAACGAGTAAAGATATAGAGGAAGAAAACCTTTTATTACTGGAAGAAAAAGTCTACAATTAGAAGTTGGCTGTAAAATTGAATTTATTAATAAAGGAGATCATTTTGTTCTTCTTCCCCTTAATAAATCTGAGCCCTCTGAGTAAAGTCAAAAAGATCTGACAAGTTCTGGATCGGAGTCTAAATGCACCTTATTTCTTGTTATTTTCTATCCTAAAGCCTGATTTTTCAGGATTTAGGCACACTTCATCTGTGGGTTACCGCAAAATACTCTCAGCACGCTTGAGATTATAGGCCATGGCAAACAGGTCAAAATGCACTTGCTGTTTAACCCATCCCTTGTAACGCGCTTTTCTCAACCCCATAATCTCTTTCATGATCCCAAAGATGCTTTCAATGCGTCCTCTCTTCTTTGACCACAGTTTGTTGAGCTCTATTTGCCACCTGGGCTGCTGTTTGCCTTTTTTCTTCTTATACATAATCTGATCTTCTATCCCGAGCTGGATCAATAAATCACGGCGCTTCTGAGATGCATAAGCTTTATCTGCCATCACTAGTGGCTCCTCGCCTGTGAGAAGTTGTTCAAAGACTTGACTGTCATGCACATCTGCAGAGGTTGCAATAATATTGGTGATCAGCCCAGTCTCTTTGTCACACGCTGTATGGGCTTTGTATCCGTAAATATATTGCCCTCTTTTCTTCGTCCATCCAGCTTCTGGATCCTTCTCAGAGACTTCTCCTCCGCTGGGAGGACATACACCGGAGGAAATGACAGTCGCATCAACGATTGTTCCTGATTTAAGCTGTATTCCTTGGCGTGCCAAATCTTCTAACACCAGCTTAAAAAGGGCTTCTGTTTTTCCTTTTAAGGAGGATCTAAAGCGACAGAGGGTAGTCTCGTCAGGAATGTCTGCGCTCATGCCAATCCTACAAAAATCTCGAAAGGATATCCTATCATAGAGCATCTCTTCCATCTGAGAATCTGACAGACCATAGAGGTTTTGAAGCAAAAGAGCTTTAAATAGTTGTAGGGGATCATACCCTGTAGGTCCCAATCCTGATCGATTCAAAATCTTCTTGAGGCGATACGAAACACGATTCCAACGAACTAAATCGTGGATCCTTTCTAGTTTATGGGTGCCCTTAGACTTTCTTGTAACCAGTGCATCTGCAAAACTATCCATCTTCTCCTCCTTATAAATACAAGGAGATAGTACGAATACTTCCTTGTAATCTCAATCACTTAATTACGAATTACACTTCTTTCTTTATGCAGAGGGCTCTTATTAGTATTTTTTATGTAGGGAAGGCAGAAGCTTCATCAGATAAGGATATGCCTAATATAGAGTAAAAACGAGTTGTTTTACTTTCTGGAGGAGAGAAATGGAGAAAAAGGAAAAATGAAGAAGAAAAGTTTTCTATAAAGGTTACTATTTTACGACTTTCCGCAGAAGAGCAGTATGAATTAGGAATATCGTATTATAAAGGAGAAGAAGCTTCTCAAGATTATGAAAAAGCGTTTATATGGTGGACAAGAGCAGCAAAGCAAAAATATGCTCAGGCTCAATATAAATTAGGCGTATTGTATGAAAGAGGAGAAGGCATACCTCAAGATTGTGAGAAAGCATTGAAGTGGTATAAAAAAGCAGCAGAGAAGGACGTTGAAGCAGCTAAACAAAGATTATTTATTTTGGGAAAGACATTACAACATGAAAAAGATGCCTCTGCAGATTAAGGTGTTATGTTTATTTTTATGGTCCTATCCACAAACTCATCTCATCGGGTTTCGATGTTTTTTGCAACAGAAGCAGTGTGTGCATCCTGAGATTCATCCTCAACTCTAACTTCAGCTTCAGCAGGCATTGTATATCCTCCTTCATACTCCTCAACTTCATCTAGAAAATACAGTCGATTATCTGTTACATCCACAAGAATATTGATCCAGTTCTCAGGTGTTTCGGCAGGATAAAACTCTAGCATTTTCTTAATTTTTTTACCTTTAGGTCCAGCTTTTTCCCAGAGTACTACATTTGTTTTATCATCCTGCAACTGATAAGCTATATCTTGTGCAGCTTCTATCACATTCTTAACGTCTTCATTAGGAACGTATACTTGACTATAGTTAACTTTAAATATTTTTGGAGAAGGAGCACAGCCTCCTCCTGAAGTGTCTACTACCTCAGAGTATTTTTGCCCCTTAATTTATGAGAACTGTATATCTAGTAATCTGCCTTATTTAGATCAATATGAATCCTTCCACTGTTCACAGTAGAAAAAAGGGCCCTGTTGCAAAAAATAGTAGAATCTGATGAGATGAGTTTCTGAATACTTAAATTGGGGAATTCTGCCTATGACTGATTTTAAATGGAAATACTATCAAGGAGAAATAATCTTAGGATGTGTTCGTTGGTACTGTAAATATGGGATCAGTTACCGTGACTTGGAAGAAATGATGCTATAGAGAGGTTAAAAAAAGAAGGGCCATGTCCAGAGCATATGAAGCATTACCAAGTAAAATATCTTAACAATATTATTGAATCAGATCACGGCAAACTCAAACGTTTAATCAAGCCTACGCTTGGTTTTAAGTCAATGAAAACAGCTTATGCTACCCTTAAAGGCTTTGAGATAATGCTTATGTTTAAGAAAGTAATGCTGGAAAGACTGATCAAACTCCAGATGCAGAAGAATTTTTACCTAAAACAGCTGCACCAAAACCTAATCCTGCCTATTTGAAGTTTTCTAAGAAAGTTGAAGAAGCAGCTAACAAACACGATGCCTATACATTTCCTGTTCTTTTAAGGGACTTTGGTGTTCTAGACTTTCCAGAAGAAACTTGGGAACTAATTGCACAGGGAACTTCTATACAAATGTGGCCTTTTCAAAGTTCCTGGAAATCTGCTGTAGGAGCACAGTGCTTTCTAGATGCTGCTATTGATAGACCTCATCAAAATTTACTACGTAATGTTCTAAAACCTTTTCTTTCTTGGTCCTTTTCGGCAGGAGGATTCGATGAGGTGTATGCTGAAGTGACCTCTGCAGTTTATAAAACAATACAAACTCACCCTTATCTTAGAAGGAGATCTGCTCTTTATTCCTTAACAGCAGCAACTCGCCTTCAACACCCTCTTGCTCGCCTGTTTCTAACAGAGGCGATCAGGTTTTATGATAATAACCATGATCGGTTTTTCGGGCAAAACCACACCTTGGTTAAGCATGGGTTGAAATCTCAAGCAGGCCAAGAAATGCTGCATAGATTTATTGCAGCACCTGACACTGAAGCTTTCGTTGACTTAAGAAATGAGAGGGATTTAAAAGATCCTGCAAAGTTACGTGAGATGGCTGCATTAGGTCTACCTCACTATAACTTTTTATTGGGAGAATTGATGTATGCTGAGGCTCAACCTCATTTTCCTTATCCTCCCAAGATAATAGACCCAGTTATAGGACAATATAGAGAAGCTGCTGACCAAGGAGATTCTGATGCTTGCCTTAAAGTTGCTAATTTAATGAATGCTCTTAGTATTAGCAGAACAAATAGCTCTCATCCTTTAAACCTTAGTCCTCAATATAGTTTTCTTGCTGCATGGCATGGTAATGAAAAATCTTTTAAGTATGCTCGTATCCAAAGAATACTTAATCAAGAGAATATACCTGGAACTCCTGCTGATGTTTTTAAAGCTGTAAAAATATTTTTAATCCCTAAACATAGGTAATATGGCTCTGTTGAAAAAAATAAAATTAGCTAAAAAGGTATTCTTATTTAGTGTTGTCTAACTAGTATAAATACCAAAAGTTTGGTTAATAAAATGTACTTCTCCAATGACATTCTTTTCATTCATCCATGCAGAACGTTGTCCTTTCTTAAACATCCGCATTATTTCAAACCCTTTAAGGGTGGCATACGCTGTTTTCATAGACTTAAAACCAAGAGTAGGATTGATTAAACGTTTGAGCTTGCCATGATCTGATTCAATAATATTGTTAAGATATTTCACTTGATGGTGATTCATATGCTCTAGACATTTACCTTCTTTCTTTAACCTCTCTATAGCTATGCCATACGTTGGTGATTTATCTGTATTAATAGAAGAAGGATAATCCCATGACTTCCTACTTTTAAGAGCTTTTCCTAAGAATCGTTTGGCAGCTTTAGAGTTCCGTGTAGCCGATAGAAAGAAATCTATAGTATGTCCTCGAGAGTCAACAGCTCTATATAAATAAGTCCATTTCCCCTTTACTTTCACATATGTTTCATCAATTCTCCAATTACGTCCCATGGCAGGCTTCCAGTAATACCATAATCGTTTCTCTATTTCAGGAGCATACTGTTGAATCCAACGATAGAGCGTTGTATGATCTACTGCAACGCCTCTTTCTAGCATCATTTCTCCAGATCACGATAGCTAATGCCGTACTTACAATACCAACGAACACATCCAAAAATGATTTCTCCTTGATAGTGTTTCCATTTAAAATCATTCATAGATAGCTCCCTAATTTAAGTATCCAGAAACTCATCTCATCAGATTCTACTATTTTTTGCAACAGGGCCAATATTGCTACCTGCAGCTTAAAAAATTATATTAACTG
>JAJRRM010000008.1 GCA_024279475.1 Alphaproteobacteria bacterium | reverse complement strand
ATCAACTCTCTTGATGAAGTCAAGGCAGAGCTTAGGTCTTTAGGTGTTGAGATAGTCAACGAGGGCTATGATAAGGGAAAAGAGTTTCACTATTTGACGGTGCAGAATGAGTCAGGGAAAATGAGAATAAAAGGAGATATTTATGGAGAACAATTTTATAACCTTACAAGAGATGATAGAGCAGAGAGCGTTAGCAGTAACCGAAGCTTTACAACAAGAGAGCAAGAGCTTAAAGCAAGTGGAACAGACGTTAAACAAGCGTTACAGCGAGAGCGTGTCAAACGTGCTAAATTCATTGAGAAGCAATATGGAAACGCTAGAAAACGAGCTTATCAACGAGAAGATGAAGCAAGTATCAAAGCAGATAGAAACCAAGAGCAACGAGATATTGGCAGATTGGGAACGCAGAATGAAGAACACCCAAGAAACAATGTCAGAGATACGTCAGCAGATAGCGAAAGAGGACGAGGAAGCCTTAAAAATACAAAAGACGATGTTGGACAAGAGCAGGGAGCAGACAGACGACATGATGCAGAGGTGGGAGGAAGCGAACAAAGAGAAAGCCGATTACACGTGGCTTTGGATAATGATGTTCGCAGTATGGACGGTGGGTATCGCATGGGGATCGATTTATCTCAGCCAAAACCCACAGATACTAAAGAGCGAGAGCGAAGAGAAGAAGATAACCCAAGAGGACGTGATGCAGGTGCTAGAAAGGAACTACACGCTACACAAGACGGCAGAGGGTTGGCGATTAGTAGAGAAGCAAGGAGACGAGTAAATGACCGCATTAGAGCAGAAATTAACGATGCAATTAGAGCTACAGCAGGAAGCTTTTTTGATGAAATTGGACGAGATATCGACAGCATACGAGCAGAACATGAACGAAGCCAAGAGCGTGATAGAGAAGCAGAACAAGACGTTGGAACGGTATGGGAACATATCAAAGAATTGGCAGATAAGCATCAATCAAGAACAGTTGGACGAATTGGAGAAGAAGCAGAGCGAGAGGGTACAGAACTTGACGGAGCAGTTATCGAAGCATCGAGACAACAATCAGCTATTAGCAAGTCGTATGCAGGACTTGAGAGAGAATTCAGCGGAGCAGTTGGGAGAGTTGGAGAAAAATTTGAAGGGTTTAGAGGAGCAATTAAACGGCTTGGCGAGTTCATTGGACAAGTGATAGAAAAAGCCAAGAGGATAGTGATTAAGAAAGAGTCTAGCGTGAGTCAAGGGAATAACTTTAAACCTTTTAATCCAATGGGGTGATTCCTTTTGACAGCATTCACTTTTGTAGTTAAATGCATCTATTTATGTTAGATATTCTTCTTTAATATATCTTCTAGTAGATTATTCGTGAGCATCTCTAAGTTCAATATATAGTCTAGACTGTCAAAGGCTTCTTCAAGAGGTAAAGAACTTGAATTCCATCCTATTCCATCAGTAATCCATAAAAATTTGAAACCACTATCTTTCCAATACTGAGATATCTTTTGGTACTCTTTGGCAGTAGATTTTAATTTAGAACCACCACCTCCATAATAATTAGTTTCAATTAGGTAAATACTGCTTCCATTGTCGATGACAAAATCTAATCTTCTTCTTGATTTATCTACAGGTAACGTAATCTCCCATTTTTCTAATAAAATATTCGCGGTGGCTTCTTTGAGGTATCTCCATCCGTTACGAAGACAGATATCATGAATAAAGTTTTCAACTATATCTTCCATAATATGACCAGATCTATTTTTTCTTCCATTACTATCTAGTCCAGCTTCAACACCTATAACATAATCAACAAGGTTTTTAATTTTTTCATCTTCTAGCAACTTTAAAAATCCAGAGTACTTTAAAAATTCAATGGCAGATAAAATTTCTTTTTCTGAAAGAACATCCTTTGTTTTAGAAAAATCAAACTCTTTGAAAATAAAGTTTGCCATAGTATATTCATGTAGGATAATAAGTTTTTTATCTCTACTGGCAAGGAGGTAAGGGAAAGCTAATATTAAATGAGGTTGTTTGGATAATAATTCAAAAAGGGATTTCTCAATGTCTCTCTTACCTATGATGTAATTCAGCGTATTTAGACTAACTTCAATGTCATCAACATTACTAAAGACTTTTTTCCAATTAACAAAATATCCCCATGTTCTATTGGAGGGTTTTAGCTTGTCTATCAAGTAGTCAAAGACTTCTGTTTCTGTTGTGCAACCAAGTCTGTTTGTATATATTTCATTAAATTTCATTCATTCCCTTAATAGTTTTTAATAAGTAGTTCAGTGACTTTTCCGCGTTTAGAACCATTACTGTTAATCATCCTGTTAGCTTTAACTCTTTGAATATGAAAGTCTTTGTAGAGTATATCAAAAAAGTCATCATTTTCATTCGTATTCTTTGGGTCTGAATTACTCAGCAAAAATGATAAATTAGTCCTTTTTGATAAAGTCTTACAGAAGACTGACAGTTCTTCTTGATGCAAGTCGTTGAAATCGTATTTGCTGTAAGCGGTAAAACTAGAAGTTAAATTTAAAGGTCTGTACGGAGGGTCTAAATAAATTAATGTATTCTCTCTAAACTCTTCAGGCAGGTTACTGTAACAGCTGTGGGAAATTGTGGCTTTCTGCAATAGGTGAGAAGCATGGTTTAAATTGGCAGTATCTAAAATTTTAGGCTTCTTGTATCTTCCAAAGGGAACATTAAAATAACCTTTTTTATTTACTCTAAAGAGACCGTTAAAACAAGTTTTGTTTAAAAAAATTAATTGTGAAACTCTTTGTGCGGATTTAGTATCTATCTTTGTAAAATCTATAGTTTTTAAATTGGCATTAAATTTTTCTCTGATTTGATAGAAATATTCTTGTCTCTCTTTTTCATCTCTCTTATAATATTCTTCAGATAGATATTCTAAATGAAGTATTAATTCTTGAACATTATTCTGAATGGTTTTGTATAGGAGAACTAATTCAATATTATTATCACTTATATATGCTTTCTCAATATCGTACTTTTCAGCAACATGAAAATAGACAGCTCCTCCACCTATAAAAGGTTCTGCAAACTTTTTAATTTTTCCATTCTTAAACTCGTCAGGGAGGTTTTCATCTATTATCGGTAGTAATTGCCTTTTTCCTCCAGCCCATTTTAATATAGGTATTCCCAAAATTATCCCTTTTTCTTTTTTGTTTTCTTTTTCTTAACTTTGACATCCACAATATCATCTTTATTTGGCGTAGGTAATGCATTTTCATACTTACTAATTAAGAATGTATTTTGTTCTTCATTTCTTTTTGTAAGGCGTTTGATTTCTTTGTCTTTTGCCTTGATTACTTTTTGTAATCGTTTAATGATTTTAAATGCTTCCTTTAAAGTATTTTCAACTTTGGGTTTAATGGCTTTATCTTCGAGTAGTACGTACTTAATACCATTCTCTTCAATACTCTTTAAACTTCCACGTTTAATCTGTGCATAAACAGATTGAACGCTAATACCCTCATTTTCAGCGTAGCGTTTAATGGTTATTTGCATTGTTTCCACCCCTCTTTACGTGATACTTCTTTGTATCCTAATTCCTTGAGATAAGTCGATACTGTATTCTTATCTGCTTTGGCACGTTCTGCTATATCTCTTGCAGTTATTTTAATCCCAAAACTCTCTACTTGATTGAGCGTAGCAAGTATTCTAGTACGAGCTTCCATCTTTCTTATTTTTGCACCTTTTGCACCATTTTTACTTGCTATCTTGCTTCTCTCTTCTGGTGTAGTTCTTGCCATGTAATTCCCCTTTAAATATGTGTTCTCAATAAATTTGTCTATCGAGGTTACAATCCGATTAACCTCTTTGCTTTCTAATCCCTTTTTGAAAGCTTGATTTAACACATAACCTCTATGTGTTAAATCAAACTCTGTGTATGTTCCAGCCTTGGCT
>JAJRRM010000130.1 GCA_024279475.1 Alphaproteobacteria bacterium | reverse complement strand
TGAATCCAGAGATATTGAAGGCCTATGTAGAAGAATACCCTGATTTAGTAGGCAAGGAATATGCAAACCATTTTGGCGTAAGTATAATGGGTGTATTAAAAGCTCTAAGAAGATTGGGATTTAGTCGTAAAAAAAAACAAATAGAGACTATCTCTAACAAAATCTATTTTTTAAATCTTTGATTAAAACTTTATATAGAGGGAGCACTTGTATAATTACAAGGTAAAGGGGTTAGTAAAAAAAACCCACACAAACAGGGTGTGTGGGCTTTTCTAAAATAAGGAGTATAAGGCTTTAAGATTATATAATAATATGCTATAATTTCTTATATCTCTTTTAAAAGAAAGCTCTAAACAGGGGAAAAGAACTTCAATTAAACTAGAGAATCATTTTATTTATAATAGAGCCTTACAATTTTAATTATTAAATATTTTACTTTAAGGCCTAGGGAGTCAGGCTATTTAAAGTAAATTCCTTATAATATGTTTGTATTATAGTCCGATATTTTTTCTAAAAAAGTATGGAAATATCCGTACGTATAGCCTTTGCGGGTAATTTACGTATAAAAAATAAAAAGTTTTAAAAGTTAAGTATTACTTAACAAATTATAGAGTATAACTTTCCTATATCAGATATTATATTTTTATCTATAGTAGTATTTACTAAATAAAAACTTAAAATTTAAATAAAAGGGGTTATAAAATAGTTTGTGGAGGTCTGGTTTTATCTTCTTTCCTATCTAACGCCTGCATTAAGACCTAATAAAATCCAAGAGCTTATGATGTATTGTTAACTAAGTGTTGTTAAGAAACTCATGATAGTAGAGGGAAAACATTATAAATTTCCTTGGTATTCAAAACTTAATTTGAATCTTATCAAGTTAGATAAAACTTCTAACTAACTTTCTATACTCCAAACATCTAGTCCTTTCTGAAGGGCTATCTTTCTAAACTCATTATCACAAGAAATACTTTGTTTAACATCTATTAGAGCTCCAAGGAGGGTTGCAACTTCTTCTTTTAGATTTTCATCTTGCTGAAGATCATCTCCCATAGAAATATTGAGGTAGGGAAGAATACCAGATTTTTCTATAAGTCCTCCAAGTTGAATGAGAGTCCTTGTTCTTGCTTTTCTGAGGGAGGAGGGTGAGGAGTTTCTTTTCATAATTCTGTAGGATTTAGCTTCTAATATCTTTAGTTGCGAGCTTATTTTTTTTAGGTTTTTTTCGTTTTTTACTTTGAAAGGAACTGGCTGATTTCTTCCAGCCCTCCTTAGTTTCTTCGTTTGAGTTTTCCCATGTGTCTGAAATGATAGAAAGAACGAGCTCTGGGGTAAAGTCTTTACCAAGCTTTTTGCTTAATTCTGTATAGAGAGATAAAGATACGCGTTGAGTTAAAGTTTCTTTTTGTTTCTTAAGCTTTTCAATTCTCTCATCAATAGAAGTAATGTTTCTCATGTAATTATATACTGTATTTATTTAATAGAAATATACCATATACCCATTCAATTTCCAAGGTATTTTAGCTTTATGTGTAGGTAATGTTCTTCTTTTTGAGATTAATAAAAATATAAGTAATATCCATGTGTCCGAATAACTTGTTAGAGGCGCACTTATATGTTATATAAATATATAACTATGTGCTTTTCCGCAAGCGGCTGGTATTGGCGTATTATAAAAGTTAATTAGGATAAAACAGTAATGGCAATCTTTCATTTATCTATGAAGGTAATAGGGCGTTCTTCAAGGAACACTGTGGCAGCTTCTGCTTATCGTTCAGGCGTGTCTTTGAAAGATGGGATTACGGGACAAAGCTTCAATTACTCTTCTAAAGATGTGGAACATGTAGCTTTGTATGTGCCGGAAGGGTGTGCAACCTGGGCATCGAAGCTGCAAGAAGCTATTATAGCGGACCGTGAAAGTGGCGTTCAGTACTTAAGTGATTTGTGTGAGGGTGCAGAGAAAAGAAAAGACGCACAGGTTTATAGAGAAGTTGAAATGTCGCTTCCCAAAGAACTGAGTTTTGAGAAACGCATAGAAATTGTAAAAGCGTTTTCGAAAGAGATTTGTGATGAGTATGGCATTATGGTATTGGCTAATCATCATGATGAAGTGGATAATCCTCATGTGCATATGATGCTTACAACACGGAGGGTGGAAGAAAATGGGCTCTCTAAAGATAAAGCTTTAGAACTTAATAGTAGAGACTTTCTTAAGCATTGCAGAGAGAAGGCAGCTTTTCATATTAATAATGAACTTGTACTGGCGGGATATATGCCTGTTAGTGAAAAGTCATTTATAGATAGGGGTATTGGTATAGATCCAGGTGTTAAGCTTGGGTATTCTACATCAGTCTATAAAGCTCTTATGAGAGAGGGTAAAACCCCTGAAGAAGCTCTTCGACTTATAGAGGATAGAGATCTTGCGCAGTTTGGACTTCGGAGTAAGTTTACTTATCACAGAGCTGCTCTCAAAGAGTTTTTAGAAGTAAAGGTTGTTAATCAATATAAGGTAGCTCGCAGACCTGAGGTTGTGTTGGATATCTTAACTGAGAGGAAGGCTGTATTTACCTCAAGTGATATACGAGAGGCTTTGCAGCAGTATATTTATGATAAAGATTTATGGAAGAAGGTGGAAGGAAGGCTTTTAAACTCTAAAGAACTTGTAGAGCTTGGAACTCTTGGGGATCATGTTAAAGGTGAAGATCGACTGGTAAGCGCTAAAGATTCTGTATTGGAGGAAAAAGTATATACTACAAAGGCTATGTTGGCTTTGGAGGAGAAGGTGGTTCTTTCTTCTAAAGTGTTGTCGTCTACTATCTCTCATAGAGTTAAGGAAGATAGCATAAGTGCTGTCATAGAGAGTTTTAGTAAGAAGTATGAAGCTTATGGAGGACTTGCAGAGGATCAAAAGGCAGCTATTAAAGGTATTGTTGAGGGAAGGCAGCTATCATGCCTTTCTGGTCCTGCGGGATCTGGTAAGTCAACGATCTTACAGGCAGGCAAACAAATCTGGGAGGAGAGTGGCTATAGAGTTGTAGGTCTTGCTCCTACGAACCAGGCAAAGGAATCCTTGAGGCAAGCAGGAATTGAATCTTTCACTGTTCATAAATTATTGGCAGCTGCAGATAAAGGACGCAGTTTATATGACCATAAAACAGTGTTGATGGTAGATGAAGCGGGGATGATGGATGTTAAGATCTTTTCTAAGCTTCTATCTTATGTAGAGAGGCAGAATGTTAAGGTAGTGTTTATAGGTGATACTCATCAGTTGGGTTCTGTGGGTGCTGGCAGAGCTTTTGAGTCTGTTCTTAATTCGGTGGATACGACGTCTTCTTTAACAACAATTGTACGTCAGAAGGAAGAGTGGCAACGGGAGGCTACAAGAGACTTTTCTACAGGGCAGGCAGTGAGAGCTATTAGAGCTTATCAGGACAAAGGACATGTATCTATTATAAAGGAAAGATTGTTGGATGTTAAATCTCTTGATCTTAAAAGTGATCTAGAAAAAAAACCAAAAAGCCAGTCACAGCATATAGAGCTTATAAAGCAATACAACTTAAGTACCCGTGTAAGTGGCGTCTTATATAATGATATGCTAAGTGATGTGAAGGCATTTTATCCAGGTGAAGAAAAACCAGAGCAACTTGTAAAAGAGCATCAGAACTATGGTATCTATAAAGAGCATGTAGGGAGGCGTAATCTTTGTGCAGATGTTATCTATAGAGATTTAGATGCTTATAAGTCTCTTTTTAAACCTCTTGGGGTTGACTCTCTTTTGCTTCTAAAAAATAAGATTAGGAGATCTGAAAGCTATTTGGGATCTGGAAAAGAAGCTGAGGGATGCTATACAAGTTATGCGATTTCTTTAGCTAATCAACATACTATAGATATTAAGAAACCATCTGTAGCACCTGCATATGATATAAATCATTGTACACGGCAGGCGTTGGCTAAAGATTTTATAAACAATCTAAAAGAAAACCCACATAGTAGCTATCTTATCATGGCTAAAACACAGCGAGATCAAGCAGCTCTTACAGATACACTTCGTGTTGGGTTGAAGAGTAATGGTATACTTAAGGATGTGGATTCTAAGGTAGAGTCTATTCTTCCCTATACAGATGCTGACGGGAAATTGAGATATAAGACAAAGACTCTATTTTTACAAGCAGGCGACAAGATTAAGTTCTGCAAAGAAGATAAAGGACGGGAGGTTGTTAAAGGAGATGTAGGAACCATTCTCTCTATAGAGAAAGACAAGATAGAAGCTTCTATTATAAAAGGAAGGGAAGAGAAAACGATAAGCTTCTCTACTAACCTCTATAAAGCATTAGACTATGGCTGGGTAAGCACTATTTATAGTGCCCAGAGTCAGACGGTAGACAAAGCATTTGTACTGGGGACCTCTACAATGAGCAGGCAAGAAGCTTATGTAAGTTTAACCCGTCATCGGGAGGATGTTCGTCTCTATGTACCTTCAACAGAGTTTGTGGATGAGGCGTCTGTTTGTAAGTATCTGTCAACTTCAAGCCATAAAATGACAGGGGTAGATGCCAGATCAGAGATTGATGCTAAAGCTATTGAAAGTGAAATAAAGGATAAGGTGCCTGTAACTTTTAAAGAAAAAGCCTTACAGAAGATTAAAGATGAGTTTGGGGTGGTTCGAGATATAGGCCGCATTGCTTGGACACAAGGAGTTTTAGGCAAAGAAGGTAATGAAATACAGCCAGAGAACATAAAGAACTTTGAAGTACGTATAGCATCAAAGCAAGAACGCAGGGAGATATATGGAAGATTAAACCAGAGTCCGTTTGCAAACATTACACCTGAAAAAGAGGGGGAATCCAAAGAAGGAGCTCTAATTATGGATAGAAAAGTTAAAGGCGATACATATATTAAAGAACTTGTAGAACAACAAGAAAAGAAACCTTTCTATGATAGAGAGGATGTATTAAAGAAAATGACCATATCTGATTTAGAGGATATAGCCGATAAGTGTTTTAATACCAAACACAAGAAAGCCTCTAAGAATGAAATCCGTTATGGAAGGCATGGAAGTGTTGTTCTTTCTACCTCTGGCAGTAAGTTCGGACTTTGGAAAGATTTTGAAAGCAATGAGGGAGG
>JAJRRM010000129.1 GCA_024279475.1 Alphaproteobacteria bacterium | reverse complement strand
GTTGTCTTGTAAGAGCTGTGGAAATATATAGACCCTTTTCATCACTGGAGTCACCCGCTATTCACAAAATAGCCTCTTTCCTTGATCCAGAGCAAAGGCACTTATTCTCCCAGACCAGTTCACGTAATTTAGCTATGGCATATCCCGAAGAAAGGCTAGGCAATTACCTGCGCAATGGAGATGGTGTTTCAGATTCTCCTATGTACTCTGTCATACAGCAGTTCCGTAGTTTATTTCGAGTAGAGGTGGTAGAATATGTACAAGATCGGGATTTCTTTCACAACTTTACTGTTGATTTGTCGGTGGAGCAGGTTGATAAGAAAAAATGCGTTCCAATGCCCTTTATCCTTTGCATCCTCCACATCTGGTGTCTACTTTCTGCTGAAAGCGGCGACCCCATTTCTCCTGATATTAAAGAGTATCATTTCGTAGATTTACTGCCCAAATATGCTGTAGGTAACCGGGATATTTGGCCTGACATGGAAGATGTTTTTGCGCGCTACCAAGTGTTTGGAACAAGAAAAGGCATTAGCTTGTTAGTAGCTAGTCTGTTTGATCATGCCGGCGACTATCTTGCAAAAGGATATGCTAAGGGGAAATATGGGTTTCCTAAAGATCCTGAAGAAGTACTTAAGCTAACAACAAGGTAGGTTAGGTGAACCTGACGAGCCCTGCTGTAGAGTATTGAACTTAATATACTATATTTCCATTTTTAAACAGGGACATAAGGGATTTAATCAGTTTCTGCTTTCTCAAAAGTAAATGGTAGAGAATTTACAGTAGGTATTAAAGGTTTGAAATGCAAAGGGTACAAGTCATGAGAATCATTTTTCTCATACTTTTTTTTAGCTAACCGCATCCAAAAATTATCATCATCTACTAAAAAAATTTGCACATTTTATTTTTTAAAATGCGTGAGAATCATAGATAGTCCTACTAGTTTGTTTGCCATATCACCCAGACCTAGAATGCTTTTTTCAAAACAAAGAGGGGCAGCTACAGGTAAATCAGGAGGAAAATTTGCCCCAAAACGTACAGCTGTTTGAAGAACTTCTCCTATAGCAGGAACTTCATCTCTACCATAACAGGTTAACCCACAAGTGACTATTTCATTTGCATCAAAAAAAGAAAAAAGAGAAGATAATCCATCTTTTTGTATTATCTTTAAACCATGTGTTATTAGAGTGTTCTGCATATCAAAAACTACTAAGCAAGGTCTCTTTTTATCTCGCTGGTCTTCAATTTCTTTTTGTACATCTCTCCAATTTGATACTTGTGGAGTTTCTGATGGAGGTTGTCTCCTAGGCAGCATAGGTCTAGTTTTTATGTCTATATTAGTCGGAGAAGCAATATTTCTAGAACTAGAAGAATCTGGTTTTTCGCCTGGCTCTTGCATCATACAATTTCCATCATAACTTAAATAAGAAGTAGAAAGGGCTAGAAAGGCTAAAAAGGAAATCTTTTTAAACATTATAGGATTCTTGTTGTTAAGATAGTAGAAATAAACATCGACAGAGTATTTATACTCTATGTTGAAGTATCTTGTAAAGATATATAAAACAGAGAGAACTCTAGGGTTAAAGAAAAATAACTTTATTCTTCATTCTTAGCAGGCATTGGAGATCCACCACCACCTCCTCCGGACTCTTCATTATCAGCATCCTCAGTATCAATTTCATCTAGAAAATATAGTCGATTGCCTGTTTCATCCACAAGAATATTAACCCAGTTCTCAGGTTCTTCGGTCGTAGAAAACTCTTGTAGTTTCTTAATTTTTTTATGTTTATGTCCAACTTTCCCCCAAAGTACAACATGCGTTTTATCAGATTTCAACTGATTAGCTATTTTTCGTGCGGCTTCTACCACATCATCATCTTCTTCATTAGGAACGTATACTTGACTATAGTTAACCTCAAATGTTTTTGGATCACCACC
>JAJRRM010000128.1 GCA_024279475.1 Alphaproteobacteria bacterium | reverse complement strand
GTGCCAATCCACTTTTTAATGTGTGGTGGCAGGGGAGGGGTTTTATCGGCATAAAAGGCGCCTTTTAAATAATCAATAACATCACTAAACACATCATGGTCTGTAGCGTCAAATCGAATAACTTCAAAAAGGCTTCTTAGGTTAATCTTGATGACGAATTCAGAATCATCAATAAATTTCCAGAACAATCTCTCTTTATCAAACTTCTCATCAACGAGTAAAAGAGCGGCTGCTAAAAACTCACTTTCAGGCAGCTTCTTATAAAGAGGGGCTTTTGCTACAAACTCTGGATCTGGATAATGAAAGATGGTTAATAAGACTTGACTTACCTGTTCGCGCATTGTTCTCATACGATCCATATACTTGAGAGATTCCGATTTAGCATATTCTAGAGCTTTTAGTTTAGTTGATTGAGTTCGTTTCTTAAAAGCCTCCAGGAGGGTGTCATTTAAAGATTGGTAGCGCATATGCACATAACAAAGAAGGTAAATCTCCACCATGTGGGTATTGAGTTGACTCAGTCGTGCGCCATTATAGTAAGTGATGAGGTCACTGTAGTAAGAGATGGTTGCCTTTGGTAACTGGAGTGATTCCAAAACACGAGAAGACACGGTAAAGAGAGACTGAAGATTCTGAAGCTTGTCAATATATCCAGGAATGGCAATTCGGCTTTTATAAAGTAAATTCAAGAGTTCTTTAGAGAGTTGGCGTTGACGTGGGTGCTGATAAGCCACTTGAGAGAGATCTTCAATCATTTCTGACTGCAATTCTTTGGTGAGGCGCCTGTAATCACATAAATCTAGAATCATGTTTTTGATGCGAAGTTGAGTTGGAAATGGCTGGTTTGGAAAGTAGCGTTCCATAAGATATCGACGCTCTGGAGTCACATTTTGATATTTGAACGCTACAAATGTTTTCTTCATTTTAAAAAATGCAAGGGTGATAGAGAAATAGGTTGAATCTTTGAAGTTCTTAAAGCTTTTAAAGAAATCCATTTCTTCAGTATTAAAAGTAAATATCTCCTGGATCTCAAGAGAATTGAGAGCAGGGATGCCATAGATATCCAAAAGTTCATTAGGGCTTAAGAGATGAGAAGTTTGATTAGCCATAGTGTGTTCCTTTCGTTGACATAAACAAAATAAGCTTGTAATGTAACGTACAAGATACTATGAAAATAGAGAAAAATGTCAACAAAATTATATGCCCCAAAAGCTGTGTTTGAAACGCTTAAAAACGTTGTCGTGCAATACAAAGATCTTCAGAAAAGCTGTGATCCTGATAAAGAAATTGCGCACTGGCTTTCTTTTTGTCTTCAAGACACGTCGTTTCCATTATATGCGCTGCAAAATTTTAAATTAGGATTAAGTTTTTTATACAGCTATAGAGGATCTGCAGACACCTTTGCATCCTATAGACGTGATTTAGAGAGGTTTATCCAGTGGAGCTGGTTTGTCAGAGAAAAATCCATTCTTGATCATAGGCGTGAAGATATTGAAGCGTTTATAGAATTTTGCCAAAAACCACCAAAACGGTGGATCGGCGTTAAAAAAGTGCCCCGCTTTAAAAGAACCAGTGGAGAAAAATACCCTAATCCAGAATGGAAACCCTTTGAAGTCTATTTGAGTAAAGAAGACCATAGAAAAGGAGTTCAAAGAGATAAAGGGAAATATCAGTTGTCGCAGCAGTCTATGAAAGCCATGTTTGGGGTTCTAGGGAGCTTCTATAATTACCTTTTGCAGGAAGAAGTAACGCAAGTTAATCCCATAGCCCTGATAAGGCAAAAAAGTAAGTTCATCCAAAAACAATCGTCTGCTCCCATGATTCGAAGACTTTCGAATCATCAGTGGGAAACAGTCTTAAGTATTGCTAAAGAAAAGGCAGTAGTTAATGAAAAATATGAACGAGATGTTTTTATATTGTCCTGTCTTTATGGTATGTACTTACGTATTTCTGAGCTGGTCGCTCATGAAAGATGGAAACCCACTATGGGGGATTTTTTTAAAGACAGTGACAATAATTGGTGGTTTAAAACCGTTGGTAAGGGAAATAAACAAAGGAGCATAGCAGTGAGCACTGCTATGCTAGAAGCCTTAAAGATATACAGAACAAAATATCTAAATCTCACGCCCTTACCGACCTTCAACGAAAAGACTCCTCTTATAGGTCATGCGAAGAACTCACAGCTCTCTATGGTGGGGACAAGGCCTATAAGGGATCTTGTGCAGACCTGCTTTGATGAAGCTGCCAATATGCTAGAAGTGCAAAACAAAAGAGAAGAAGCCAATGGATTAAGAGTCGCTACGGTACACTGGCTCAGACACACAGGTATTTCTGAAGATGTTAAAATACGCCCCAGAGAGCATGTGAGAGATGATGCAGGGCACAGCTCCAGTGCCATTACGGATAAATACATCGATATTGAGCTCAAAGAACGAGCACAATCTGCCAGAAATAAACGTTTGTGAAAAAATGACGCAAGGGGTTGAAAATGAATAAAAAAACTCTAGAAACATCAATGGGTTATAAAGACAGGGTGAAATTCTTCTTTGACCTTAAACCCTTATCCAGAAACACTTGAAGAAGACAAGTGTAGATTTATTATTGTTCCTTTATCATGTCAGAGATGACGCTGGTCACAGCTCTAGCGCCATTACAGATCTATACATCGATGTTGAGCGAAAAGAACGGGCCAAGAGCGCCAGAAATAAAAATATATGATGTTTATAATGAATGGGCCAATCCTTTTCCTACAAACAGTTTGAGACCCCTTTTGTCACAAATGGCTGATGTGCGCCTAGAACCCCATATCCTCTCTCTTAAGGTCTTTATAGAAGGCATTTTATTAAGGATCCAAAGCCAAGGAAAAACCTTTTTTATCTCTTATGCAGTCCCTTAAAATTTCTCTTCCAACGTCTGTCAATCCAGTTTCTTGCATATTAAGGGATATAAGGCTTGGATGATTTCTTAAAGCTTCTGCAAGACAGCGTGCACACTCATCCGTCAAGGCCCTATTTCCTCTAAGGCTAATATAGTTTATAGCTGGAAAACGAGAAGATAAGGCCTCTTTGAGAACTTTCATTCCTTGATTTGACAATAAATTTTTTTCTAAATCCAATTCAGTAAGATATTTAAAAGTTTTGGAAGAAAGAAGAAATAACTCTTCATCCCTCAATTCTACCTCTTTCAAAAATAATCTCTTTGTTAAAGGATTTAGAAAATTATTAAATTTTTCAAAAATTTTTCCCATCAAAGGAAGGCCATAAATAGCAACCAATTTATCCTCTTCTTGATCTAGCTTTTTGCATCCTTGTTCATAAAATTTAGTAGCCTTTTCTGAATTTTTCTCTTTATCCCATAGTATACCAAGCGCATAAGAAGAGGATCCTCTAGAGGAGCTTAAAAAACATTCTTTCGCTTTTTCTACATCTTTATCAACCCCTCTACCCAAAGCATATAACCAGCCAATATTATCTTTTGCGGCTGCTGCTCCCTGAGCTGCAGCTTTATGGTACCACTCCAGGGCCGTACCATAATTCTGGCTTACACTATATCCTTTTTCATGCAAGCATCCAAGATTACTTTGAGCCGTTGCATTTCCCTGAACTGCAGCTTTATGGTACCACTCCAGGGCCGTACCATAATTTTGGCTTACACCATATCCTCTTTCATACAAGTATCCAAGATTAACTTGAGCCTCTGCATTTCCCTGAATTGCAGCTTTATGGCACCACTCAAAAGCCTTTTCGTAATTCTGACCTACGCCTTTTCCAGTATAATATAGCCTCGCTATTTTAAGTTGAGCATCATCATCTCCCTGATTTGCTGCTTTTCCATACCATTTTACTGCTTTAACATAATCTGGCTTCTTTCCACTAAAAAAACCATCTGAAAACATGTCGCCCATATACTTCTGGTACATCCTATCTCCCTCAACCGCCCCAGCCCAAACTTCTTTAAAAGAAGGGTTTGTTATAATACCAGGAAGCATCTCATACCTTTCCCCTCCATACTCTATTTCATAATCAACTTCCTTTAAATGAGGCGCCTCTATTTTTATTTCTTTTATATCCGTGAGAGAACAACACCCTTTTAAATAAAGTTTTTCTAGATTAGATGCTCTCAAATAAACTTTTATAAGCTTCTGACATCCTCTTAAGTCAAGAACTTTTATTGAGGGCCATTCAAGGTTCTCAAAAAACTGCCTTCCCCTAACTTTCTCCAAAGATGGCATATTTTGAAGGCGTACATGAGTCAAACAAGGACACTGCTTGGCAAGAAGAGAGACAACCTCATGATTTACTTGTAAAGATCCACTTAAATCAATATGTGTCCACTCATTTGTTCTTTCCCAATCATATATTTTAGAGGATTTTCTTAAGATCTTATAGTTGATAGCTTTACTGCCTATCAGAGCAATAGTGTGTATATCCTTTAGTTCTAACAACCCCTTCTTTTTACCTACACCTCTTAGAAATTCTTCTTCTTCTGACGCTTTTAAATGTTGAATACCACGCTCCTTTAAAAAATTCTCTATCACAACAGAAGTACTTTCAAGAAGTGATACTGCTTTTGATCCTTCTTCTAATTTTTTCCTTTGGAGTTGCACTTCATTCAAAGCTCCTCCAACTCCCTCATGGCGCATCCGTTTGACAAGATCTAAAAAAGGTATTTTTATATCAATTGCCCAGGCTTGTAATATCACCCCTGCTGTTGAAAGGGTTTGCCCTTTTTGTCCATAATGTTCTCCTTCGACATCTCTAAATCTCTCTTCAAAGGTAACCCCTCGACCATGAACATATCGCCTAGCTATACTTGGTTCCACATGCTTCAAAACCTCTAAAGGGGTGCATTCCCCTGCAGATAACCTATCCTTCATCCGCACCATCTTCGTATAAAGCATCCCCATTACACCTGGACGAAACGGTACCCCCAAAAAACTCTGATGCTCTTCTAGAAAATCTTTATATTCTCTTTTATTAAAAAGAGCTTTCAAACGCTCTGATAAAACTTCCAACGACTCAATCCACTCTTCTAATACCGACGAAGGATCTGTAAGATTTTTTTCTAACCACCTCAACCGAACAGGTTTAGATAAAGCTTTATTCATTTCATCAAAGGAAAATAAAATAGACTTAACTTGTACATAAATCTTCTTTCTCCCTCCGTGTCTTGCATCTGAGAGGAATGGTTGTCTGGCAACAGCTGGCACCAACATGTGATCATTATCAATACCCACGATCTGCATTTTTCCATTTGGAATCCTCTCAAGGCGATAGTTATCTGGCTTTCCATCCTCAGGATTCAGAAGTATTTCTGCAAGAAATCGCTCATAAAGAGTCTCTTCATCTAGGTTTTTAAGATGTTCTGAAGATAAAGAAGGGCCCTCAACTCCTTGCATCACTAAAACCGGCTTCCCTTCTATCTTAAAAAGATCTGAATAAGGAGCATACCCTATAAGTCTTCTCGTCAAACTCGTTGTATACATCTCAACACCAGGCAGTTCAGGATATGCTTTAAAGTAAAGACTTAATCCAAGAACTGTATCTTTAAACCAAGACACAGCATGGCGACCTTCTTTATTCATTCGCTTAATATAACCTCCCTCATATATTTCTTGAAGAATACGAGAGGGGATAAAGCGTTTACCTAAAAGAGCCCCTTCTATAGGCATATCTCCTTCTTCAAAATAAGAAAAACCTCCTTTAGTGGGAGGTAAAATATGTTCTAAAGCCAAATACCACTTTAGATCTGGAACAAGTTCTATAAAACGATGAATCAAAGAAAGTGATTGAGGAAGCAGGGTTTCTGTACGCCAAAGAGTTCGATAATGCGTCAAAAAACTTTCTAAGAACTGAACTGGACGATGTTTCCAAGACTCTTGAACCTTATTTTCTAGGATTTTTTTACCCTGAGATAAATCAAGATTTTCTCCTTTTAAACCTCTTTCTTTTATGGAAATAGAAGCCTCAAGTTCTCTTTCCTCAAATTTATAGATTTGTTCTTTTGCTTCCTGAGGGACAAAAGAAAAGTCTTTATAAATATTCCAAAGAGGTGCATCTAAACGCTCAAGCAGACTTGCACCTATCATTTCTTCATGATCTCTAAAAATACACTGCAAATTTGTAAATCTTTCATAGATATCTAAAAATACTTGAGAATCAAACCTTAACGGAAGGTTAGCGCTAGCTTGTTCCGCTCCTTCCTCTTGCTCTGCATAAAGTTCTTTTTTAAAGATCCCTAAACGATGAAGAGCTGCCCATCTTTCTTGTCTTTGTTGAAGATACGTTATCCAAGTTGAAAGAAGAAAGTCTGGATTATACATCATAAATTTTTGAAGTATCGAGCCTAAAGGCTTCTCTCTTTGTGGGAGAGCATACAAAATATTCTTAACCCCAAGATACCATTTGCCAGCTTCCTTATAAAGACTGGAATAAAAAGCCTCATCATTATCAATCCCTACAATCTCTCCCTTATCTGTTACCACAAGGTTATTACTCTTCCAGTCATGGGGGTTCGTTAACAAACTTAAAAGAAACATTTCTCCATAGCTTGTCTGATCTAAATCTTTCTCTTGTTTTAAAGCCTCTTCCAACGTCTTTCCTTTAACCTCTCTTGAAATATGAAGAGGAAAATATTCTGGCGGGCATAAAGAAAGTCTATCTTTGTAATAGGGATAGCTGGCAAAGTATTCCTGGGCAGCTTGTCCCTTCAAATATGCCCGTGAAAGACTTTGACGTATTGTCTTTTCCTCAGGATTTTGAGAATCTACGGTGTCTCTTAAGGAAACCTTTAATATACCAAAAAGAGAGGGAGTTATTCCTCTACCAAACAAAAGATGACTCAATCCATAAACAGCAGCTTCATTTCCGATTTGCACAAAACTTCCTGCTTTTCCTAGACAAGTTTTAAAATAAAAACGATCATTTTGAGACGAATCGACTCTTGCAGAGCCCTCTTCTTCTTGTCTTGGAGCTTCTTCAGCTGGATATACAACAGAGTGATGTGTTTGACCTTCTCTGATTGGCTTCGTAAAACCATGTTCTTCTTTTTCTAGCAACTCAAGAGCCAGTTGTTTATCAATACGTAAAGGCACCATGCCCTCGAGAAAAAGAATGGCTTTAGGACGCAACAGTTGGGCCCTATCTACTGAAGAAGCTTTTACCAGCTGTATTGAAAAGTCTTTATACCACTTTGCAAGACTCTTTGCTTGAATTTGTACTTTAGGAGGTATTTTTGGTAAAATCCTCTCCAATTCTGTAACAATTTTCTGAAGAGGAGCTAGAGCTAAATGACTAAGCCTTTTTTCTAGAGACGAAGAAAAATCTTTAGTGAGAAAATCATCTCTTTCAGGGTCCTGTAAAAGATCCTCAGGTTCCATCTCTATACTTCTTCTCAGTTTTTTTTCCTTATCAAACTCTGGAGCATTTAAAATAGAAAACCTGGGATCAATTTCTGCTTTAAGAACTTTACAAAGCTCTTTGACGAAAGACTCTTCCTCTCTAGAAAGACTCTCTAATGTTGGACCCCCCCATACCTTTAAAGAAAAACCTCCACAAACTAGACTCAAGCAAATGCCTGATAGCAAAATCTTTCTCAAAAATTGTAGAGGCTCCCTCATAATTTATTTATTCACCCCCTAACAAATATCCAAACTTCCTCAATAAATATTCATAAAATCTAGGCTTGTAAAGCTGCTCTTCTGCTTGAGAGGCATCAGTATTAAAATAATCATTTTCCTCCATTTCATCAAAAGCTCTTTCAAACTCTGCTTCTAAAAAAGGATCTTGGGGAATATAATGACTAAGTTGCTCATAGGTTATAAATCGCTCACGGCCCAAACATCTTAGGTCTTGTGAGCTAAGATTTATTTCATCTTGTAAACAATAAACCATTTTTGAAGGAGAATAGGGCCACATATAAGATGAAGTCGATTGTTCTCCTCTCTCAAATGATATATACCCCCCATCTAAAAACACTTCTATCACTTTTTCAGGTTTATACATTTCAGCCATTCCCCGACCCATAGAAGGATACAGTGGATTTAGAAAATTTCCTGGAAAACCTAATGGCAAGCGCATTCTTTCTCGTAATAAAACTTGTCCTTCTGTTGCCTCTTCATGCGATCCTATTAAAGGATTCCGAAAATCATCTAAAAATCTGTCCTTGTAATCTAACAAAACTCTACCGAACCTCGCCTCCAAAGGTATATCCTCTTCAATCTGGTAAATATATTGCTTTTCTAGCTGAGTGAAGTAATCTGAAATCCCGTCTCTACACCGAGCAATATTTTGAGCTAAGAGTAACCCAAACTTTCCAGCTTCTTGGGCAGAAGAAAAATGCTGGTACAATCTTATAAAACGTTTCTGAATTATTCTACTCGCCCCTCCTTCAATATGAGTTTGCATAATGCTATCAAAGTCATTACCTAGTGCGGGGATATAGGCTTCCTGTTGAGGTAGAGCAACTCTTACAACCTCTACAGCCTGCTCTAAAGAGGCTTGAGAAATATCCTCATTAGAAACATCTTGATCAAGGTTGCGATTATAATACTGTAGATAAGGATCCGCAGCTATAAAGGCGTAATTCACCCGAAGAGGGTTTTCTCTTGTTTCTTCAATCTTTTTTTCAATTATTTTTTGGGTTGATTCATAATCATTAGATATTTATATAAGACTGTCCCACTTGTATCTACAATTCTATGATCTGCCTTAAGCTCTTGAGATACCCTTTCTAGAGACTTCTCAAAAGCAGCACGAACCTTCAAAGATAACCCTTCAATATCTTGAATTAATTTCTCCTCAAAATGGCTAGCATTATCACCTCTTCTACCTTTCCTTCTATCCCATAAATTTAACTTTATTTTTGCAGAAATATGTCCTAGTTCCGCTGCTTTCTCATAATAATCACGTGCTTTCATGAATTTTAGATTTTTATTCCACTTTTTTTCATGATGCTGTCCCATCATATATAAAACGCGCATATCACCTTCTTGGATCGCTTGAGCTTCTTGAAGATATTTAAAAGAGTCTGCAAACTTTCCCTGTGCTTTTAGAATTCTAGAAAGCCCAAGTAAAGAGGTCAAACTCTTAGAAGCTGCTTTTATAGTAAATCGATAAAACTCAAGAGCTTTTTCTCTATCTTTATTAACACCATATCCAACTTCATAAGCATACCCTAAAGTACGGGCCACTTGTCGATAGATTGTCCCTTGCTCTTTTTCAGGCAGGATAGCAGATTTTTCCAAAGCACACTGATAGAGCAACAAAGATTTTTCTCTATTCTGCTTAAGAAGAAGCTGCCCATTTACATAATACCCTCTCTGATAATACCCTGCTAAATTTATCATAGCTTGAGAATGCCCAAACTGAACAGCTTTTTTCAAGAAAGTAAGAGACTCTTCATGATTGCGTGCAATTAATTTTCCTTCCTTCAGGTAGGCAGAAAGTTCAAAGGCTGCTTTAGCTTCATCTGCTTCTGCAGCCTTACGAAGAAGAGCCATAGATTGCTCTGTGTTTTGATACCCTTCAGAGAGCCCCTTACCCATAAGAAAATCTTGAGCTTGAACATAAAGATGTTCCGCAAGACCCACTTTTGATAATTTTTTCACCCAATCTTGAGAAGAATTGGATAATACTAACATCTTTCGAATGGCCTCTACAGATCCCAGAGTGGCGGCTTGTTTGTACCATTTATGAGATAGACGCAGATCAGATTTTAGCTCATCTCTCCCTCCATATTTTTCATAAAGTTTTCCCAAAGAAAAGGCCTCTTCTCTTAAACCAAGCTCTGTTGCCATAAGGCGTGTTAAATTCATTTGAGCAACAGGATGAGGGAGAGCTTTCTGGTAAAAAACCATAGCATTAGATACGCTTCTATCCCCCCCCACTCCAACTTCACTCATAAACCCTAAGTTGTTAGCAGCCTCTTTATTGCCCAGCTCGTAAGCTTTAGCATAAAGACTTCGAGCTTCTTGCTGCTGTGCACCATCTCCCATATCTAAAAGATATGCCATAGTAAATGCGTTCTCTGCTGGTTGACTCTCTTCTAACCGTGCACGATAAGCTTCCATGTGCTCAACATTTATAATTCTTCCTCCCACAGATAAAGAGCGAATACGTCCTGTTACACCAAAGCATGGATATTTTTTACATAATGCTTCAAATTGCCCCTCTGCCCACTTGGCATCCCTAAAGTCAGAATCATAAACATCTAAATGATCTGGAACACCGCATGCTCGAAGATCTGTTCCTCTCAGGCTAGTTCCTCTTATCTTAACGCCCCCTTCAAGATCAGAATCTTCTAACACGCTTTCACTTAAATCACCTCGAATACAAGTTTTGTTTTTACGAAGTTGTTCCAAATCTTCTGGACGGACTGCTAAAATTTCTTGACTAATAATACTAAATGTTATGCTAATGAGAAATAATTTTTTAAGTAACATACGAGCTCCTGCTTTATTTATAAACACCACATCTTAATTAAATTTAAACTTGTATTATAAATAGTCTATAAAACTACTCTCCTGTTTTATTAGAGTTATACTACTATAAAATCATTATTTATTAAAAATATACAGCAGTCAACAGTTTATAAATATATAAAGGGCACCGTCAAGTTAAGATAGAGAGTTGAGTAAATATTTAGGTATGTTAAATCTTTTGATCTTAAAAGTGATCTAGAAAGCAAACCAAAAAGCCAGTCACAGCATATAGAGCTTATAAAGGCACCGTCAAGTTAATAAAAAGGATTAAGATATTTCTCTATTCACAGATTTTAGGCATGAGTTAGCTGAGAAGCAGCCTCATTCCATATAGCTATGGCATCTCTAAACTGCTCTCTTCGGTCGTCAGATTTTTTTGAATACCTTCCCACAGCAACAGAGAATATATTTCTAACTTTCCCCATAAGAGAGAGAACTCTTTGAACGCCTTGTGGGGATTTAAACTTTATTATATATTTCTCTTTTCTACGAGTTGGTTGATGGGCATTCTCAGCTCTATTGTTTAGTCCTTTATGGGATCGATGCTCTGTGTTTGGTGTTAAATAACGTATCGGTTTGATATAACTCCTTAGCTTATCTGTTATAATAACACGTGGAGCTATATTCTTGCCTAGTAAGCGCGTTAGAAAACGAATAGCGGATTTCTTATTTCTACGTTTTTGAATAAAAACATCTATTTCATTTCCATGAGCATCAACAGCTCTCCATAAAATATAAGGAGTACCCTTGAGCTTTATTGTCATTTCATCAAGGTGCCATTTATCTGATGGTGGTGTCTCTCTTTTCTTTATAACGCCTCTAAAATGAGCAGAAAACTTTCTACACCAGCTCCGGATAGCTTCATGACTTACAATAATACCACGGAAAGCAAGTTCCTCTTGAATATCACGGTAGCTGTCATTAAATCTATGATACCTTCAAACAGCATAACTAATAACAGAGACTGGAAAACGATGACCTTTGGGAGCTTGGGATAAAAACATTTATACATCCTCTATAATTGAAGCTTATAAAACTCTAACATACCTAAATATTTACTCAACTCTCTATCTTAACTTGACGGTGCCGTCTGGTGATATTATCAAGCCACGCTTTGAATTTTTCTTCTACAGAAAAGTGGCCCGATCTATAGAAACCCAAAAGGTTACCCTCACCTATAGTCACCGTTATAAAGCTCTTTCAGAAGAACTGATT
>JAJRRM010000127.1 GCA_024279475.1 Alphaproteobacteria bacterium | reverse complement strand
TATCCTGTATCTGGTTTTACATGCTTATTCTCTGCTATCTCAGAAATTGCTTCTCCATAAGATTTATTTGTTCCCTTAGAAGCGAGCATGAAGATATCCCCTCCCTCATTACTCTCAAAGTCTTTCCAAAGTCCGAACTTACTTCCCTGAATAGACAGAACAACACTTCCTCTCTTGCCATAACGAATTTCGTTATTGGAAACTTTCTTATGCTTCGTATTAAAATATTTATCCGCTATATCTTCTAAATCTTTGGAGGTCATTGTCTTTAAGACAGCGTCCCTATCATAGAAAGGTTTCCTTTCTTTTTGAGAGACGAGTTCCTTAATATATTTCTCATCTTTAACCTTTTGGTTCACTTTCTCTCTACTCATTATTAGAGCTCCTTCCTCTTTTTCATGCACGGGATTTGTGAATGGCGTTTCATTCAGCCTTCCATAAATCTCCCTACGCTCTTGCCTTGAGGCAATCCGTATCTCAAAATTCTTTATGGTCTCTTGCTGTATTTCATTACCTTCTTTGCCTAAAACTCCTTGTGTCCAAGCAATCCGTCCAATATCTCGAACCACCCCAAACTCATCTTTAATCTTCTGTAAGGCTTTTTCTTTAAAAGTGACAGGCACCTTATCCTTTATTTCACTTTCAATAGCTTTAGCATCAATCTCTGACCTGGCATCTACCCCTGTCATTTTATGACTTGAAGTTGACAGATACTTACAAACAGATGCCTCATCTACGAACTCTGTTGAAGGTACATAGAGATGAACATCTTCCCGATGACGCGTTAGACTTACATAAGCTTCTTGCCTGCTCATTGTAGAGGTGCCAAGCACAAATGCTTTGTCTACCGTCTGACTCTGAGCACTATAAATAGTGCTTACCCAACCATAGTCTAATGCTTTATAGAGATTAGTAGAGAAACTTATCGTTTTCTCTTCCCTTCCTTTTTTAATAGAAGCTTCTATCTTGTCTTTCTCTATAGATACAATTGTTCCTATATCTCCTTTAACAACCCACCGGCCTTTGTCTTCTTTGCAGAACTTAACCTTGTCTCCTGCTTGTAAAAATAGGGTCTTTGTCTGATATCTTATCTTACCGTCAGCATCTGTGTAAGGAAGAACAGATTCCACCTTAGTATCTACACCCTGAAGGATACCGTTATTTTTTAAAGCACCACGAATTGTATCTGTAAGAGCTCCTTGATCTCGCTGTGTTTTAGCCATGATTAAGTAAGAGTCTAAAGGCCTCTCTTGTAGAGTGCTTACAAAATCTTTTACCAACGCCTGCCGTGTACAATGATTTATATCATATGCAGGTGCTACAGATGGTTTGTTAATATCTATAGTATGTTGCTTAGCTAAAGAAATAGCATAACTTGTATAGCATCCCTCAGCTTCTTTTCCAGATCCCAAATAGCTTTCAGATCTCCTAATCTTATTTTTTAGAAGTAAAAGAGCATCAACCCCAAGAGGCTTAAAAAGAGACTTATAAGCATCTAGATCTCTATAGATAACATCTGCACAAAGATTACGCCTCCCTACATGCTCTTTATAGATACCATAGTTCTTATGCTCTTTTACAAACTGCTCGGGTTTTTCTTCGCCTGGATAAAATGCCTTCACATCATTTAGCATATCATTATATAAGATGCCGCTTACTCTAGTACTTAAGTTGTATTGCTTAATAAGCTCCACATACTGCGATTGGCTTTGAGGATCTTTAATAAGTTCAGACAGATGCTCTCTTACAATAGAGACATGCCCTTTATCCTGATAAGATCGAATCGCCCTAACAGCCTGCCCTGTAGCAAAATCTCTTGTAGCCTCCCGTTGCCACGCTTCCTTCTGACGCACAATTGTTGTTAAAGAAGACGTTGTATCCACCGAATTAAGAACAGACTCAAAAGCCCTTCCAGCTCCTACAGAACCCAACTGATGCGTATCACCTATAAACACTACCTTAACATTCTGCTTCTCTACATAAGATAGAAGCTTAGAAAAGATCTTAACATCCATCATTCCTGCTTCATCTACCATTAGCACCGTCTTGTGATCATATAAACTGCGCCCTTTATCTGCTGCTGCCAATAATTTATGAACAGTGAAAGATTCAATGCCTGCTTGCCTCAAAGATTCCTTTGCCTGGTTCGTCGGCGCAAGACCTACAACCCTATAGCCACTCTCCTCCCAGATTTGTTTACCTGCCTGTAAAATCGTTGACTTACCAGATCCTGCAGGACCCACAATACATGATAGTTGCCGTCCCTCAACAGCTCCTTTAATAGCTGCCTTTTGATCCTCTGCAAGTCCTCCATAAGCTTCATATTTCTTATTAAAATTCTCTATGACAGCACTTATGCTATCTTCCTTAACTCTATGAGAGATAGTAGACGACAATACTTTAGAAGACTGAACCACCTTCTCCTCCAAAGCCAACATAGCCTTTGTAGTATATACTTTTTCCTCCAATACAGAATCTTTAGCGCCTACCAGTCGATCTTCACCTTTAACATGATCCCCAAGAGTTCCAAGCTCTACAAGTTCTTTAGAGTTTAAAAGCTTTCCTTCCACCTTCTCCCACAATCCTTTATCATAAATATACTGCTGCAAAGCCTCTCGTATATCACTTGAGGTAAATACAGCCTTCCTCTCAGTTAAGATATCCAATACAACCTCAGGACGCCTTGCTACCTTGTATTGATTAACAACCTTTACTTCTAAAAACTCTTTAAGAGCTGCTCTGTGATAAGTAAACTTACTCCGAAGTCCAAACTGCGCAAGATCTCTATTCTCTATAAGTCGAAGAGCTTCTTCAGGTGTTTTACCCTCTCTCATAAGAGCTTTATAGACTGATGTAGAATACCCAAGCTTAACACCTGGATCTATACCAATACCTCTATCTATAAATGACTTTTCACTAACAGGCATATACCCTGCCATCACAAGTTCATTATTAATATGAAGAGCTGCCTTCTCTCTGCAATGCTTAAGAAAGTCTCTACTATTAAGTTCTAAAGCTTTATCTTTAGAGAGCCCCTTTTCTTCCACCCTCCGTGTTGTAAGCATCATATGCACATGAGGATTACCTACTTCATCATGATGATTTGCCAACACCATAATGCCATATTCATCACACAACTCTTTTGAAAATGCTTTTACAATCGACAGACGTTTTTCAAAAGAGAGTTCTTTTGGCAAAGACATTTCTATTTCACGATAGACTTGAGCGTCTTTTCTCTTCTCAGCACCCTCACACAAATCACTTAAGTATTGCACGCCACTTTCACGGTCAGAGATAATAGCTTCTTGCAGTTTAGACGCCCAGATTGCACACCTTTCCGGCACATATAAAGCTACATGTTCCACGACTTTAGAAGAGTAATTAAAGCTTTGTCCCGTAATCCCATCTTTCAAAGACACGCCTGAACGATAAGCAGAAGCAGCTACGGTGTTCCTTGAAGAACGCCCTATTACCTTCATAGATAAATGAAAGATTGCCATTACTATTTTTGTCCTAATTAACCTTTATAATACGATAATACCAGCCGCTTGCGGCTAAGCACATAGTTATATATTTATATAACATATAAGTGCGCCTCTAACAAGTTACTCGGACACATGGATACTAGTTACTTTTTATTAATCTCAATAAATAAGAATTCTATATATAACAAAAGCCAAAATATCTTGGCAATTGAACGATATTGGAGTATAAACATACATAGAGTTTACAAGAAATTAACAAGTGAGCATTACATGAAAACTATTACAGCTATCGATGAGAGAATTGAGAGACTTAAAAAACAAAAGGAAGAGCTAACCCGCAAAGTTTCTCTATCTCTATATGCAGAACTAAGTAAAAAGCTTGGCAAAGACTTCTCTCCAGAGCTTGCACTTTCCATCATTTCAAGCTCATGGAAGAATGCAAACGAAGAAACTAAGGAGGGCTGGAAAAACTCAGCCAGTTCCTTTCACCATAGAAAACGTAAAAAGTCTAAAAACAACAACCCAGCTTCTAAATAGTTTAGAAGCAAAAAGATACAGATCCATGAAAAGACAATCAGCCCCCTCCTCTATCAGGAAAGCAAGAACAAGAACTCTCATACAACTAGGAGGTCTTATAGAAAAGTCTGGTATACTTCCCTATCTCAATATAAATATGGGAGATGATTTACAACTAGATAAAAATATAAAAGAAGAGGTGGCAACCCTTCTAGGGGCTCTAGTTGATATTAAGCAAAGCATTACTTGTGATACTGAGTTTAAGAAAGTAGCTTTAAGAAAAGGGCTTGATGCTTGGAATAATTAATCTTATATTTGTCATTAACAAGCCCTTTTTGAAGTTTTATTGACATAAAATAATATAGTGCTATTATGTAATAAGCTCCATTTTAGTTGAACCAAAAAGGATGATGGTCTTGTATAAACGGATTTTACATATTGATTTACCAGAGAAACAATCAACCTTCCTATGGGGAGCACGAAAAACTGGTAAATCCACCTTTTTAAAAAAACACTTTCCCAATTCTTTGTATTATGATTTGCTAAAATCTGATTTATTTTTCGAACTCTCTAAAACTCCTTCCTTACTGAGAGAGGAAATACTAGCACAACCTAAAGAAAAGTTATTACACCCTATTATTATAGACGAAATTCAAAAAGTTCCAGCTTTATTGGATGAGGTGCATTGGCTTATAGAAAATACTAAAGCATCCTTTATTCTTTGTGGATCCAGCGCCAGAAAATTACGCCGAGCGGGAGTAAACCTTCTAGGAGGACGTGCTTGGAGCTATTATTGCCTACCTCTTGTATACCCTGAGTTAACAGATTTTGACCTTTTGAAAGTTTTCCAAAATGGTACATTAGCACCTCATTATAGAGCCACAAATCTCAAAAAAACTTTTAGAGCCTATTGTAATGACTACCTGAAACAAGAAATAAAAGAAGAAAGTCTGGTCCGTAATCTCCCTGCTTTTGCCCGCTTTTTAGACAATATAGCTCTTACTAACGGAGAAATGGTAGTCTATACTAATATTGCTCGCGAGTGTGGCGTTGACGCTAAAACAGTGAAAGAGTATTTTCAAATTCTTATTGATACGTTAATAGGATACTATTTAAAGCCTTATAATAAAGAAGCTAGAAGGCAGTTAATAACAGCCTCTCCAAAATTCTATTTATTTGATGTAGGTGTAGCCAATGCATTAGCACATCGTAGAATAGAAGTTTTAAAAGGTGCTGAAGCGGGAAAGAGTCTTGAGCATTATATTTTCTTGGAACTTCATGCTTATAAAATGATGAAAGACAGAGATGAGGAAATCACCTATTGGCGCACAAAAAATGGTCTTGAAGTGGATTTTGTGCTCGGTGATGGAAAAGTAGGTATTGAGGTTAAAATATCAAATACAATTCGTACAGACAATTTAAAAGGTCTTGTAGGGTTATCCGAAGAATATGGTACTAAAAAACTCTATGTAGTATGTTTAGAAACTCGAATACGAAAAATAAAGTTCAAAGGAGTAGATATTATCATCCTAAACTATGCCATCTTTCTAGAAAAATTGTGGGCAGGGGAAATTATGTAAACAGAATGAAAGTTTGTTCACACGCCCCTCGCATTCTTGTCAAAGAATACCGCAAGAATCTTAAAAGTGTCAGAATGAAGTATACTCTTCCTGACACTCCCCTACCCCCTTTAAACACGTCAATTTAGAGTCTATTTTTTTATTTATTGACACTTTCTATTTAGGATTATAGACCTCAAGTTGACACTGCTTAGTAATATCACTAACAAATAAATTACATACTTGAAAATATAGATTTTTATACCTATATCTATCTTATAATTTAAAATGGAATTTTTATATCATGTTTAAAAAATTAATTACATACAAATTTATAGTAGCAACTTTTCTATTAAACTTCTCTTTCCTAGATGCAGCCTTTTCTTCTTCTAATGAGGATATAGGTAGTTTAGGAGAAGAAGATGATTCTGCAACTGTGGCAAGTGCACAAAGTTCCTCAAGATCTAGTGCAACGATAACAGTAGCTTCTACCTATTCTGCATCGTCGTCTTCTGGATGGATCTGGCAAGTAGTACCAGTATCTTCTTCTAGTTCATCTTCAGGTGGCGGTGGTGGTGGTGGACGCTCTAGTGGATCTTCATCAAGTGCAAGTGACAAGTATGAAGACTATGCAGACCCAAAATATGATATAGCCTTTAAACATCTACTATCTCTTGGTAAGCAGCCCGAAATAGCCAAAGAGTTTGTTAACTTGATTGTTCCGGACTTTTTTCAAGATCCTATTATAAAACTTCAAGAGCTACCTCTTTCTATTCCTGCTTTACCACAACCTGTTAAAACACAAATTCATATGGATGTCCATTTCTTAGCCACTACTCATTCTGGAAAGCAATCACATGTTCTTTTAGAAATGCAACAAGAGAGACATCCTATGTTTGATGAAAGATCTTTAGGCTATGCAGCTGCTGTATATCACTCTCAAGTTGAAGAAAAAGAAGCTGATGGAATGGAATGGTATAAGAAATTAATGCCTGTATATGCCGTTCAGATTTTAAACTATGATAGTAATAGGGTTCTTAGATCAGGGGGGATTAAGTCAGATGTAACGGATACTTTGGTAGAACGAGTTAAAGATAAACTTCTGAAGCGCAGAAAATTTAAAAAACATTATAAGCTTACAGACGTTGAAACTGGACAAACTATTGACTCTCTTCAGATTATACAGTTTGAGCTTAAGAGAGTTACAAAAAAAATGCTCCCTTTTCCTCCAACACACTCATTTGAACCTTTGGACTGGTGGTTAAGCTTATTTAGACACTCTTCAAAATACACTTTAAAAGAAATTGAAGCTAATAGAGATCATATTCCTGAAACAATACAAAAAGCTCTTTTAAGACTTAGACTTGAACCTGCAGGGGTTAAAAAACAATACCAGAAAGATGTTTCTAAAAGACAAAAGCATACTGCAGAACTTCAGGCTGCAAAAGAAGAAGGAATTAAAGAAGGTCGTAGACAGGCGGAGAAAAAGATAAATAAACGGATAGTAAAAAGAGGGTTAGAAATAGGAGACACTGATGAAGAAATGAGTAGAAGATATGAAATACCCATGCCACAAGTAAAAATTTTGCGTCAAGAAGTGATAAAAGATTCTAAAGTAAAAAGTAATGCACCTGCAAAAAAAACTGAGGATAGTGACAGTTATTAAATTCTTTGGTAAAAATTTTGTTTGTAATTATAAAAATAATTATGTTATAATTCAGCCAGAGATTATATAAAAAGAATATTGAGTAATTTTAAATTTAGGAGGTTATAATGGTCAAGAAGCTTTTTTTAATAACGGTGCTGGGTTTATTTCTTTCTACAAGCACTCAAGCGGTTAAAACTCCCAGGGAAGAAATAGGCGAAGATGTATCACCAACTATGAGTCCTGCTAGAAAGCCCCCTAAAACTTTTTCTTCTGGTAGAGAAGAGTCTCTTTATTTTGCTTATGAAGATGGTGTTAGAGAAGGTAGAGAACTTGCAAGTAAAAAACTAGAGGAGCAAGAAAAAAAGAAAACTGAAAAAAGAGTAAGAAGATTTTTGCAGGAAGGAGATAATGTATCTAATATAGCTTACTTACTGGAAATTACAGTAGAAGAGGTTAAAAGAATACAAGAGAGCACTAGTCGTTCTGGGTCTTTTTCAAGTGGTGAATCTTCCTCTCAATAACTATATATGTCTAAAATAGATCATTGGGATTGGACTCTTACTATGAAAACACATAAAACTACAGAGCTTCGTTAGGTAGTTTATACCTTTTTGAAACAAGGCCAACTTAGCTACAATATACTTGCAACAACGCCTTTTCTTGAGGATTTACTTTTCTGCCATCACTAATAAATGTTTAGCATATAATGTTCCTTAGCTTCTTCTGCCCTGTTGCAAAAACTCAATTATCGAGAAAATTAGAGAAATTCTATTTTTAAAAAACTAGGTTTTCTGATAGATTTAGGCAATTTTTTCGGGAGAGAAATTCCAATAGAATCTTTGAGTTTTTCTTCAGAAAAATCATATTCCCCCAGCATGTTGATGTGAGACCACGTCATGATAGAGTGACTAGAAATACTACTAAGTAAATGCTCTCTTTCTTCTTCATTATTAATATGTTTAAGCTTATGGGTCAGATAAAGATAGTTCCAGCAAATAACACAATTTTTAATTAATCGATTACAGCTTTCAGCAATTTCTTGATCTTCTTTTTCAGTCTGTACAAATTCTCGAGGGTTACCAACAGCTACAGTACGAGTTAAACGATTAGCTAACTCTACCTTGTTTAACTGCTTCTCTATAGCTTGCCGTAATTTGATTTCATCCAGATAATGAAGAATGAATAGAGATTTTATAATTTGACCAAAGGCTTTGACTGTTTAGTATAGAGTATGTTGTTTGGAATAGGAGTTGAGACGTTGAAAGATATCTGATGCTGTATTTTCTTT
>JAJRRM010000007.1 GCA_024279475.1 Alphaproteobacteria bacterium | reverse complement strand
GCTTGCATGCTAAACCGAGATGCTGGTTATTCTAGGCAAGACTTATCCGTAGTTATGAATGTCGAAGAATTTTGTGGATGAAAGTGTTTTGTTCTTTTATTGAGTGTCTGATGTGGTAGTTTCTAGTTTTTATAACCATGGACATAGAATCAATTCCCTGGGTTGTTTTTCTGGCCGAGTGGAACTGGTTAAAGCCCATCATAGGCCTGATTCGTCGTTTAACTTGCCTATGGTCTGACTCAATGATATTGTTAAGGTACAACCTGTAGGTATTCCACCTACTTCTTGATAACCTTTTCTTTCTTTAAAGCCGCAATAGCAATTCCATAAGATGGATTCTTATCTGTATTAATACAGTCAGGGCATCTGCTGGCTTGTGTCAAAGTTTTTCGTAGAAAACGTTTGGCAGCATTAGCATCACGTTTGTGAGTAAGAAGAAAGTCTATGGTCCTACCCCTTTTATAAACAGCTCTATACAAATACTTCTAGCCTTTGACCTTAATATACGTTTCATCAACCCGCCAAGAGCCTCCTTTGGGTATTGCAGTAGCATATTTCTTGGGCAAATATAGGGGCGTAATGCTGGATCCAGCGTAAAATAGTAGAATGTACAATCTCTACGCCACGCTCTTCCATGATTTCCACAAGGTTACGATAACTCAGCGGATAACGTAAATACTAACGCACACATTGCAGGATAACCAGATGAAGAAACTTTACTACTTTAGATATCGACATTTTCACCACCTAGTTATCCTGCAATGCCACCCTTAAAGGATTTGAGATAATGTGTATGTTTAAAAAAGGTCAACTATTTGCATGGATGAATGAAAAAAACGTCATTGGAGAAGTGCGTTTTATTAATCAAAATTTTGGTATTTATACCAGTTAAATAACGATAAGAAACAGTATCTTTTTCTCCAATTTTATTTTGAAATAGAACCCTATTAAATGCTTTTTCTATAGCTGCTTTGTGCATTGGGATAGCAATAAACTCTCGAGAAAAGCGTGAAACTTTTAGATATTTGGATAACTCTTGAGAGCTTAAAAAACTACAGACTCTTCATTTGTACGGAGTGTAGCTTTTCAAAAGAATAGATATTGACACTCTATTTTTAATTACGTAGGATATCCAAATATAATTTAATCTATACTTTAAAAGGTAAGTGTAGATGTTTGTATAATGAAAAAAAGACTTATTATATGGCATTTTTATCCTCCTTAAATCAAGAACAAAAAGAAGCTGTAGGCCTTCTTCAAGTTGGTACCTTTCTTGAGTATTTTGATCTAATGCTCTACGTGCACATGGCCGTGGTATTAAATGAGCTATTTTTTCCTATAGCAGATGCAAAAACTGCTTCTTTAATGGCAGCCTTTGCATTTTGTTCTACTTATGTGTTAAGACCCTTTGGAGCTCTAGTTTTCGGTTACATAGGTGATCATGTAGGCCGAAAAACAACGGTGATTATTACGACAATGATGATGGCTGCTTCTTGCATTATTATGGCAACCTTGCCTACGTATGCACAGATTGGCATCACTGCTGCTTGGTTAGTGACTTTATGTCGTATTATTCAAGGTTTTTCCTCTATGGGCGAAATCATTGGCGCAGAGATTTACCTAACAGAAATAACAAAGCCCCCGGCGAGCTATCCTGTGGTTGGGCTCATTGGTTGTGCTTCACGATTAGGAACCATGGCAGCATTAGGTGTGGCAACACTAGTAACTTTCTATAATTTTGAATGGCGCAATGCTTTTTGGATTGGAGCAGCTATAGCTGTGGTGGGATCTGTTGCTCGTACGCGTTTGCGAGAAACCCCAGATTTTATAGATATGAAAAGACGCTTAAAGAAAAGAGGAAGCTCTTCCCAAGAACTTGGTAATAAGAAATCCATGGAACTTTTAGAAGAAACAAGTTCTATTTGGCAAAGGAAAGATGGTTGGAAAACGCTTTTAGCTTTCTTTCTGATTTATGCAGGCCCTCCAGCCTGTTTGTATTTTAGTTATATTTACTGTGGTATTTTATTAAAAGGGATGGGCTATAGTAGCCAGCATATTATCGCGCAAAATTTTATAGTTTCTATTATTGAGTTCATCACTATGCTCATAGTTGTTTTATTAAGCTATAAAATACATCCTTTAAAGATTATTAAGTTTAAAGCTAAGCTCTTTGTTCCCTTTATTATTGTTGTACCCTTCTTAATGTATAACATGAAAACTATGATTACTGTTTTTGTAATTCAAGTTATAAGCGTTTGTGTAACTTTGTCACCGGTTCCTGCTGTTGCATGTATGATGCGACATTTTCCTATTTTTAGACGTTTTACATATGCTAGCTTCATGTATGCATTGTCTCGAGCAGTTATGCATGTTTTGTCTTCGTTTGGGCTTGTATACCTCACAGACTACATGGGACACTGGGGACTCTATTTCATTTTAATTCCTGTTTCTGGAGGTTTCTTATGGGGCGTTCACTATTTTGGAAGTATAGAAAAAAAATCTCAACAAAAGGATATCTCAGAATTTTTACCTGAAGCAGAAGCTGCTTAAATAATAAAATCTGAGGAGAGGAATAATTAGAAAAGGAGATATTAGATAAATATACGTTTTAAAATATAGTATAGTGATATTTTAGAGGGTTATATTAAGTAAGAAAAATATAAAAGGGGGATATAATGACTAAAGGAACAGTGAAATGGTTTAACTCTAATAAAGGATATGGGTTTATTACTCCTGAAAATGGATCAAAGGATGTTTTTGTGCATATTACTGCTCTTGAAAAATCAGGGTTGCATGAAGTAAATGAGGGACAAAAAATTAGCTATGAAGTAGAAAGCAATAAGGGGAAATTATTTTTAACATATAAAATTGCTGGACGTATGGAAGAAAAGTTATGGAAAATTTTTTATATATGGAGGAAGAAAGCAGCAAGAAAAATTTGATAAAAAAACTCTGTTTTTGAAAAAGAAGGGCAGAGCTTTGCCAACTTTTGTATATAACTCTAAAAAGAGAAAAGCAGGAGGAGGAACTTTTAAATTAATAAGGGTTCTTAATACATGGTCTAGTTCCAGATAGGAATCATGCACAATTTGCTATCCACTAGATCTCCTAAAAGGGTTGCACCCTCTTCTTTTAGATTTTCATCTTGCTGAAGATCATCTCCCATATATATATTGAGGTAGGGAAGAATACCAGATTTTTCTATGAGTCCTCCAAGTTGAATGAGAGTCCTTGTTCTTGCTTTTATGAGGGAGGAGGGTGATGAGTTTCTTTTCATAATTCTATAGAATTTAGCTTCTAATATCTTTAGTTGCGAGCTTATTTTTTTTATATTTTTTTCGTTTTCTACTTTGAAAGGAACTAGCTTATTTCTTCCAGCCTCCTTAGTTTCTTCGTTTAAGTTTTCCCATGTGTCTGAGAGGATGGAAAGGATTGTGGTGAAAATGTTAGAGGGCTTGCATGATTAAATCGAGGTGCTAGTTACTCTAGGAAAGACTTATCCGTAGTTATGAATGCCGAAGAGTTTGTGGATGAAGGTGCTTTGTTCTTTTACTGAGTGTCCGATGTGGTAGTTTCTTGTTTTTAGAACCATAGCCATAGCCTCGATTCCTTGGATTGTTTTGCTGGTCGAGTGGAACTAATTAAAGCCCATCATCGGCCTGATTCGTCTCTTTATCCGCCTACGGTCGGACTCAATGATATTGTTAAGGCACTTAACCTGTCGGTGCTGTACCGATTTCTTGAGAATCTTAGCCTTATTTAGCTTCTCAATAGCAATCTCATAAGCTGGGTTCTTGTCTGTATTAATAACATAGAGGTTTATGCCAGCGTGAGTTAAGCCTTGCGGAGAAAGCGCTTAGCAGCATTGGCATCTCGTTTGTGAGTGAGGAGGAAATCAATGGTCCCACCCCATTTATCAACGGCTCGATAGAGATATTTGTTCTTTCCTTTAACTTTAATATAGGTCTCATCGACCTTCCAGGAAACTCCTTTGGAACCGTGCATAGTAACGTATTTCTTCGGCAAATATGGGCGCTTAATGCTGGATCCAACGCAGAATCATAAGAGTGTGCTACGTCCACGCCGCCGTTCCTCCATGATCTCTACTAGGTTGCTATAACTCAGTGGATAACGTAAATACCAACGCAGACATTGCAGGATAACCAGGTGATGGAAATGTCGGTTCTAAAGTAGTAAAGGTTCTTCATTCAAGACTCGATTCTTAAAGATCAAACTCCGAATCTATCACAGACCTTTCAACTTTGCACCACAACCATTATAATAAACATTCACCTATTGACAGGATAAGTAAAAAATGCAACGTAGAGGAAGCAAGTGGTTTTTTCTTTCCCTGTTTTATATAAAAACCCCTTGCTTTTCCCCTTAAAAAAACAATTTTTTATAGAAAATAAATAGCAAGCCCTCATAACCTCTAGTAGAGTACCTTTTAATATTTTAAGAGTTCCCTCTTTTTCTGAGAAGTTTAAACTTAGAAACCCTTCTTTAATAATAAGTAAAATAGAGGAATTTTCCCATAAGCAATTACTTACGATTTTTTAGAAGCTTTTAGAAAGTTCCTTTCTCTCTTAATTTTCCTTAAAATAATATTCAACTATTGCTGTGTATATTACTGCTCAATAGTTGACATTAATATGATTATCATTGTATAAAGATATTTAATTCACAAACTTGGGAGGTTTATAGTGAATCTAAGAAAATATACTGTATTTGTAGGCCTGTTTGTTGTTTTAACTTCTCCCTTTCTAACATCTTTTTCAGAAGCTATTGAGCCTCATATGAGCTTAAAGTGTAATATAAAATGTAAGAAGAAGTACAAGTGCAGAAAAAAAACCAATACAAATAAAGAAAGCTGTATTAGAAATAAGAGAGCTTGCTTAAGC
>JAJRRM010000126.1 GCA_024279475.1 Alphaproteobacteria bacterium | reverse complement strand
GACCCTCACAGGAAAACTAACAGTAGCTTCTAGAAAGGGAGGTCTTTATAATATCCTTGTAGATGTTGCAAGAGTGAGACCAGGACTTGTACAGCATTCTTTTATAGATCTTCTGCAAACAACATTTGAGGAAGGCGAGTCCGCTTTTCTGCCAGGCCTTAACCACAAATATGCAAGCTATCGTGTCTTTGGAACAAAGGATCAGATAGAAGCATTTCAAGCACATATGAAGGGACATCTTACTTTATTACAAGAGAGTATAGCCCGGGAGTATGCTTCTCTTGCCGTGGCTCTTCTCCTAAAGATAAAAGCCACCTATATTGTAATAGGACAAAATTCACTGGCAGAAAATAAGGATGCACTTGGTGCTTATTTTGCGGATAACCCCCACAAGACACTTATTGTAGATGTTCCTCAAGAGATAATTTCTATAAGATTCCAGAAGTTTCCAGAAAACGTTTCTTGCCTAGCTTTTTCAAATGCGCGACATAATTTAACGGCTGTTGAAGGTAGTTTTCTCCATGAGTGTAGCGGTCTTATAACAGTAGATTTATCTGGCTTTTCTAACGTAACGACTCTTGGCCGTTCTTTTCTCTATGGATATACAGGAGCTACACCGATAGATCCTCATGGGTTAATGGAAGCCATGAAACTCCTGCTTGGGAAACCAGGCCATTTTATAACAGTTGGTAAATAAACCGCAAAGGAGAATTAGATATTCTCCGCTCTCCCTATAACACTCTTAAGTCAATATAATACCCACAATAAGTAACGCTAGAGCAACGAAAACTAATCCTTTTTTAAGTCTATCCTTAAAAGGTGCTTTATTGTCGTTAATAATACATTGTTTCTTTTTCTTTTGAATAAGGCTCATCATATATCTTGCTTTAAATTATCTTATTTTAGGCTCTTTTCTTAATGAATGCAATGAAATCAATTTCTAAAGTTTACGATACTTATGCCTTTAAGTATTTAATTAACGTTTCTATCTCTTTTGGCATAGGAGCTTCAAATATCATAATATTCCCTGATATAGGATGTTTCAGAGAAAGTTTGCAAGCATGAAGAGCCTGACGGTTTTCAGGCCAATTAATTTCTTTAAGGGTCTTATCTACAAGGCGTCCTGGCCGTTGACGGCCATAAGTTGTATCACCAACTAGGGGCCATCCTTTGTGTGTCATATGAACACGAATTTGATGTGTACGACCTGTTTCCAATTTACATTCAAGTAAAGTTGCTTGTTGATTGAAGAATAGCTGCTTCACATTATAATGTGTTATAGCAGGTTTTCCACCATGCCTTACCACTGTCATTTTCTGACGATTTTGTGTATTTCGGCCTATATTCTCAACTATTATTCCTGAGGCTGGATTGACCAAAGTATGGACCAACGCTATATATGTGCGGCTTAGCGTCCTGTCAGAAAATTGTTCCGCTAGTTTCAAATGTGCTTCATTTGTTTTAGCCACCACCATCAATCCAGATGTCCCTTTATCTAGACGATGAACAATGCCTGGACGTTCTTTTCCAGAAATTCCTGACAATTGCCCCTTACAATAATGCAAGAGTGCATTTACCAACGTTCCATCCAGATTGCCAACAGCTGGATGAACCACGAGCCCTGCAGGTTTGTTAATTACTAAAATATGTTGATCTTCATAGATTATATCTAGCGGTATATCCTGAGATAACATCTGTATCGGTACAGGAATTGGAACAGTAATAATAATTTTTTGCCCTTTTTCCACTAGTTTTTTAGGCTCTTTTACTATTTTACTCTGTATCTGCACTTGCCCACTTAAAATGAGTTTTTTCACATAAGTTCTAGATATATCTTCCCAAAGAACACCAACTACACTATCCAAGCGTCTACTATTCTCACCTTCTGTCACTGTATGATATCTCGTATTTTCTATGCTCATTTATTTCTACTTTTTTATATACAAAGAAAAATTAAGGTCTGTTTTTTCTTATTAAGAAGCCTTCAAAAATTATACTATAAAAGAGACTAGGCAATTTTCTACTAGCCTTTTTAAAATGCTCTGGTTTTATTTTTTATTTAACGCGTTTTTCTAAACCATCCCAAAATAATTTTCCCAAATCAATATCACATAGTTTCTTTAACGTAGGAAGAGTTGCTGGACAAGTAATATTTACTTCTAATAAATAATTATCTATTATGTCTATACCAGCGAAATATATTTTTTTTTCCTGTAAAAAGGTTTCTATATCCTGGGAAAGTTTTTTCTCCCCAGAGGTTAAGTCGCATTTCTCTGCTGTTGCTCCTTCATAAAAATTTGTTAAAAACCCCCCTCTAGCAGGTCGTCTTTGAAGCCAGCCTCTAAGTTTTCCTTCTATAAAAACAAGTCTTTTATCCCCTTGAGTCTCTACAGAAGAAAGAAATTTTTGCATAATCCTTGGAATATGCTTATTATCATTTTTTTCTAAATATTTTTTTATTTTTATTTCAGAATCTATACGTTGAACACCTTTTCCCCCATAGAGGTATAAAGGCTTAATAACTACTTCTTTATACTTTTTTAAAAAACTTACCATTTCCTCATAATTGGAAGAAATAAGGGTAGGTGCTAGATATTTTTCAAAATAATGAGGAATTATTTTTTCTGGTAAATCCCGCAATACTCTTGGATTATTTACAACCACACATTTTTTAGGAAGAAAATCCAACAAATATGTAGAGGTTATATACGCCATATCAAAAGGTGGTTCCTGACGAACCAGCACTATATGCACATTTTTAAAATCTAAAATTTGGGGGGTTCCTTGCTTCCATACAGAATTTGAATAGTTTAAACGCCCACCAATAGCAGTAAGGCTATTTTCCTTTAAACTTAAGGCTTCTGGAGAATAAGCATAAACTTGATAACCTCTACTTAACGCTTCTTTAGCCAAAAAAAGAGTTGTATCTTCAGTATGATCAAGCTGATTTAAGGGATCCATTTGAATATAGCATTTTAGAGACATAGACACAGACCCCTTCTTATAAAGGCGTTGATTTGATGGAATCTTTAGAAAAATTTTTACTTGAACGTTCTGTTTCTAACTTCTTTTCTTTCTTTTTCTCGCGACGTGGTGGCAATTCTTGACCCTTAAAACGAGTCATATTAATGATTTCTTTTATCCCAGAAGAATCTTGAATAATTTCCAGTACTTCCTCTAACTCTTTCTGATTTTTTGCCACACCCATTAAATAAACAACACCATCTGTTATATGAACTAAATAATTAGCTGATCTAAGATCATTGGTTAGAAACATTTCTGTACGAATAAGCCCCGCTGTCCAAGCGTCACTAGTAGAGCTTCCTATACCTTGCTCTTCTCCTACTTTCAATTCGTTAAAAACATGGCGTACCCCATCTGTTTCCTCTGCAATTCTAACAATTTCATCTATTTTTTCCTGAGATGAAAGGTACCCTGTAAGGAGAACATTTCCTTCTAATACATTAACATCTATACAGCTATAATATTCTATATTATGACCTGCTATAGAGCTTTTAATATCTACTTTCAATGATTTATCGCTTAAAGACCCTCCTAATCCTTGGTCTTCTGCTGCCATACCAATAGCTGTCACTCCTCCTACAAAAAGAAGAGGTACACAAGCTTGGAAACTGCTTGCCGTAAAAAATAAAAAAATACTTAAAAATAAAATTTTGACGTTATTCATTTAATTACATCTCTCATCAATTTTTTTAATATAGCCTATCCCCCCCCTCAAAAAAGCATTATGCCTATATCAAATCAAATAGCCAAGGATTTTTTTTAGAATTGAAATTTTCTGATATATTTTTAGTTAGGATTTTTTAAGGTAAAAAACTGCTAGAAACTCTACTCCCTTTACTCTGAATAGAGGGCATAAATTCTTTTCTTATTTCAGGTGAGATATGGTTAAAAACGTTATGGTTGTTGACAATTCTCTAAGTTTACTATGTTATACAGAAAGTAAAATAAATAAGTACTGTTAAGAATGACTTCTTTTAAAAACCAAAAAGCAGCTAAAGAGTGGTTAAAGTCCTTTGGGGTGGACGACACACCCTTGGGTGATGCTCCAACAAACTGGCTTGAGTTGGCTAAAAATTCTAAACATACAAACCAAGTTTCTCCAGCTACTGCAGCCCCACTGGTCAAGCCTTTACAAGTTCCTGTGTCCTCTTATCAACCTATAAAGACTATCCCCTCTTTGCTTAATCCTAAAGCTCAGTATTTAACAGCAAAATCCTTAGCGTCAGAGGCCCCTACTTTAGAGTCTTTAAAATCGGCTATTGAATCATTTAATGGGTGCTCTCTTAAAAAGACGGCTTCTAATACTGTTTTTGGAGAAGGAAATCCAAATAAGGGTCTTATGCTTATTGGTGAAGCCCCTGGCGCAGATGAAGATTTACAAGGCAAACCATTCGTAGGTATGAGTGGACAACTTCTTTCAAAAGCCTTAAGTTGTATTGGTATATCCAGTCGTGAAGATTACTATATTACTAATACTATTCCATGGCGACCACCTGGCAACCGTCAGCCTAGTTCGACAGAAATAGAGGCTTGTCTTCCCTTTATTGAGAAGCACATTGAACTCGTTAATCCAAAAATTTTAGCTTTTATTGGGGGAACATCTGCTAAAACATTATTAAAAACAAATCAGGGCGTTAATAAGCTTAGAAATAGGGAAATTTATTATGAAAGCCCTTTAAGCCGTAAAAAGATAAGAGCCCTTGTTTTATACCATCCAGCTTATTTGCTTCGTTCTCCTTCAAAAAAAGAAAATTTTTGGAATGATTTGCTGACATTGAAAAAATTATTATATACACTAACTTTAAATTAATAAGAAGATTTACCCATGCACCTCTCTCAATTAACTGAAATTGCCATTCTTATGGTTGCTGCTCTATTGGGTGGTATTACCCTAACAAAGCTAAAACAACCCGCTGTTCTTGGTTATTTGTTAGCAGGTTTTGTTTTAGGCCCTTCTTTTCTAGGATTATTTGAAAATAGAAATGCTATAGAGATATTAGCTGAACTGGGTGTTCTCATGCTTCTCTTCTTAGTTGGACTTGAGCTTGATCTAAAAACTTTTCGAGAAAAATGGAAAGTAACTGTTGGCAGTGTATTCTTGCAAATTATGGCTAGTGTCTCTGTAATGCTTTTGATGAAATTTTTCTTTGACTGGAGTTTTCAAAAAGCTATCTTGCTAGGATTTGTTATATCTTTAAGCTCCACTGCTGTTTCCATAAAAATGCTGGAAGAGACCGGTGAACTTAAAACGGATACAGGCCGGCTAGCACTGGGAGTTCTTATTGCACAAGATCTTGCCTTTGTTCCTATGATTTTGTTTCTACGCTCTTTTGAAGTAGTAGCAAACAGTTCATCAAGCACCTTTTTTTCTGGACTTACAATTGTTTTATCGTTTATTTTCTTAGCCTTTCTTGTTTGGTATCTCGGTGGCCGTGAAAAAACACTGAAACTCCCTTTTGTTAAGCAGCTTAAAAATTCTGGTGACTTAGCTCCTTTATCTGGAATGGCCTTTTGCTTTGGACTTGCTGCTCTTGCAGGTGTTATTGGTATCACTGCTGCTTACGGTGCTTTTGTAGCCGGCATTATTTTAGGTAACAGTGCTATTAAGGAAAAACTTATAAAAACAGCTCACCCTATTCAAAGTATCTTGGTTATGATTTTCTTTTTGTCTATTGGACTCTTGCTTGATCTAACTTTTATTTGGGATAATATTGGAAAAATTTTCATTCTTTTATTTCTTATGACTATTTTCAAAACATTTTTAAATATTTCTATATTCCATTTATTTAAAATCAGCTGGCACCAAGCTTTTTTATGCGGTGTTATGTTGGCTCAGATAGGAGAATTATCCTTTTTGCTAGCTACTATGGGCATGGATGTTGGTATAATCGACTTAGAAGGAAAGAAACTCGTCATTACCCTTACAGCTTTATCTCTGGCTTTTAGCCCTATATGGCTAACTACTGTTCGCCGTCTTAAAGAGATTCCTCTTGCCTACAGGCGCAGAAAACTCTCTTTACGCGAAGCAATAGATCATGTCTATGCTCCTGAAATGTCACGTGTTCGAGAGTCTTATGCTACGGTAAAAGATCATTTACAAACACCCTCTGTAAATAAAGAAGGGAAGAAACCCTCTCTTCAAAAAGAGGCTAGTAAAAAGAAAGTAGACTAATGCTCGAAGCACCTAAAACATTGGGTATCGCAGGCGTTGACGAAGCAGGCGTTGGACCTTGGGCAGGCCCTGTTATAGCTGCTGCTGTCATTATTTATCCAGACTTTCTCCCCAAAGTATATAACTTACCCATTGATGATTCAAAAAAATTAAGTAAAAAAAAAAGAGAGGAAATCTTCTCAATTTTTCAGGACATACAAAATCCCAGTGCTGGATTTGAATTTTCTATTGGAGAGGCTTCAGTACAAGAAATTGATACCTTAAACATAAGAAAAGCGACACATCTTGCCATGTCCAGAGCTTTAAAAAAGCTTACTCTCCCTATTCATAGTGTTTTAATAGATGGTAACCATGGACCTAAAATAAGTACCCCTATGACCTGTATTATAAAAGGGGACCAGAAAATTTTACCTATTGCTATGGCTTCAATAGTTGCCAAGGTACACAGAGATAGATTAATGGAGGAATTACATGAAGAGTACTTTCATTATAATTGGAAAAACAATGCTGGCTACGGTACAAAACATCATCAAGAGGCGTTAAAAAAATTTGGTGTTAGCATACATCATCGAAAAAGTTATGCTCCTATTCGAGTTTTTTTAGAAGGGATCCTGAGCTAGTTTATAAGTGTCCCTCTCCTATTTTTCAAATTGAATGATAAACTTTTTTAGGTAAAATATAAAACTCAAAGAAGCAAAGCCAATAATAATGCATACAATAAAAAAAGTAGACCAAGAAAGATAACTAGCCAAAATTCCTCCAATGCCTGCACAAGCTGTATTTAAATACCAGATTGAAGAAAAAAGAGCATAATGAGATCCTGTATAGGGCTTTTTACACAAATTAGATAAATAAGCTACAAATGCTGTTGTAGCCATCCCTGCGGTAATATTTTCAAAGGCTACAGCACCATAAAATAGCGTAAAATCATAGCCAACATAGGATTGAATTAAGTACATAAAATTTGATAAAATATGAATAAATCCTGAAATCAATAAGGCATTTATATCATTATATTTCATAACCAAATAGCCCCCTATAAAGGTGCCTAAAATAGTAAAAAAAACACCAAAAAACTTCACCACATTTGCTATATCTAACTGGCTAAACCCTATATCTAAATAAAATATATTCGACATATTATTAATAAAGCTATCTCCTAGACGGAAGGCAAAAATAAAGAAAAATACAGAAAACCAGTGCTTTGAATTTATAAATGTTAAAAAAGGCTCTTTAAAACGATTTAAAGCTATTAGAAACTGTTCTTTAGGCGGTATCTTTAAAAAATTATTCTCTCTTTTTTTCTTTTCAACTAGTGGCTTTGGATAGAAAGAAGCTGCACAAATAACAAGAAAAAATGAAAGAAAAGCAAGGATACTTACAACAAAAAAGAAAGCTATCTGCCAAGAAAAATATGCTGAAACATAAAGCACACCAAAGGCACCTATAATTTGACCCAATCTATATCCAAACGCATAAAAAGACGAAGCATAGCCTTGCTGATTTTTTGGAAAAAGCTCTATTCGAATAGCATCCAAATTAATCTCTAAAGAGGCTGTTAGAGTAGACATAACGACAACTAAAAAAAAGACAAACCCTACATCCTTTCCTGGCGACTGATAAGATATAAAAATCAAATGAAAACAAAGAATTACACACAGAGCAACAGACCATGCATATCTATTGGGTAAATATCTAGAAAGGATGGGGAAATTAATAATTTCTAAGAACGGTGCCCAGATAAACTTCAGCGCATTTGGCAAAATAGCCAAGGAGAACATCCCTATCATAATCTTACTTAAGTTATAGGAGTTAAGCCAAAATTGTAAGGTACTAAGGATAAAAGTAAAAATAAGCCCTGGTGGTAAACCCAATACAATAAGAGCTAAAAATTTAGGCCAATTAGGAGCTTTCAAAAACGATTTGAAGCCTTCTATGATTTTAGATATATAACGCACACAGCTAACCTATCATTTTTGGAAGGACCCTAAAAAACAACTTTCTCCCCCTTTTAGCAAGTTTATCTATAATATACCAGTTTAATTTTATAGGATTATTTTAAATAAAGCTGTTGCTTTTTTTTCTAAAAAAGTGCTGAATGACGGAAAAACAAGAATAAACTAGGATTAGGTGTTTAAAGATGATAAAAAAAGACACTTTATTGTTTCTCATCTGTTGCCTTTTAGGTGGTGCTGGCTGGATTGCTACCCCTTATCAAATCAAATATGTTTCCCCTGAATTTTGTGTAGCTTATCGTTTTATAGCAGCCGGTATTTTTACACTTTCATATTCTTTTCTTTTTCAAAAAGAACAGAATATGAAAGAAAGAAGTAACTATGTTTTATGTGCTATTCAAGGATTTCTTCTATTTAGTATTAACTATATGCTTATCTATCTTGCTGCTAAATACATAACTTCTGGTCTTCTAGCTGTTACTGTCTCTCTCCTTATTATCCCTGCTATGATATGGCGGCTCTTTCTATTTAAGAAAGTTCCTAAGCGCCAAGAAATTTTGGGCGTATTCATAGGGGTAGTTGGGGTGTTTTTCCTGTTTCTTAGAGACCTTAGTCACAGTGAAAATATTTTTGCTATCATCGGATTTCTCCTTGCGTTTGGAAGCACTTTTCTTTCTTCTTTAGGGATGAATCTTTCTGAAAAACTTAAAGAAAAAAAAGTGAATGTTATTTTAGCAACAGGGTATTCTATGCTTTTCGGTGGTATATTTTCTTTCCTGTTTGCTTTTCTAAGATACAGAACTCTTTCTTTTGATTATAGTTATGAATATGTTTGGTCACTTGGCTATTTAATTATTATAACGTTCCTAACTTTTCCTCTTTATCTTGTATTAGTATCAAGGGTAGGCGCTGGTAAAGCTAGTTATGTTTGGATTTTAACTCCTCTTATATCTCTCACTTTATCAAATGTATACGAAGGCTATACCTTTACCTATGAGAGATTGATAGGCGCTGCTCTCATTCTTACCGGGGGATTGTTTATGAAGTTAAAATCACCTTTACTTCTTGGAAAAATATTTAGTAAACAATAAAAAAAACCTCGCAAGTAAAAACTCTGTTTTTAGGTCTTAATAAAACCAACAGTTCCCTTGTTCTTATAAAGAAAACCCCTTAAATTAATTTTTTATTATATCTAAATGCCTCTATTCGTAAATTATACTTACTTATACACATAAAATTAAATTTACATTTAAATAAGAGCGTACTAGTCTATACTCCTATAAAATTAAAAGAGACTCTCTAATGATAAAATCCCTAAATACACTCCTCCTAAAAAGCTTTTATACCTTTTTATTAATTGGAGTTTTTCTTCTCAATATTAATTCATGTCAAGCTATGCAAGCTGCTTCTAAAGGAGGAGGAGAAACATCTGAAAAAAAACCTCTTAGTGGTGGAGCACTGCGGCGAAGTCAACTACAAGAGGAGTCAAATGCACTTCTTAAAAAAAAGGAAGAATTTGATGAAACACTCTATGGTGCTACTAGCGCTGGAAAAAGTATTAGCATCCAGGATGTTAATCCAGAAAAAATAGTCGGGTTTGTATTAAATTGTCTAGAAAATTCCCTCGCATATGATGAAGATCGGTTAAAACACGCTCTAGGATTTTTAAGGCTTCAACCAAACCTTAGCTCCTTAGTAAAAATCGCTAAAGCTCTTGTTCTAAAAGTAAACTCAGGATATGGAGACTCTCCAGTAGAAGAATTAAAAAAAATAATAAAATACCTTCCTCACTTGCTAGCAACAAAACCTCTTAGGCTTCTTTTTAATGAAAAAAAATGGCGTTCTGTATTTGAAGAGATCTACAATTTGAAAAAACCTTCCATACCAACTATGGTATTGGAAATAAAAACTGATAGTGATCTCATATACTATTCTAGATTTTCAAATATACTTGGATTTAGTGGAGACCTGAAAATCTTACTAAAATTAAATGAAACTGGCCTTTTAGAATGCACAATGAACGAAGCAAATTCAACAGAATTAAAGGTCTCTAAAATTGAGGAGGAGGGAATGCTTTCTCTTTTCATGAAGACACTACCAACCTCAATTACTAACATCACTTTTGTTGTAACCGATGATATTTCGAGCAATATACTTAAGGAATTATGCCAAAGTTCTATTAGATTTTTAGAAGAAAGAGAAAAGGCATCCCCCACAGTATTATTTACAACTTCTAGCAAGAAAGATTCTATGTCTAGTCTAGAGCTTCAGGTAACTGTTACGTCGTCCTTAACATATGCTGGATTTCAAAAATCTAAGCATTTTAGCTTTGCTACTGAAATTTAGGGGGAAGCTTGTGTTTTGCACATAGGCTTGCCAAATATTTAGATTTAAGTCTCATTTTCTGTCTTTCTTAGAGAGCATCCAGCATGTGCTAACTAGCATCAAAGCTCTCTATCCCCCCTCTAGAGGTAATAGTGTCCTATATGATTTTATTTTTAAATTTAATTATCGTTTAAGACGCGGTAGAATTGGGCCTTTTAACAACAAGGCTAGCTATTTTTGTTAGAACAACTCCTAATCTGTCCAATTTAGCCATTTTTGTTTCAATTTTAGCTTTTTCTTTTTCAAAGTTCTTAAGATCTTTGCCTGTTAGTTTTTCGCCAACAGATTTATTTGCCATAGCTTTCGGATTTATATGTCTACTATTCTTTAATACTTCATAGTGAAGGTGTGGACCTGATGTGCGTCCAGTTACACCAACATAACCAATGATATGCCCCTGCTTAACGCGATTACCTTTTTTAAGATTTTTACCAAAATCTTTTAAATGTGCATAGGCTGTAGAATAGCCATTCTTATGTTTTAAGCGAATGTAGTTTCCATAAGAACCGTTTCTACCTATCCTATCGATAGATCCGTCACCAGCTGCCATGACAGGCGTTCCTACAGAGGCAGCAAAATCGATACCCTTATGCATTTTCGTATAGCCTAAAATTGGATGCTTGCGTCGACCATATCCAGAAGAAATACGTGCACCATTCACAGGTGTTCTAAGGAAGGCTTTTTTAATACTTAAGCCTTTTTCTGTAAAGAAATTTGGTTCCCCTTTTTTGGGATGAAAATAGTAAATTTTATGTTCTTTTCCTTTTACACTTAAAGAGGCATAGAGAATTTCACCTGCCCGATCAGCACCCGTATTGGGATCAAAGTAACGCTCCATTACAACCTCAAAACTATCTTCAGAACGAATATCACGTTGAAAATCTATGTCATAGCTAAAAGCATGGATAAGCGTGTTTATCAAAGCAGGAGAAACTCCTCGTTCTCGCATAGAAGAAAAGACAGATGTATTTACCTGTCCCGATATACGACGCAACTCTTTTTCTAGCTGAATAGCTGATTCTTTTGCTTCATAAACAGGTTTATTAGCTAGATTATCTATACGTTTTACAGAGATAATTTTGTCTAAATTTGGACGAAAAAAAAGCTCAAACAACTGGATATCATCATTTTCTAAAGGACGGTAGGTTAGAGAAATCTTGTGACCGGATTTTAGTTTTTTAACAGAAAAAATTTTATCAAAAGCTTGGACTATTTTATAAACAGACTCATTGGGTATACCCTCTTTTTTCAACAAGTGTGCTAGCGTATCTCCAGATTTTATCTGAATAGTTTTTGTTAAATTATTAAGGGATTTATTTTCCAAAGAAGAAGGCAAAGGCTGCGTTGCTAAAGGTTTTGTATAAGGTTTTTCTACAGAAGAAAATAATTGAACAGGCAAGGGGGATGTTTTTTGAAAAACTACTGGATCAACAGTGGCTATAATAAGAGCCGCTAAAAAAACAGCAAGCCCCAGTAAGGCAATACCTAGTAAGATATGAAGAGATTGGTGCTCTTCTCTATATAGAGCAACTCTTATTATTAATTTTTTCATCTTGGCAAGTCTATTTTTATAAAAAGTTAAAAAACAATGTCTCTAAGAGAGTTTCGCACAACCCCTCCAAAAAGTCAATAAAATTGTCTAGAAAAACCACGGTTTTTTGAGTGTGAGCATAGTTTATGCTTATATTTTAATAAACTACTAGAAATACTTCTAAAATTAAATAAATCTATATTTTTAGAATATAAAAGTTCTATTTTTATTAGAAATAGAGAGAGTTTATCGAGCAGCCAAAGTTTCTTTTCGCATAGCTCGAATTTCAGCCAACCAACGAGAAGCTTCAGCTTTATGGTTAAGATCAATAGTTCCTATCGTATTACCTTCTAAATCATAGCGAAAAGCTTCTTTAACAAGTATTGTTCTGTAGGTGATATTGGAAACATAGTATTTTATAGCACGCTGAAGCTTTTTGCGAGAAACGTGAAATCCTTCAGGCAAGTTTTTCATTACATCAGCTTCGATACCCAATTTTAGAGGTATTGGTTTTTTAAGGTTAAAACATTTTGGGAAATGTTTTTCGAGACTCTCTATAATATCAAGACGCTCCGATAAACGTGATTTTTGCTTTAACTGATTAAATTCATTTTTATGTGCATCTGATAATTTTTCTATTGAAAGGGTTAATTTACTCATAATATCCTCTTAAATTTAATTCCTTGTAACAAAAAAGGAACTCATTTTGCAAGAAAAAATAATTAAAAAGCAGCCTTAACAATGAAGTTGAAGGTTTCTGCCTTTAAACTAGCACCTCCCACCAAAACACCTTGGACAGTGTCCAAAGTAAGGATCTCTGACGTATTATCGGGTTTGACAGATCCCCCATACAATATGGGAATATTTAGATTTTTTAGCAAAGGTGCTGATTTTATAGCCCGATGCATATATACAATATCTTGAAGTGTTGCTGTTTTACCTGTACCTATAGCCCAAATAGGCTCATAAGCAACCAGAATATTTTTTAGATCAATGTAATTTTTTAGAGCTTTCTCTAATTGATCAAGAACAAAGGAATCTGCGTTTCCCGTATTATGCACGTCCAAAGATTCACCAACACATAAAATAGGCGTAAGCCCCGCCTTTTGTACCTGTAGAATCTTTTGAGAAATGTATTGATGTTCATTAGGATTTTTCTGGCGGCACTCAGAATGACCTATAATAACATAGCCAGCTCCTATCTCTTTAATCATTGAGGCGCTTACATCTCCTGTATGTGCACCAGACTCATAAGCACTACAATCTTGTGCACCAGCTGAAAAACCGTGTATTACACCAGCTAAAGCAACTCTTTCAAGAAAAGGAAATGGGGGACAAATAATAGTTGTTATATTTTTTTCTTTAGGAGCTGTATTTAGGCAAGCACCCAGAATTTCACTATAATTTTTAACAAAATCTTGGGAGCCATGAAGTTTCCAATTAGCAACTATATAAGTCATTTTCCATTCATTGTTTGTTAAAGAATACTCACTGTACACAATGGCTGTTTTTTATACAACTACTTGATCATGATAGTATAAAATGATAGCATTCAATTAATTTTAAGAGGCTAAGCGTGCAAGAAACTTATGAGTATATCCCTCTAGAAACAAACCGTTCAGAAGCTTCTCATAACTTAATTATGCTGCATGGCTATGGGTCTGATGGCTTTGATTTATTGCATATAGGTAATTTGTGGCAACAGACCCTGCCAAATTTAGGAATATATTCGCTGCAAGCACCGGAACCGTGCCAAGATGTGCCCAGCGGACGACAGTGGTTTTATATTAAGGATATGGACCCACATACACTGTATAGAGGCGCTCAAAATGCCAGCAAATATTTAGAACGAGCTCTTTTGAACGCGGTAGAGCACACAAAGGTACCTCTGGAAAATACAATCCTTATGGGCTTCTCACAAGGAGCCATGATGGCCTTATATACAGGCCTCTATAGATGCCCTCAAGTCAGGGGTATTTTAGCCTATTCTGGCGGTATCTTTAGCCCTGATGAGCCCTTAATAGAAGCAAAAGATATAGATATTTGTCTTATCCATGGTGATGCAGATACTGTGGTTCCCCTACCCTTATTTGAAGCATCATCCCACAAACTCAAAGCAGAGGGATTAAAGGTAGAAGAACATCTCCTCCCAGGTCTTGAACATAGCATTGATGACCGTGCTTTTCGCATTGGTGAAGCCTTTTTACAACAAGCTATGATGAGCTAATTTTCTAAAATACTGAATATACCCCGCTCTTAAAAAAAATTATAAACCTTCTCCTAAACATATTATCGCTATATTCTAATTATATTATTGCGTAATTTTTATCTTCTTACACTGATACTTAAATAGAAAATTCTACCCCCTCCCCCCTAGAAGTGAGGGAAATACCTAAAAATAATGACATTCTTTAAATTTTTCTTTATAGTTAATTTTGTTGGATTGCTGGGCAACTGCGGCGCTTGCGCCGAGGAAAGTCCGGGCTCCACGGGAAAATGGTGCCGGATAACATCCGGCGGGGGTAACCCTAGGGAAAGTGCCGCAGAAAATATACCGCCTCCATGAGGTAAGGGTGAAATGGTGCGGTAAGAGCGCACCGAGCTTTTGGTAACAAAAGTTGCATGGTAAACCCCACCAGGAGCAAGATTGAATAGAAACGCTTGCCTTGCTTGCAAGGCGCACAATTCTCGAGTGTTGCGTTTGGGTTAATCGCTCGAGGCTTATGGTAACATAAGCTCTAGATGAATAGTTGCTGCTTAACTAATAAGTACAGAACCCGGCTTACAGGCAATCCAACATAGTTAAAACGGTAGTGGTATAAAGATGAGGCGTGAGATCTGCTAAAAGGTTGCCATGATTGATCTAGGCAAGAGTTACCCATAGTTATAAATGCCGAAGAATTTGTGAATGAAGGTCTTTTGTTCTTTTATTGAGTGTCTGATATAGTGGTTTCTAATTTTTAGAACCATAGCCATAGCTTCAATTCCCTGGATTGTTTTGCTGGCCGAATGGAATTGGTTAAATCCCTTTATTTAATATCTTTTTACCATCACTCTTTCTTCCCTCTCAACGTCCTGATTTATTCTTCTAAAGGGCAAGTGATGAGAGAAAATTTTCTGCTTTTAATACTTTAACTCCTGATTCCTCAAATTCGTTACGTAGGTGCTGTACAATCTGAATAGATTCTACATCATGCTTCTGATGAAGCTTTTTTAGAGTTTTATTTATTTTCTCATCGGATTGTTTTACCTCTACCAGTAGTTCAATTTTTCCATCCTTTATGAGAGAAAAATCAACTTCTTCTCCATCTTTCGTCCTTATATAATGGAGTTTGTTGTTTTCTCCTAAAACATCATTCTTATAATGCAGGGATTTTAAGAGACTAATTGCTACAAAATTTTCTAAAGTAGCCCCCTCTCCTCCTTCTACTAAAGCCGTATCATAAAAATAAATTTTAGGCTCTTTTAATAAGCTCCGAGCTATATTTTTAGAAAATGGAGAAACAGAAAAAATAACAAAAATAGCCTCTAAAGTCTGAATATATTTTTTAACTGTAATAGGTGAAATCTGAACATCCTCAGCTAACGATTGGTAGGAAATAGGACTTCCTACTCTATTACGCAAAAGCTCAAAAATTAAACGCAACGCCTTTATGTTTTGTATGTTCCCTACATCAAAAACATCTGTACTTAAAAGGCTATTTACGTATTGGGAACGCCATCTCTTAGCTTCAATGTCAGTTTCCTCTAAATACGGTTCTGGAAAACCACCCCTTCTTATTAATTTTCCCATATCCAGAGGATATGAAAGCTGTTTTAACTCTGCAAGCGAAAAAGGATATAGTCTATGTCTAAAATATCGCCCTGCTAGAGAATCACCTACCTGGTCATAGACATCAAGTCGTGCACTTCCCGTTACTAAGAGTTTCATATTTTTCTGTCTTGTATCAAATACGCCTTTTAAATAGTTCTTCCATCCTTTCATTTTATGGAGCTCATCAAGCACAAGAAGTTGTGTGTCTGGAAGCCATGATTGATTTTGAATTTTCTTCCTATCCAAGATTTGATCGTAATTTAAGTAAACACTTCGTTTAAAGGTCTGGGCTATTTCTTTAGCTATCCAAGTTTTTCCAGCCTGGCGAGGGCCAACAAGTAAAACCATTTTCTTGTTCAAGTCTTTTGTTATTATCGTTTGTTGGATACGCTTCATAACGACTATTCTATACAAGATTAACTAATAGTCAAGACTATTCTATATTTTACTATCTATTAGGAAACTTCTAAGTCAACGGATACATCCCTGTATGATTTCGCCTTGATAGTGTTTCCATTTAAAAATCATTCATTAAATATTCTCCCTTATACCCTGGGAGAGCTATCTCCAGATTATCTTATTTTTACAATAGGGTCTCATTGCAAGCGTCTATAAAATTTATAGCTATTAAGAAGTAAACCTTTCCTATATTATATGTATGATTTTAGCTTTAATTCTTCATCCTAATATTCCGATTTTTAAAAGTTTTTACTTAGGGACAAGAGTTAAACTTACTATTCTTTGATACGTTCATTTTATACTTGAAAGAACCCGCTTTTTTAAGGTATAAAACCTATCATAACATAAGTGGTCTTTGAAAATGTCTAAATTTCGCCGTCGGACTCTTACACGCCTCGCTGCTGTACAAGCACTATTCCAAAATAGCGCACGACCCGATATACAGCCTATTGCACCAGCTACCTTCTTAACCGAAGCTAACTACTTACAGGAAAATGCCCTTAAAGGCCTCGATAAAGTCTTTTTTTCTCAGCTTTTAACGGGTGCTACGGATAATTTAGATACTCTTGATTCCCTTATTAAAAATCATTTAACGCCAGCGTGGAATTTTTCTCGCCTTGATACTGTTGTACGTAGTATTTTACGCCTCGCTAGTTTTGAGCTTTTGCACTTTCCTAACCTGCCAGCTCCTATCATTATCAATGAATATCTCGATGTGACAGGTAGTTTTTATGGCACAGAAGAAGAAAAGAAATTTATCAATGGGGTGCTAAATGCTATTGCTAAGAAAGTCCGTAATTAAAAAAGCATGCTATCTACTATTCGTGCTATAGAATCTCATTACTCGCGGATATTTTTAGCACGTGGGAAGAAGCTGGTGCTGCTGGCGAGAATCGAACTCGCGACCTCACCCTTACCAAGGGTGTGCTCTACCACTAAGCCACAGCAGCAACGTTATTGGCTATAATAAATGCCATACATTTTCCCTCATCGCAAGAGTTTGTTGCATATTTTCCCCCCATGCAGTAGGCTAATTCTGTGTAGCCCTTCCTTAAATAGATTTTAAGTAGAGACAATGAGCATTAAGCAATCTAATAAACCCAGTCATTTTTCTGAGAGAAATGCCAGAGAAGCTGTTGCATTGAGAGAAAATCTAAAACGGCGACGCCAGGGTATAAAACAAACATCGCCTACAGATGGGAAAGACTCTTCTACGTGACTGAAAATGTAAAGGCGCCTCTTGTTCAGGAAAATATTTTATCTTGGTATAGCAACCCTCCTAAGACCTTATCTATTGATACAGAATTCATTTGGAGAACCACCTATTGGCCAAAACCAGCTCTTTTACAATCTTGTCACGCTAATAAAGCCTTTATCTTAGACCCTCTAAACTATTCGGAAGAAAATTTTGACTGTTTTAAGGATCTTCTTACAAATCCTTCTATTTTGAAGATTTTTCATGCCGCTCATGATGATCTAGTAATTTTGGATAGCTTATTTAAATGCCTGCCTGATACTTTTATAGATACTCAACATGCAGCGCTCTTTTGCGGTGCTAACCAGCAAATGGGTCTAGATAAAATTGCCCTGAAAATGCTAGGAGTTGAGCTTGATAAATCCTGCCAAGGATCCAACTGGCTAACAAGGCCTCTTAGCTCAAAGCAGCTAAATTATGCTGTGCAAGATGTTGCTTACTTAGAGGATATTTGGGCCATACAATCTAAAGAACTTCAAGAACGTAGCTATATAGCTTGGCTAGAAGAAGATATGACCAAGCTTCTTAATAAAATAAAAAATAACCATGATCCCTGGCAATCTTGGCGCCAAGTTCCCCCTCGTAATACTTCCCCCAGAGCTATGGCATACGCCCAAGTTTTAACTGCCTGGCGAGAACTACACGCTCAAGAAAAAAATAAACCTATACAACATATAGTCAACCACGATACTCTGGCTCGCTGGTCTGATTCCCCTTTTGATACAGAAGATAAATGGCTATCTGAGCTCCTCCTTCATAAAATTTCCCTCACTATTGATCAAAAAGATTATTTTTTTTCCCTTTTAAAACAAGCAGAAAATATGCCTGAAGAACAAGCTCCCCAATGGCCTCATCGTCGTCTTTCTAAAAAAGAAGATGCTCTTATTAAAAACCTAAAAAAAGAACTTAAGACCACAGCTCAAGAACTTGATATTCCCGAGTTTCTTATTGCTTCTCGTAAAGATCTCGTAAAATTTATCTGGCACAAAGATTCCAGTCTTAGTAGTGGTTGGCGCTATGAAATTTTTGGAAAAAAAATGCTGCATACTCTTGATTAGATCAACAATTTTATTACAAACTAAATATAAGAAAAGAGAGTAAATACAAAATTCTATCCCCCCTCATCTTAGAGATTTAAATAAAATCTTTTATTCTAAGACCTCCCCTATTTTTATCTTTCTACAGGGCTACATTACTTTTCTCTTGACGGCTTTAAATAGAAAAGGCATTTTCACTGATACGGGCCTGTAGTTCAGCTGGTTAGAATCCACCGCTCATAACGGTGTTGTCGTAGGTTCAAGTCCTACCAGGCCCACCACTTCAGCTCTAGCTATACAAGGAAACATCTTTCCTATTATCATTAGCGCGTAAAAAATCCATGGGGAACATAAAGCTCTTTTTATGGATTTAAACCTCTGGGTTGGCATTATTAAGCATTTGAGCTTTCCATGGTCTGACTTTACAAAATTATTAAGGTATTTAATTTTCTTATGTTTAATATATTGTAGTCATTTATCTTGTTTATTTGGACTTCTGTTGAATCCAACAGTATAGAATTATATAATCTAACTCCCTATTTATATTACCAACAGACACCTCCCTGTACACTGTCTCCAGACTATCACTCTCTCTATGGCAAACATTTAAAGGTAGTTAAATAACCTTAGAGGCCTTTAATAGCTGTTTTGTATATGTCTCTTGAGGATTATCATAAATAGCTTGCACAGTTCCTTGCTCCACAGCATATCCTTCTTTCATAACCAATACATTATGGCTTAAAGCTCTAATGACAGCCAAATCATGGCTAATAAATACATAAGACAAATTATATTTTTCTTGCAAATCTTGCAAAAGCTTTACTATTTGTCGCTGAATCGTATGGTCCAGAGCAGAAGTAGGTTCATCCAAAATAAGTATTTTAGGCTTTAGAATAAGAGCTCTGGCCAAAGCAACACGCTGCCTCTGCCCTCCTGATAGTTCGTGTGGGTATCTTTGTTGCATAGAACTGGATAGCTGTACTTCATCTAGTATTTCCTCTAAAAGACTCTTGTATTCTTGGGCCTTTAAACCTTTTTTATGAATTTTAATGCCTTCTAAAATAATTTCTCCAATTCCCATACGTGGATTCAATGATCCATAAGGATCTTGCCAAACAGGCTGCATACTTGTACGCCAAGCCCGCGGATTTTTTTTATTTATTTTTTTAAGGTCTTTTCCCTCTAAAGAAATGAGACCCTGATATTGTATCATTTGCAACATAGACAAACCCAGAGTTGTCTTGCCCGATCCACTCTCTCCCACGATGCCCAAAGTATGGCCTTCCTTTAAAGAAACAGACACATTATTTACCGCTGTATAACTATCTAATACTTTCCCAAAAAATGATTTTTTAAGAGAGAAGGTCACCCGCACACTTTCTAGATTCAGTATAATTTTGTTAGATTTTTCTTTTAAAGAACGTGGCTTTGGCAGTGGTTTCATAAGTTCTTTTGTATAGAATTTTTTTGGGTTTTTAAAAATATTCTCTGTCAATCCTGACTCAATCATATGCCCATCTTTCATGACATACGTATTTTGTGCCACAGATTTAACCAAGCGCAAGTCGTGACTAATAAGCAAAATGGACATGCCCATATCTTTTTGCAACTGCATAAGTAATTTTATTATTTCTGCCTGTACTGTTACATCTAGTGCTGTAGTAGGTTCATCTGCAATTAAGAGCTTTGGTTTGTTTGCAATAGCCATAGCAATCATCACACGCTGCCGTTCTCCACCAGAAAGTTCATAGGGATACGCTCCCAATCTCTTAGAAGCATCCCGTATTTTAACCTTTTCTAAAAGTTCTAATGTGTATTTTTTTATTTCCTTTGATGTTTTTTTTTCATGAAAAAATAGTATTTCAGAAATTTGCTTTTCAATTGTATGCAGTGGATTAAGAGACGTAAGAGGCTCTTGGAATATCATACTAATATCCCCTCCTCTCAACTGACGAATATCTTCATCTGCCATCGTTAGCAGATCTTTTTCTCCAAAAAAAATGTGACCTGTGGGATGAAAAGCCTTTGGGTACGGCAGCAATTTTAAAATAGACAGCGCGCTAACAGACTTACCAGATCCACTTTCTCCAACTATCGCTGTGGTTTCTCCAGGAGCAATTGAAAAACTTATGTTATTCACAACTGTGTTAACTTTTCCCTTATGATGAAAAGCGACACTTAAATTTTGAACATTAAGCATTGGTTGTTGTTTCATATAATTTATATTTTTCTTATTTTTCTGGAATCAAAAGCATCTCTAATACCTTCTCCAATAAAAGTTAAGAGACTCATTAATAAAGCTAACGCCACAAATCCGCTAATACCTAACCATGGCGCATGAATATTATTACGCCCCTGAGAGAGCAATTCTCCCAAAGAAGCTGAACCTGGTGGCAATCCAAACCCAAGAAAATCCAAAGAAGTAAGTGTTGTAATAGCACCGTTCAAAACAAACGGTAACATTGTTAAGGCAGCCACCATAGCGTTGGGCAGCATATGCCTCCATAAAATAAGTCGGCGCGGCGCACCCAAGGCTTGGGCTGCTTTTACATACTCTAAATTTCGTGCCTTTAAAAATTCTGCCCGAACAACAAATACCAGAGCCGTCCATTTAAAAAAAACGAGAATGATGAGAAGCCACCAAAAAGAAGCTTTAATAAAGCTCGTAAGGATAATAATCATATATAGGAGTGGTAAACTCATCCACACTTCTGTTATACGCTGGGTAATAAGATCAAATTTTCCTCCAAAATATCCTTGAAAGCCTCCTATCATAACCCCTAAAAAGCCAGCAATAATTGTAAGCGTTAAACCAAAGAGAACAGACAATCTAAACCCATAAATCAATCGAGCCAAAACATCTCTACCTTGATCATCTGTTCCCAACCAATTATCTGTTGTAGGAGAAGAGGGTACAGGCTTATCTAAGTTATAATTCACGGTATCATAATTATAGGGAATTGGTGGCCAAATCATCCAACCTTTTTTTTCAATCTTCTCTTTTATATAGTTATCTCGATAATCTGCCGTTATTTCTAAATCGCCTCCAAAGATAGTCTCTGGGTAATTTTTAAAGATAGGAAAATAAAATTGGTCGTCATAGTGAACAAACAAAGGTTTATCATTAGCTATAAAATTAGCCATCAAGCTTAGTCCAAACAATACGAGGAAAAATCGTAAGGACAAAAAGCTTCGTTTATTTTTTTTAAAGATCTTCCATCTGTATTGATTTAAAGGAGATAGAGCCATTAACTTACCTCTCTTTTTTCAAAATCAATCCGTGGATCTACCCAAGAATAGGTAAGATCTCCTAAAATATTCATTAGTAACGCTGTTAAACTAAATACGTAAAGCAAACCAAACATAATAGGGTAGTCTCTATTCAATGCGGCTTCAAAACCTAAATAACCCAAACCATCCAAAGAGAAAATAACTTCTGTTAACAACGCACTAGTAAACAAGATATGCACCAAGGCGGTTGGAACACCTGCCACTACAATAAGCATAGCATTGCGAAAAATATGTCCGTATAAGATTCGATAAGATGTGAGACCCTTTGCTTTTGCTGTCAGGACATATTGTTTATTAATTTCTTCCAAAAAGGAATTCTTTGTTAATAATGTTAGACTTGCAAATCCCCCTATAACCATTGTAATAAGAGGCAGTGTCATATGCCAAATATAGTCTGTTATTTTCTTATGCCATGACATGTCCGACCACCCATCAGAGACAATACCACGCAAAGGAAACCAATCGAAAAAGCTCCCCCCTGAAAAGATAATAAGAAGAAGGAGTCCAACAAGAAAACCAGGAAGTGCATATCCAACAATGATAGCAACACTCGTAACAACATCGAACCTTGTACCATCACGAACTGCTTTAGCCACACCCAAAGGAATAGAAATAAAATAGATAAGCAAGGTTGACCAGAGCCCCAATGACAAGGAGACTGGTAACTTACTAATAAGCAAAGAAACAACATCTTGATCCCGAAAATAACTTTTGCCCAAATCAAAGCTTAAATAGTTTTTAACCATTAGGATAAAGCGCTCTAAGGGTGGTTTATCAAAACCAAACTGTTTTTCAAGCTCAGCGATAAATTTAGGAGAAAGCCCTTGAGCTCCTGCATATTTAGTTGTGGTTGAGGCATTATAAAAATACTGAACATCCATATCTGTCCCCGAAGAAACAGCCCCAGACAAGCGATCTTGCGTTCCCCCTTCTCCTTGAATTCTAGCTATCATTTGTTCAACAGGTCCTCCAGGCAGGGCCTGAACAAGCAGAAAATTAAGCATTAGAATGCCTAAAAGAGTAGGGATAATAAAGAGAAGCCTCTTCAGCGCATATTTCGCCATTGACACCTAGCTTATAATTTTATTTTATGCCTTTTATTTCTCCGGCATAAACCACCAAGTGTCAAGCCCAAACCCATGATATAATTTCTGATCTGGACCTTTAATGAACTTAGAAATTGCAATCCTATAGTTCTTTGAATACCATTGTGGAATTAAATAATGCCTGTACAAAAGAACTCTATCTAGTGCCCGCATAGCATAAACAAGATCCTCCTCTGTCTTTGCTATTTGTACTTTGTTTAATAAAGAATCCACCACAGGATCTTGAACTCCTGCTAAATTTTTTGTTCCCTTTTTCTTTGCTTGTGAAGAGTGCCAATACAAATTCAGTTTGCTACCCGGCACCTCAAAAAATGGATAAAAAGAACCTGCAAGCATATCAAAATCTTGAAGGTCTATACGCTCTTTGTAGGTGGCTTTATCCATAACTTCCAGCTCTACCTGTATCCCTATTTTTCCAAGTTCTTTAGCAAAGCCATTAATAAATCGAGCATAAAGAGGTGTTGGTAAAAGGATGCTTATTTTGAGCGTTTTCCTTGTCTTTTCATGAACAAGCTTCCCCTCTTTCATAAACCAACCAGCCTGATTAAAAAGCTTTAAAGCTTCCTTAATATATGCCCGTCGGCCTCTCTTTTTTTCCATTCCTTTACAAGAACTGAATGGTTTATTAAATAAACCTTCTGGCAGCTGATCCTTAAAAGGAAGAAGTAATTCCAATTCTTTTTCTGAAGGGGGGGCGCTAGCTTCAAAATCTGTACCTGTATAGAAACTCTGCAAACGAAGAAAGCTATTATTAAATATGTTTTTATTAATCCATTCAAAATCCAGCATTAAAGAGAGAGCTTCTCTTATATGTATATTTTTAAAAACAGGCTTTCGCATATTAAAGAGAATCCCCATCATTCCGGATGTCCGCGGGTGAGGAAGCTCAATCAAATCTATGTTTCCTTTCTTCATAGCAGGAAAATCATATCTTTTTTTACCCCGTTCTGACTTAAACTCCTGTCTTACATCCAGCAAACCAGCTTTTAATGCTTGAAAAGAAGCTTGCATTGAATGAAAAAAATCATAAGAAATGATATCAAAATTATATTTCCCTTTATTAACAGGTAAGTTTTCCCCCCACCAATTTG